>PGZW01000068.1:1727-12982 GCA_002841515.1 Firmicutes bacterium HGW-Firmicutes-19 | reverse complement strand
TGCGATTTGTTATGAATCAAGATGAAGTGAAGTCTTGATTTCAATGCCAGTTGTTGTTATAATAAATTGGCACTGCGCGTGTGGCGAAATTGGCAGACGCACTAGACTTAGGATCTAGCGGGCAACCATGGGGGTTCGAGTCCCTTCACGCGCACCATTGATTTTGAAGCACGAAAGTGCTTTTATTTTTTATATTCTGCTGTCTTTCGATTACAGTCGAAATATAACTTGATTATTGCCTCTATTTCGAATATAATCGAAATAGAGGTGAACATGATGTTACAGAGAGAGAAATATCAAATACTTTTGAATAACTATAAGGACAAGCCTTTTATCAAGGTTATCACGGGCTTACGTCGGAGTGGAAAGTCGGTTTTATTGGATTTATTTATCCAAAGATTATATGAACAAGGCATACCAGTGGATCATGTACTAAAGATCAACTTTGAGTTGCCAGAAAACTTTCATATCAATGAATATCAAAAATTGACTGAAGTGGTTCTAGATTGGGCTAAAGGTAAAAAGGGAAGTTTATATATTTTTCTAGATGAAGTAGGCAGGGTCAGCGAGTGGGAGAAGGCGGTTAACGGTCTTCATGCAATGAATGCATTTGACATCTATATCACTGGTTCCAATGCAGATTTGCTTTCTTCAGAATTATCTACTTTTTTGGCCGGTCGCTATGTGGAAATTCTTGTTCACCCGTTTTCATATAGAGAGTTTTTACAAGTTCATAAAAACGCACAACTTAAAGATTATCTCGTGTTTGGAGGACTACCTTCAATATCTGTATTTAATCTAGAATATGAGTCTTCCATGACGGTTCTTAGAGATAGCTTTCGATCAGCAGTGCTACAAGATGTAATACAACGATATTCAATCAGAAATACAGTTGTACTTGAAAAACTCATCATATATCTCTGTTCCAATACCTCTATGACTTTCTCCGCTTTATCTATATCCAAATATCTTAAGTCTCAACATGTTTCGGTTACTGTGGATACGGTGTTAAACTATATAAATATTCTCGTAAGTGCATTTATAGTATATAAAGCACCTCGATATGATATTCTTGGAAAATCAATCATGAAAACGGAGGAGAAATACTTTATTGCTGATGTTGGCTTTAGAGAAGCTATGGTTGGAAATAACACAAAATCTATTGAGTTAATTCTGGAAACCATTGTTTACATTGAACTGATTCGACGCGGATTTCAAGTATATATAGGAAAAGTCGACCAATATGAAATTGATTTTGTGGCTGTAAAACAAGAATATAAAGAGTATTATCAAGTTAGTTATAAGCTCGAATCACCTAAAACGCGTGAGAGAGAGTTCGGTGTTTATCAGCGTGTTAGTGATTCCTATCCAAAATTCGTTATATCTATGGATGAGGTGGATTTCTCTTCGGATGGAATTATTCATAAAAACATAACTCAATTCCTGATAGATGACTAAAGCAGCTCAATTAGGCAATTATGCATCTAAAAGATTATCTGCCAAAAATAAATTGACTGAGAAAAATTTCATTGCAACTTGCAACCATCCAAATGCATCTTGTCATAAAATTATGGAAATTGCACAAGTTTACCCTATAATAGGGTTCAAAGGAGAGACTCTATGAAACTCAAAACATTTATTGCCATGTTATCCATATTGCTTGTGCTTACCGGTTGTTCGGCTGCGGCAGGCAATCTAAACAACTCAGAATTGGCGGATAATGATAAGGTTATTCCGGTATATCTAGAACTTGAAAACACCGTAGTAACCGATCAAACTGTTCCACTGAAGTTTACGATTAAGAATAATACACAAAATGCATATTTCTATGGATTGATGTTCACCTTATTACATTATGATGGAGCTAAGTGGGTAGAAGTTGAAATGAAAGAAGAAATGGCATTTATTATGATTGCTTATGTACTAAACCCGGGAGAAATAATCGATGGTGGTCTGGACCTATCATTCTACTACAATACACTGCCAAAAGGTTTGTATCGTTACGAGAAGAAAATGATGTCCGAACACGGGGATGTCATTGCTTTCGGTCAGTTTAATATTGAATAATCATAAAGGGCGAAAGCCCTTTTCTCATTAAAAAAGAGCTCCCGCTCTTTTTCTATTGTATGCCCAATTTCTTTAGTAAACTCTGTAATTCTTTTTCTTCATTCTCATCGAGTACATCGATTACAGAACGCATATGTGCTAGGTGTTTAGGATATACTTCGTCAAACAACATAATTCCTTTATCCGTTAAATGAACGATATGGATTCGACGATCACTCGGATCTTTTATTTTATCAATAAGTTGTGTCTTTATCAGATTCTCAATGACATAGCTCATACTGGAATTAGCGATCAGCACTTTCTCGCAAATCGCTTGAACAGGGAGAGGTCCTTTGTGGTATAGTACCTCAAGGGCTCCAAACTCTGATAAGTTCAAGTCATACTTCGAAACATCTTCCTTTATTTTCTCCTGGATAAAATTGGTAGCTCGAAGCAATATGGTTAGTGTTTTAAGATCGTTTTTCAATCGAAATACTCCTTCTCAAATACTTTTGTACTGCGAACGGTATCGATTGGACGGACGAGGGATTCAATATAGTCCCGACGGTTACGGAATTTCGGAGGCAATGCCAATAGTTCTCCTAAGGTTTCATAGGGCTCTTCATCATCAATGAATCCTGGACCTTCCGTCGCGAATTCAAATAAGATTCCCGGGTAAAGTCGTGTATACAAGGATTTGAAGTAAAAGCGATCAACAAATCCGGAGTGTCCGGCTTTAAATGAGTTCAATCGTTCAATCCATTGATCCAACTCGGCTCTATCTTCGATTCTAAAAGCTACGTGATGAACGCCACCAAAACCCTGTTGAGCCGAGCGTAAGGATGATTGTTCATCAAGAATGACACTTGCACCATTACCGCCTTCACCCATTTCAAACAAGTGATAACTTCCTTCATTTGATGAATATTGCATCATCATGACTTCCTTTAAAATCAACTCCATACGTTCAACATTATTGACTCTAAAATATATCGGGCCTAATCCGGTTATACCGAATTCTACCGGAACAGGACCGTTGAGCCATGGTGTCCCCGAGCCGATACCGATATTGTTTTCATCTGAGAATAAGGCATATTCCTGATCATCAAAATCACTGAAATAAAGAACCTTTCTGCCAAATAAGTCTCTGATTTCTTCATGTTTGACATGATAATGATTAAAGCGCTTTACCCAATATTTTAATGAGGCATCATCTTTGACCCGAAGACCAATCCTGGAAATTTCATTATTCCCTTTAACTGCTTTGGCGGATCCTTGAAAATCGAAAAAAGTAACATCTGTTCCGGCACTGCCGCGATCATCCGCAAAGAACAGGTGGTAGGTGTTGATATCATCCTGATTGACCGTCTTTTTAACCAGCCTCATTCCCAATACATTGGTAAAAAATTCATAATTTTTCTCTGCACTGCTGGTAATGGCAGTGACATGGTGGATTCCTTTAAGTTGATTCATAATACGTGTCTCCTTTGTTTATAGTCAAATTATATTTCGAATTCGAATTAATATCCAATCATATGCCCAAGTTGTGAGTTATATGGGTGTTGTTTGCTATTCTATACAATTTGTTAACAAGGACGTTGATTTCACATAGATTTCATTGTTATTTGAAAAACAGAATGCTACTATTTGAGTGAAGTATTGTCAAAGGAGGCAAATACATGCAAACAAAAATTCTAATGGTAGGTAGTGTTATGATGGATCTTATTTTAACTATGGACAGAGCGCCTGAATTGAGCGAAAGTGTTCTTGGCGCAATCTATGGGAATGCTTGCGGGGGCAAAGGATCCAATGCGGCAGTAGCTGCATCTCGTCTTGGCGCAAAGGTTTCAGTTTTTGGTACATTGGGGAATGATGCCAATGGAGACGTCTTGGTCAACATGCTATCTTCAGAAGGCATCGATACGAAGAATCTGAAGATGAAAGAAGGTTCACACAGTGGATTCGTAGTAATTCTGCTTGAAAAAGGCGGGAAAAACCGTTTAGTTATCTGTCCGGGTGCTAACATGGAAACGACTCCGGAAGGATTGGAAGAAGTATTTGAAGAAGACTTTGATGCTCTGTTATTACAATTGGAAATCCCTCTGGAAGCCAATATCGCTGCTGTCAAATTGGCGCAAAAGAAAGGTGTCATTACGGTTCTGGATGCCGGTCCGGCTCAAGAATATCCACTGGAACAACTTAAGGGGTTGACGATTCTGTCACCGAATGAAACTGAGACGAAAGCACTGACAGGCATTTATCCGGCGGATTTAGACACATGCAGAGCTGCAGCTAAGGTTTTGCATCAGCGTAATGAATGTAAATATGTTGCTTTAAAACTTGGAGATCGCGGCTCATACATTTATGGTGAAGGAGTCGATGAGTTAATTCCTCCATATAAAGTGGTTGCACTTGACCCGACAGCTGCTGGCGATGCATTTACCGGCGCACTGGCAAAAAAATATGCTGAAACAAAGGATATTGTCGCATCCGCGAAATACGCAAATGCAGTTGGAGCGTTAAGTACATTAAAAGTTGGGGCACAACCTTCCTTACCTACGGACACGGAAGTAGATGCATTCATTGCTTCATACAAATAAGTAGTCCATATAACAGACTCGGAGAATCAATCCGGGTCTTTTTTAATGAGCAATCAATCCCGGGTATATGATCCATCAATGAAGAATCATCTGATAATGAATTACAACGTGTGTTAAAATGAATGTATCTTGCAAGGAGCATATTAATGAAAATTCAACGATCACCTGAAATCGACCGTTTCTTACGGAGATGTATGAGTAATATAAAGAATGAAAGTAAAAATCGTTTTTTGGATGCGAAAGTAACTACAAAAAATGAGAAATATATTCAACGTCAGATGGGTAAGGCTGGATTTGAAGAATTCCAAGGACCGGAAGAGAATTGGCCGTCTCTATTTATTAAGTCTCAAGATTTTATGTTAAGTCCATACAATTCCAATATCCGACTCGACAAAATTGAGAACGAAGAATTTCGCTTTTCATCAGAATTATTGCCGGCCAACCAACTTTTCAACGTTTCTGGCATAATTTTTGATAAAAACCGGGAACTCAACGACTGGATGCAACTACGTGCATTGGATCAGCCGTTTAAGGCGGCAGTGCTATGGCAGAATGATGATGTGTGGATGCTTGATGCTCCATCTGAATCCTACACGATAGACCCCTATGCTAAAAAGGCTTCGGGTAATGTTTTGACTTTCGGTCTTGGAATCGGTTATTTTGTGTATATGGCAATGTTGAATCCCAATGTAAAATCGGTGACGATCATTGAAAAGTCTTCAAGCGTTATAGAAATATTTAATCAATACATTCTTCCTCAGTTTCCGCAAATAGAGAAAATAGAAATAATTGAAGGTGATGCTTTTGATTATTTTAATGAAAAATTCATTCAAGGGTTTGACTATGTATTTGTAGATATATGGAAATCCGGCAACGATGGCTTCTTAACGATCGAAAAATTGTTACAAAAGTATTATCCACCTATTGAAAAAGTGGACTTTTGGATCGAGTCATCATGCTTTGAATTTATCCCTGCGCTGATCCTTTTATACTTCGACGCCATTGCACATCATAAAGATGTGATCCTGCAAGATCCACTGTATCAAAGGACGCTATCGAAGATTTCGAAGTATTTTGATTTGGATGATTCGGTTATTTCCGATGCAGATTCTTTAAAAGGCAGGATGTATGATTCTCAGATATTAAGGAGGATTGTTTCACTCAATAACAGTCACGAGTGACTCGAAGATTCGACTATATTTATAAAAAAATAATGTGGAAGGTTTAGTGCTATAATGAAACTATAGAGCATCCTGTGTTCTAGGAGGTTTTTGATATGAAATGGAAAGGAAGAACAACGAGCGGAAACGTAACTGATCGTCGCATCGGTGGCAGTAAAACAGCTATCGGTGGTGTAGGGATTGCGGTTTTGCTTATATACACTCTTATTACCGGTGATCCCAGTGCCTTGTTAGGTAATTTGTTTAACGGAGGATCAAGCAATAATGATCCTTTAACAGCTGAAGAAATAGAGATGGGAGAGTTTGTGTCGGTTGTTTTGGCTGATACGGAAGTCGTCTGGAAGAAAGTGTTTGCGGAATATGATAAAGTTTATAAACCGGCGAAACTGGTACTTTACAGAGATACCACGAATTCCGGATGTGGTACCGCTTCTTCAAATATCGGACCGTTCTACTGCTCGGCCGATCAGACGATATACATTGACTTGATTTTCTATAAAGACCTAAAAACGCGATTCAATGCACCCGGAGATTTTGCGATGGCTTATGTCATTGCCCATGAAGTTGGACATCACATTCAATACCAACTGGGAATCTTGGAGGAATTTTATGATATGCGTACAAAGGTCAGCACGACGGAGTTTAATCAGTTGTCAGTACGACTTGAATTACAAGCAGACTACATGGCCGGAGTGTGGGCGCACCACATTCAAGGCATGGGTTATCTTGAGGAAGGTGACTTACAGGAAGCCATCAATGCGGCCGGAGCTGTCGGAGATGACAGGATACAAGAACAGACTCAAGGTCGGGTGACGCCTGACAACTTTACTCACGGTACTTCAGAACAAAGAGTCCGGTGGTTTAAAAAAGGCTTTGCTGCTGGGGATTTGGAAGATGGAGATACCTTTAGTGCAACAACACTCTATTATAGAAATGAACTGCTAATCGCATAATCCGCTATCAAAAAGAAATCCGATTAAGACAGATTGTTATTTGTGTGTAACAGGAATATAATAAAATTAACAAAACAAGAAAATCATCCATGTAAAAGTAGCACATGTTGCGTGCGTTTTTTGTCCACAAATTTTGTCACTTCAAAGGGGGAGTGTCTATGTGTACAGAAGGTGTTATCATTGCTGCGGGACAATCCGATCGGATGTCACCCTATTTGAAACTACTTTTACCATTGAATGGTCAATCCATTCTGAGGCAAAGCATTTTTTCAATGTTGCCATTTGTATCTCGAGTTTTCGTTGTAACCGGCCATCGCAACAAGGATATCACTGAACATATACAAGATATCGAAAGAGTTGAAATCATATATAATCCAAATCATCGGAAAGGCATGTTTTCATCCGTCATTACGGGAGTATCCCAAGTGAAAGAAGAACATGCCTTTTTGTTGCCCGCAGACTGCCCCTTTGTCAGCACTGAAGTGTATCTGAAAATGTCTCAATGCAAAGAGGATATCGTGATACCATCCTATAACAATCAGCAGGGTCATCCAGTTCGCTTAAGCAAATCAGTGATTCAACGACTTATCCGTGAACCCGAGGATTCCTCATTAAGGTCATTCATCCAACAACACTCACATCGACTGATTGATGTTGAAAGCCCTGAAATCCTTATGGACATCGATACTTTCGAAGACTACCAAGCCGCAATACATTATGTTTCCAAAAAGGAGGGTAAATATGAGTAAGATCAGTGAATCCATCAAGCGCTATGATTTTGAAGATAAAATACAAGGGAAAGCTATTTACACACCTGACTTTCATCCTGAAGGGATGATCTTTGCAAAAACTTTTCGTTCGAAGGTTTCTCGGGCAAAAATTCTGTCATTACAACTACCACCACTGCCCAAAGGTTATTTTATCGTTGATCATCACGATATCCCGGCAAAAAACATTGTTCCGGTCGTATTTGAAGATCAGCCGGTATTCGCGGTTGATGAAGTCAATTATATCGGTGAACCGATTTTGCTTGTGGTCGGGCCAGAGAAAAGAGTCATTTTAGAAATCATGAATAACATCAGCATTGAGTATCAGATCATTCAACCGATATTAAGCATAGAAGAAGCTGAAACCTGCAGTGCTCCATTCATTTTCAATAATAAACCTTATTTCGTTGATTATGAATATCATAAGGGTAACTTTGATGATTCTGTCAGACGTGCAAAACGAGTAATATCGGATGAATTTAAGACCGGGTATCAAGAACAGGCATACCTAGAAACTCAGTCAATGGTTGCGACCTATGACGGACACACAGTGTGCGTCCAAGGTTCAATGCAGTGTCCTTATTATATCGTGGAAGCATTAAAAGTTGCGTTGGGGTGGAATGAATCAAGGATTCGAGTCATTCAAATGCCCACCGGAGGAGCTTTCGGTGGCAAGGAGGAATTTCCTTCCATCCCAGGAGTGCATGCTGCTTTGGCCGCAATCAAATCCAAACGACCGGTAAAACTGGTTTATGATCGACAAGAAGATATTCAGTGTTCATCCAAACGACATCCCTCCATCATCAGTATTAAAAGTTATCTCGATGAAAACGATGAAATCATCGCCCGTGACATCGATGTAAAACTCGATGGAGGAGCATATGCAGGGTTGTCCAGTGTTGTATTGCAACGGTCGATATTTGCTGCTGCGGGTTGTTATAATATTGAAAATCTATTTGTTCGGGGTACAGCTTATGCAACAAACAATGTCGTTTCCGGAGCTTTTCGCGGGTTTGGCGGACCTCAGGCATTCTATGCTATTGAAATGCACATGGAAAACATTGCTAAGCAGCTGAAGAAAGATCCTATTGAACTGCGAAGGAAGTACTTTGTAAAGCAGGGAGATACATCATCGACTCAGGGTACATTCCATGATCCGATCGTTCTTGATCTGATTGCCAATGAAGTTATAGCTATGTCCGATTTCAAATCAAAAAGATTAAGATTTGAAAGTGAGAAGTTGAAGGGCATAGGATGTTCAATTTTCTATCACGGATGCGGATTTACCGGAGCCGGAGAAGCAGAATTAATAAAACCATCGGTTCGAATCAAAAAAGAAAAATCAGAGATTGAGATTTTTATTTCCAGCACAGAGATTGGCCAGGGCGTATTAACGACCATGCGAAAAATCGTATCATCGACTTTAGAAATACCGATTGATCATGTGCATCATAACTACCCGGATTCACGTGATTGCCCGGATTCAGGACCGACGGTCGCATCGCGGACAGTACTTATCGTCGGGCGGTTGTTACAGGATTGCGCAATTGAAATGAAGAAGCGTTGGAATGAGGAATCTTTTGAAATCATTCAAAGCTATGTCTATCCTTCTCACTTACGTTGGGATAATCAGATTTTTAAAGGTAATGCCTACCCGGACTATTCTTGGGGGGCAAACGTTGTTGAGGTTGAGATCAATGCGGACACATACGAAATAGATGTCAAGGGCATTTGGGCGGTCTATGATATCGGAATACCGATCGATGACAAAATCGTGAAAGGTCAGATAGAAGGCGGTATCGTTCAAGGATTAGGATATGCGATGATGGAGGTACTAGAATCAAAAAAAGGCAAGTTATCTCAAGATACATTTACAACATACATTATTCCTTCATCTTTGGATATACCGCCTATTTATAGTAAGCTAGTCAAAAATCCATCGACGATAGGACCTTTTGGGGCAAGAGGATTGGGGGAGATACCGTTGGTCGGTGTTGCTCCGGCGTTGGCATGTGCTGTTCAACAGGCCATTGGTACAAATATCACTAAAATTCCCATAACTCCGGAAGATATAATGAAGGGGGTTCAATTATGAAGATAGATTTTGTACTTAATGAAGAAAAAGTATCTGTAGAAGTTGAACATTCAAACCGCCTATTGGATGTACTGCGAGATGATCTTCACCAGATATCCGTCAAAGAAGGATGCGGAGAAGGGGAATGTGGATCTTGCTCGGTTTTAATGAATGGGAAGTTGGTTAACTCCTGTTTGATCGCAATTGCGAGTGTCGATGGTTGCCACATCCTCACTCTAGAAGGTTATCGTAAAACGAAGCGATTCGAAGCTATTAGAAAAGGTTTCGAAGTGAGTGGAAGTGTGCAATGCGGATTTTGTACACCTGGATTCGTCTTGGCTGCGGAAGCATTGCTATCTGAAAATCCTGATCCAAGCGCTCTGGAAGTAATGAAAGGAATTGAAGGTAATCTTTGCCGATGCACGGGCTATCAAATGATTGTAGCCGGTATTCTTGAGGCAAAAGAAATAGGTAAAGGACTATGGTAAGGTCATTTAAACCGGCATCATTGTTGGAAGCTCTTCATATACGAAAAGATAACGATGTTATGGTTTATGGCGGGGGTAGTGATGTCATGATCAAATACCGAAGCTGGTCAGGCACTCCTGCACAGTTTCCTAAGGATGTCTTATATATCGGTCATCTTGAAGAACTTAAGTCTATCGATATCAGTGATTCTGAAATTGCGATTGGAGCCACTGTCAGTTATGCTCAATTTCTGCAAGATGAAAGAATACCCATCGAGTATAAGCGGCCTATCGAACAAATCGGGTCGGTGGCCATTCGTAATATCGGTACTTTTGCGGGCAATATCTGCAATGCTTCTCCGGCAGGAGATACGTTGCCAATGCTCTATGCTTTGAATGCAAAAGTCATCGTTATGTCAACCGTTGGTAAAAGAGAGTTTGCTATTGAAAATTTTATCACCGGACCGGGTTCGACTTGTTTGAAAAATGATGAGATTTTAACTCATATCATCATACCAAACAAAACATATAGTCATTCATATTATTGTAAAGTGGGCACACGAAAGGCAAATGCTATTTCAAAAGTCTCGGTATTTGCGATTGCGGATGTTTTCAAACATCAAGTAACTGACATTCGTATAGCCATAGGATCATGTGGACCGACCGTGATTCGATTGAAAGATGTGGAAGCTAAAATCATTGGATCGAAAATGTCAGATTTAGATTTGATGATTGAGTCAGTGCTAATGATGGTTGATGATAAAATCGTGCCTATCGATGATGTTCGTTCAACTAAAATTTATCGAAGTAAAGTTGCCTTAAATCTTATTGAAGCGTTTTTAATAAAGGAGTTGAGACAATGAAGAAAAATCTGAATATTATCCTCTTTTGGGGAGCTTTATGGGGAATAACAGAAGCGACCTTGGGCTATGTATTACACATTTTCTCAATACCGCTGCCGGGGTTGCCGGGATTGCTGATGTTTCCCATCGCGTTTATATTTATGCATCGGGGTTATGATTCGACTCAAAATCCTATGTCTGTATTGCAAATTGCTTTTGTGGCAGCGTCGATCAAACTTACCGATTTGCTTTTTGGGGGTTTGATGACGATTTACGTCATAAACCCTGCTCTTTCACTGATTGTTGAGGCACTGGCGGTTACCTT
>PGZW01000068.1:0-1710 GCA_002841515.1 Firmicutes bacterium HGW-Firmicutes-19 | reverse complement strand
TAGTTTTGCGATGGGATGGATATGGAGAGGTATGTTTCTAGGGTATATGTTAGTCATCTCAAAGCTATCGCTTCCGGCCGGATTGGTTACTAACGGATGGGGTGTCGCACTACGATTTTGGCTATTGGAAAGTTTCTTCAATGCGATTTTGATTCGCGGTTATCTTGCGTTGTCGGAAAATCAAAAATCATTGAATCCAAGTCCAACTCAATCGTGGTTACTGTTTTTCATTGCTATCGTTATCCAACGAGTAATTTAATGTCATGAGATCAATATTTTTCATCTCAGGGGGTTTTGACTCAGGAAAGACCACGCGATTAATCAAAAAGTTCAATGATCTGCCGAAGGGTGCGGCGGATGGTTTTGCGTGTGTGAAAGTATATAACGATGAAAAGAAGACGATAGGATATGCGTTAAAAAGATTGAGCACCCATGAAGAGTTGATGTTTATCTATGACAAGAAATTCTATGATCATTCGTTTGATGAGTCTTTTGAGTTTGAGCGATTTATCTTTTCCAAACATGTACTGAGTTATGTAGCTGATATCATTGAGAAAGCACTGCATGACCCCAATATTAAAACTTTGTTTCTCGATGAAATTGGAACCCTCGAACTGAATGATTCGGGGTTTGGTGACATATTGAAAAGAATGTTAAGAAGCAATAAAGATTTGTATCTAGGCATCAATGATCGTCATCTCGAGACTATGTCAGATAAATATGATATCAAACAATATCGGTGCATATAAAAAAGCAGGAGTGATCCTGCTTTGGTTATGATTAATCAATCTAAGGGAATTGTTATTTAAGAATGAAGTGAACAATGAAGATAGCGATCAAGACCCAGATAACCGGTTTGACTTCTTTTGCTTTACCGCTTGCTGCCATAACGACACCGTAAGTAATAAAGCCAGTAGCGATACCATCAGCGATGGAGTAAGCTAAGATCATCGTGATGATTGCGACAAATCCGCTGGTAGCAGCAATGAAATCTTCCCAATCAATACCACCCAATTGTTGAGCCATTAATACACCGACAACAATCAACGCAGGAGCGGTAACAGTTCCGTTAACAACAGCTAGAATCGGGAAGAAGACGATGGATAAGATAAACAGTAAACCTGTTGTTACTGCAGTCAAACCTGTTCGTCCGCCAACACCAACGCCGGCAGCGGATTCAATATAGGAAGTGACGGTCGATGTACCGAACACAGCACCTGCGACGGTACCAACAGCATCGGCCATCAACGCTTTGTCAACATCTACTAACTCGCCGTTTTCGTCAATCAAGTTTGTTTTGCCGGCAACAGCAACCAGTGTGCCAGCTGTGTCAAAGAAGTCGATAAATAAGAATGTAAATATAATCAAAATGGCGGAAGGACTTGCGAATAATTCACCAAAACCACCGATGAATGCTCCGAAGGTAGGCATATCAAAGTTGAAAGAAACGATGGCTGTCGGTAATGCAGGCATACCTTCAACACCGGACAAACCAGCAACAATACCAACAACAGCCGTAATTACCAAACCGTAGAATACACCGGCAGAGATTTTACGAGCTAGCAATGCAAATGTAACAAGAATACCAAATACAGCCAATAATGCGGTCGGAGAAGTCAAATCACCTAAGCCAACCAATACAGCATCATTGTTAACGACGATTCCTGCATTTTGAAGACCGATAAATGCAATAAAGAAACCGATACCGGC
>PGZW01000067.1 GCA_002841515.1 Firmicutes bacterium HGW-Firmicutes-19 | reverse complement strand
ACACAAAGAAATCCAGAAAGTTCATATTGGCATAACCGCCTAATAAGATGGATGTCGTATCACCCACCAACGTCGCTGCACCTTGCAGATTCGATGATACGGCAATCGCGATGATCATCTTTATCGGTGAAATCTTCAGTTTTCTGGCAATATCCATTGCGACCGGTGCAACCATCAGTACAGTAGCCACATTATCGACAAACGCTGATATGACACCGGCAAATAATGCCAGCACAATGACAGCCCATCGGACATCCGGCATTTTATCAATCAAAATATCGGCAAGTTTCGCGGGCATTTTTGATTCGATAAATAAAGCCACAATCCCCATCGTACCCCCGATCATCATCAACACATTGAAATCGATCATATTTGTAACCAATGACAAAGGAGAAATCCCCAGTACGATAAACAGGAAGGCTCCAGATAAAGCAATCCATGTGCGATATTTAGGAAATACCAGTAATCCCACATACAAACCTAGAAATATTACTAGTGCTATCGTCTTTAAGTTATCCATTTCCTTCTCCTTCTATTCCCATTGAAGCAATCGACGCTGCCCTTTTAATTTTTGAATATCGGTGATATCCTGACTGACTTCAAGTGTACCTTTGTACTCCCCTTGTGTATTTCGCAATGCATAATATTGTATTAAAAGTTTTTTACCGCGCATATCGATCCAGAATGTCGCGACATCACGTTCATTATTTCGAAAAGCTTCGATGATTTTGTTTACTACATCCACACTGTCCGCCGGATGACAGTTTTGCACGTCACGGCCGATGATGGCCGGTGAACGCGGGAAAATGCGGTCCTTCGGTCGTGTGAAATATCGGACTTTGTTGTGTTCATCAATCAGAGTGCAGTCCACCGGCAGAGCATTGACAAACAAAGTCAGCTGTTCATACGTCAGTTCTCCGGTTTCACTTCGATAGATCCAGTCCGCAAATTCTAAAATTGAATCCTCTTTTTTTGATTCTGCCGGTGTTTCAATAAAGGCAAATCCGATCTCAAAGCTCTGTTTGCGCATCTGATCGTGCTGTTGCGTTGTTAATGTTTTCAAGGCGACTGGATACAAGATATATTCCTCTTTTTGAATCAAACCGTACACCTGAAAAAAATAACGACCGACATCAATTATAAAGGCTTTTTGATTGAATTCAACCTCTTTTAATCCCTGCAGGATGTTTTTTAATGTTTTTCGCATTTGATCATGCAACGTCCACATGATCGACACTCCGGTAAATCTCTCATCAGATTTTTCAAGATAAGGAAACAGGATATTCTCCTTTTTGACGTAATGTACATTAAAATCAAGAAGTTCTTCGAAGCGTTCAATCAGATCGACCTTCTTTTCTGTATAATCACTTGAGGCAAGAAGCTTCTTAATTTGATCCAATCGGTTGGCCATTTCGAAATTCTCTTTGATCATATGATCAATGAATGAATCGGGATTGATCACCATTTCTTTCGTTTTTAGTGACTGAGCAAACACATGCATCAACCGATCTAGATAGAGCAATATCTGATCCGGGGTTTCCCCTTGATTTAGACGATTGAAAAATAAAGTGAACAGTTCATCTGCCTCAACGCTTAGAATATCTTCCTCATATTTGCGATACAACTCCATGGTATGTTTACCACGTGCGATTTCTTCGATATAAGCCGCAATCCGTTCGATTTTATTCATAAAAACACCTCGGTTTAAGTTTATCACAATCTTATATGTTTTGATGAACTCCGCTGTTTTTTTCATTGAAAAAATCAATAAACCTTTTCAATGCTTACAGAAATATTCATTTCGTAATCAATAGAAAAACAGGCGGGCTATGGTACAATGATAACAAAGAATAGGTTGGAGATAAAAAACATGCAAAACAAAATGCTTACGATCAGTAAAATCGAACCCAAAAAAGGTGCAGTCTTGGTTGAAAAACCTGTTCCGGAAATAACCGATGACGAGATTTTAGTAAAAGTGCTGGCCACCTCGGTATGCGGTACGGATGTACACATTTATCAATGGGATGCCTGGGCTCAATCTCGAATTCCAATCCCTCAAACCATGGGTCATGAGTTGGCGGGTAAAATTGTACAAGTCGGTTCAAGAGTCCATCACTTAAGCGTCGGCGATATCGTTTCTGCCGAAACACACATCGTCTGTGGTTTATGTGAATTTTGCCTGACCGGGCAAGCACATATTTGTAAAAATACGAAAGTATTGGGAGTTGACCGGGATGGTGCGTTTGCACAGTATATTGCAATTCCGGCGATCAATGCCTTTAAAAATGACCCCAATGTACCTTATGAACTTTTATGTGTTCAAGAACCGTTGGGAAATGCCGTTCACACCGTTTTGTCGGGTGAAATCATTGGTAAGACCGTTGCCATCGTCGGAGTCGGTCCGATTGGGATCATGGCGGTCGATGTAGCTAAGGCCGTTGGAGCTTCAAAGGTCATCGCCATCGACATTAATGACTATCGTTTGAATCTGGCAAAAGAGTTGGGTGCAGACCATATCATCAATGCGCAACACGCCGATGTCATATCCGTTGTACGTGAGTTGACTCATGGATTGGGCGTCGATGTCGTTTGTGAAATGTCGGGAAGCGGTTTTGCTTTGAATCAGGCATTGAATTATGTCAAAGACGGTGGGCGGGTTTCCATCCTAGGGATTCCTACAAAACCGGTTGAAATCGAAGTCGGTAAAAATATCGTATTTAAAGGTCTGACGATCCATGGAATTACCGGACGGCGGATGTATCAGACTTGGTTTCAAGTCAAAGCATTGATTGACAGCGGAAGACTTCATTTGGATAAAATCATTACTCACAAGCTTCCTTTGGAAGAATTTGAGAAAGCAATGGAATTGATGGAAAGCGGAAACTGCGGAAAGATCGTTCTTATGGTATCGCATCCGGAGGAAATCTAATGGATGTCCATGATTTGCAATTTTTACATCAGCAGGTTCAACAGCTGAAGGATGACGGCGTTTACCGGAAAATTCCGGTAATTGAAAGTGCCAATGAAGCTGAAATCATCATTGACGGAAAAAAAGTCATCAATCTCTGTTCTAACAATTATCTGGGTTTTGCCAATCATCCCCGACTGAAAAAAGCAGCAATCGAAGCCATCGAGAAATATGGCGTGGGTGCCGGTGCGGTCAAAACGATCGTTGGGAACATGGACATCCATGAGCAGTTGGAAGCTGAGTTGGCAAAGTTTAAAAAAGAAGAGGCAGTCATGCTGTTTCAGTCCGGTTTTAACTGCAATGCCGGTGTCATTCAGGCCATCACACAAGCTGGTGATTTGATTGTTTCCGATGAGTTGAATCATGCTTCGATCATTGATGGTACCCGTCTTTCCAAGGCGGACCGCGCCGTTTACAAACATAGTGACATGGCGGATTTACGCAGGGTATTGGAAGAGAAAAGAAAAGATTACAATCAGGTTCTTATCATAACCGATGGTGTTTTTTCGATGGATGGCGATATCGCCCTTCTTCCCCAAATCGTTGAACTTGCTGAAGAATTTGGTTGTTTGACTTATGTTGATGATGCTCATGGCTCAGGTGTATTGGGTGAAAGCGGCCGAGGTACGGTCGATCATTTCCACTTGCACGGCCGAATCGATTTTACCATTGGTACATTGTCGAAGGCTTTCGGTGTTATTGGCGGTTATGTGGCTTGTCGTCAAGTTGCGAAGGAGTGGCTCGCTCATCGTGCACGTCCTTTGTTGTTTTCTACCTACTTACCTCCGGCTGTTGTCGGTGCATTATTGGAAGCCGTGAAGATGTTATCTCATTCAGAAGAGTACACGTTGGCCTGTTGGGAGAATTCCCGGTACTTCAAAGCAAAAATGACCGAAGCAGGATTTGACATAGGTCATTCGCAAACCCCTATCACACCGGTTTTCATTTTTGATGAAGCAAAAACCATGGCTTTCTCCAGAGCATTACTTCAAGAAGGTGTCTTTGTCTCTCCCATCGTATTCCCTACGGTTGCGAAGGGTAGAGGGCGGGTTCGCGTGATGGTCACAGCGATCCATACGAAGCAACAACTGGATAAAGCAGTCGATGCGTTTATAAAAATCGGTAAGGACATGCAAATAATATAGCGCTCGCGCTATATTTTATTTTGCGTGATTGATTGTTTCGATTGTACCGTGTACAATGATAAAAAGAGGTGACAGAATGCCTTTGACAAATGGTGCCATGGGATATGTTTATTTACCCGTAAAAGACATAGTTACGGCTATTTTCTGGTATCAGAAAAATCTGAGCACCACCTTGATTCGTTGTTATAACAACCGCGGTTCACTGATTGCAAAGCTGAAATTCGATGATAATGACGATTGTAATTTGGTGTTAGTTGAAACCGTCAACGATATGCCCTTGCGCATCATCCGCAACTTTGCTCAGTTTCCGGTGTTTTGTTTCAGTCATCCGGATGTCGAAAAACTTTATGAACATCTAAAAAGCAACCATGTCGAAATTACGGACATGCGTGAAAATGAATATAAGAAAACCTTCACTTTCTACGATTGTGCAGGCAATCTGCTCGAAGTAAT
This sequence comes from Firmicutes bacterium HGW-Firmicutes-19, assembly GCA_002841515.1. Classification (GTDB taxonomy): domain Bacteria; phylum Bacillota_I; class Bacilli_A; order Erysipelotrichales; family Erysipelotrichaceae; genus UBA2227. The sequence goes on along the minus strand of PGZW01000067.1, from coordinate 6,775 downwards.
CAATCAGTAAAAAACTCAGCAATCGCTGAGTTTAGTTTTGTATATGAAGAAATAATTTTTCTGCGAAAGTGTCGATAGACTTAAGCTTCTGAGACACTTTTATTTTTATACCGGTTTTTTCGCATAGCGTTTTTAGTACCGCCTCACTCAAATCATCCCTTACCCAAATCTGTTTTGGACGTTGAAGTTGCAAGATGCCTTCTATGATGACTGTCAGAAGCATATCTTGGCTGTTATGCTCCAAATGGACAAGTTCATGCTTATGAATAAATCCGCTCTTATGATCGGCTAGAAGAACAAATCGTACGATGCCTTGGCGCTGCCCTTCCTTTTGATCTGCAACGATGGGCGTATGGATGATGTCGATTTCAAAATGTTCATTTGTCATGGGGAGTTGATTGATTTCTTCGATGATTTCCGGATAAATGTTTGGTGGCTGAAGTTGTTCAACACTCCATTCCAGCTTCTCAACGATGCTGAACCAGGCATTAGTGAATGGATCATACTGGCGGTGCAGCACCTGACCTTCATCAAAATCCACGTCGACTCGCTCAGATGTGATATCCTCAATCGCCATAATCAACTGTTGATAAATTTCGATCAGCATTTCAACTTCGTTGATCGTGCATTCGGATGGCACAAGGTTCAATAATGCAGATTCAAAAATGATCCAATTCTTTCCCCTGAACTTTAATCCGAGTTGATTGATCAAGTATTTGTCATGCGGCGAAACTTCGTCAGCCCCGACGGTAAAGCAGGCCAGGTGCTGTTGGTAGCGCATGCGTTGAAACGGCGGCATTTGCTCGCTTTTGACAAATCGCCATAGTCCATCCAGTGCTTGATAACCCGGGTAAACCATGATCCCCTTTTGATTGGATTCATTGCCTAAAAAAGCACAGAAAAAGGGTTCTTTAAACGATGGTAAGCTGACCGGAAATATGTCCAACTCCATAAAGATTTCCCAGGGTTTAAGTTTCTGAATGTCTTTTGCTAAAGAATAAAGCGTAATCCATTTGGCTTTTTCTTGTTCTTCCATACTGCCCTCCTGATTTCTATTTCAGTTGCCAGCATTTCAGGGGTTGATATACCAGCTCCCCATCGATACGGGTTGATAAAAATACGCAAACTTGACTAAAACGAACGGTCACAGGCGTTATATTGGGCAAAGTTTCGATCAATGCCCCGTGTTGGGCCAAAGTGATATGTGGTACAAATGGTGTATCGTTGACCGGAATGTTTGCTGCGGACACACAATGGGTCAATTCATTGCTTAAATTGGTCATAGCCGGCATTGGTGGACAGCCAATCCATAGGGAATGCTTTTTTGCAGATTTTCCAAAAAATCCCAACTGGTCCAATTCTGTTGTCAGGGATGAATACTGGTGAATCTTCTTTTCAATCTCAATGATTAATTGATCAAACTGTTCAACTGTAACCTCACCGACAAACCGCAAAGTCATATGCATATTTTTGGATTGTTTGAAGCGTCCTTGATGGTATATCGGTTTTAATTGCTGTTGAATTACATGCAGTTTTTCTTTGACATGCTCCTCTAGAGCAAAGGCAATAAATATCCTCATCGCTAAATCCTCTTTTTAAAAAAGTCTGAGATTTTATTGAGCACTTCTATACTCTGCTCATAGCTCAGCCGTGTATTGAATACATGGGGAAGACGTAACTTCCTGCTTGCTATAAATGATTCGAATTTGATATTCACCTGTTGTAATTTTTCAATAAATTGTTGAGATTGCGGATAGAGCGGGTCAAATTCACTCGATATGACCAGTGTGTCAGGAAAACATGGTTCAATCAATTTTGCTGGTGAAGACCATGGATACATCGGGTGAGATTGATAATCACTGACCCCAAAAAGCGAGCGCAAGGTATTGGTCTTTTGGGGGAATTTGATCCTTGGGGTATTGAATGTATCGAAATCATAAACACCACAACTTAAGGCAACCGCTTTGACATCGATCAATGCTTCAAATTTGAAAGGATTGGGCAACCTGGAATTTCTGATTGCCAGATATGATGAAATCAAATGCGCTCCTGCAGAATCGCCGATCATAAATACATTATTTGAGTCCAGTGAGTATTGCTTTGCATGGTTCTCGATAAACCGCAGAACTTTATCTATATCATACAATTGCGTAGGGAAATGATGCGTTGGGGCAAGATGGTAATTAATCGTTAATACTGCGAACCCTTTTTGTGCCAAAGCCATTCCATAAGCTTTGTAAATCGTATCTTTGTTGCCATACACCCACCCGCCACCGTGGACCTGGACGATCAGTGGGTAGCGGTCCATCGTAACAGCTGGATAGGCAATATCCAGGTAATGATCTACCGGATCAATGCCATATAAGATGTTTTCAGTCACACGTACTTCCTCAGGCAATTGAACACTGTGAAAATAAGCCAAATCCATTTGCTCGATGGCTTTCCAACATGTTAGCAAAGGTGTATACCGAATGTGTTCGATGTTCATGATTTTATCCCTTTTTTTCATTATAGAGCAAAAAAAACCGACTGTCTAATCGGATAATAAATTTAGCAGTCGGTCGATCTTATTAAAATCGATATATCGGCTTTCCCTAAGCACTTCTTTTTTATCATGGATGATCAAAACGGTCGGAACCGCAAATACCAGATACTGTCCGGATAGTTCTGTGAATGTTGATGCATCGATCTTCAAAAGCGAATAATCAAACCCTTTATGTAATTCCAGAAGCCGTGGATACAGAACTTTACACACACCACAGTCTGGCGTAGTGAAGTACATTATAAACGTATTCTGTGTTTCCATCATTTGATGGAATTGTGATTCATTCTCAAGAATCATGACTTTGTTTTTCATTTCATCACCTGCTCACAACATTATTCGAAATATTTGTCGATGTCAAAACATTCGCTCAAACAAAAACGAGCACTTGCCCGTTTTTAAATGATCATTCTTCTGTTTCCGCCGATAGTGCTCCCACTTCAAGCAAATAAGCTTTGACGGCATCCTTGTAAGCAATGAAATCTTTCTTTTCAACACCTCTAAACGATGCACCTTTACCCATCAATTTAGCGATATCAGCAATGTAATTTCCGCCATCTTTGCCTTTTCCATAGCGATGGCTGACACCGGCTTCTGCCAACAGTTTTTCTGCTACTGCAGTTGCGGCCGGATATTCGGCTTCAACGACTTTTACGACAGTAGTTTTCTCTGCAGAATCTGTCTGTACTTTCTCCTCGGTATCATTGTCATACAACATGATTTTGTAGATAAATGTAAATTCCGTTTCTTTCTGATCTTCTTCTAGCTTCGGAGTCGACCAAACAAGTACACTCAGCCAATATTGTTCTTCTTCAGGTAAATCTTCATCCAACTCATTTTTAGTGATCTTTTCAAGAGTAGCCCCTGTCATGCAAACTTCTTCTTCGCCAATCATCCAGCAATCCACAGCATATGCGCCAGATCCGAAGGTTTTCGCAGTCAATGTTACGGTTGTTTCTTCAGCAGTTTCACCAGGTTCGACGGTAACTACCGTTTCAGCAGCATATACCGGCAGTGCAAGTGTAAATACAATGAATAATGCTAATAATAAGGATAATATTCTCTTCATTTTACTACCCCTTTCTTCGAGCAAAAGACATTAAAGTCATTTCTTGTTACAATATATTCTCATTTTAGCACGTTTTGTCATGACTTCAATAGTCCATCATGATTTGTCATGATGTTCAACAAAGTTACAAAAATCGATGACAATTTCCGTGACTTCCAGGATATTAAGCCATTCTTCATGTATTGAGCCCATTCCCAGATATGCACCCAGGATATTTCCTGTGATTGAACCGGTGCTATCGCTGTCTCCATCGTGATTGACCGAAACAGAAAGTGCTTTTTGAAGATCGCCCGGATAGCGTAGTGAACAAAAAACTGCGATGGCCAGTGCTTCTTCAGCGACCCATCCTTGTCCGAGTTGTTTTATGCATTGAACATCACCTAGATCCGAAACAGAAAGACTCAGTGCTTGTTGAAGCAGGGACACGAGCACATCCGCAGTTGAAAACGACTTTAGTTTATTGATGGTTAAAACTACAGAATTCTCGATTTCTTCACCATTAAATATCAGTGACATCACATATGCCAGCGCTCCGGAGGATAAATATCCCAACGGATGGCCATGAGTGATTGCAGCCACCGAGCAACCATGATCGAATGCTTCATCTCTATCAAAAAAGTATCCGACAGGTGCAGCACGCATAACACCCCCGCATCCTTTGGAGTCATTGATTGGTTTTTCAACCGTCCCCATGACGCCACTTCTTAACGCTGACATGCATGTTGTCCCGGGTGAACGCTGATGAAACAATTGAGGATATGACATTAAATCAAAATCAATGGTTGATGTTGAAACATACTTGCTTATTTGAGTTTTATACCACCGCAAGTAACTGTGATGTACAGCTTCTGCTAAGGAAGCAAATCTACTAGAGTATAAATAATTGAAGATCCCTTCCATAGTAAATAAAGTCATTTGAGTATCATCTGTTATTTCCGCAATGTTCGCATGATTTGGTATTAAATCAGTCAGTCCCAAAGGTCCATACTTTTGTGTGATATATTCGTGGTTTTTGAATTCAATGGGCCACCCAAGGGCATCACCGACGGCTCCTGCCAACAGACTGGCTTTTAAGTGTTCTATCGTATGTTTCATTATAATCTCCTTTAGGTCAATTATATCGTAAATTCACTGGCACTTATCACGTTATGTTTGACGCATTGAAGATTATCGATTACGATGAGATTGAATCAGAGGTGTTTTTGATGTTTAAAAAGTTCTTTATGTTGATTCTTGCTTTAGCTATCGGTTTATTTATCGCTCTTTTCGGCGTATTTCTATCCGTTTTCGCAGATGGAAGACTCAATGAGCGCTTAGTTCTGATTGCCATCACCCTGTTGGTCTTGTTTTTAGTATCCTTTGTTTTTACATTGATACATCCTGCGATGGCTTACCCGTATGCTGCGCTAACCGGTTTGCCAGGCGTTTTTGTGTTGTTGATTCAAAGCCGGGATTTTTATCACATCTTGTACAGTTTGCTTATTGTTGTATTTTGCTTTTTCGGGATATTAGTAGCGAAAAAGCTTAGACATATCTTTGGCAAGAAGCCGCTTAAAAACACTGAATAAGTGTTTTTTTACAATCCGATGCAAGGACAATTATTTTGATTTAAAATCAGTTATAATATAGTCAGAACGTGAGGGACATCCTTTGACAACAAAAGTTACCAATCGCAATATCCCTGTTATAGACAAAGTCGGATACGGAGTGGGCAATCTCAGTATCGGTATCGCCATGCAAGTCGTCGGAACTTACTTGGTGTTTTTTTCAACGGTCATACTCGGTATTCCTGGTTATCTGGTAGGTTTGGCTGTGAGCATCAGTATCTTTTGGGATGCAATCACCGATCCGTTAATGGGCTATTTATCGGACATTACCAAGTCCAAGATATTTGGGCGCCGGCATCTTTATTTGATCATTGGTTCACTTGGGGTTTCCGCAACGATTTATCTGATGTGGACGATTCCCGCTTATTTGGACACCAATATTAAATTTATCATCCTGTTTATTTACATCATTCTTTTTAAAAGTTTTATTACCATATATGTTACACCTTACACGGCTTTGGGTGCAGAGTTGTCCAGTGATTATAACGAGCGCACGTCCATTCAAAGTATAAAAACGATATTTTTCCTGCTCGGTTTAGCGTTTGTATCTGTTGCCGGTCTTTATATTTTCTTTCAGCCAACCATTGAATTTCCCAGCGGGCAGTTAAACCCGCTATCTTACAGAAATATTGGTATCATGTCTGCTGCGGTCGTCGTTATCTCCACGTTTGTGTGTTATTGGGCGACGATGAAATACATCCCGATTTTAAATTTACATCAAATTAAGGAAGCCAAAGGTAAAAAGTTAGATATTTTAGTTGAATCATTAAAAAGCACATTCGCTAATCAGGCGTTTCGGGCCGTGGCGTTGTGCTATTTGTTCAATAATCTGGCCTCCGCCTTTTTAAGCAATATCGGATTGCATGTATTTACATATACATTTGTGCTCACCAGCCAACAAATCGCAATCATCCTTGGGGTTCAATTTTTGATGAGCATCCTATCTCAGCCGGTTTGGATGTATATTGCCAGAAAATATGACAAACGTCCGGCGATGAATATCGGTTTGTTGTTTAGCGCATTGGCCGGTGTTTTGTTCATTATTATGGTCATTTTTAAAGATTCGATTGCTTCTGCACCCCTATTCTTCTTTCCGTATGCATTGATTGCCGGCTTTGGTACCGGTGCTCTGTTTACGATTCCGCTGTCCATGGTTGCGGATACGATTGACTTCGATGAATACAAGCGTGGATTGCGATTTGAAGGTTTTTATTTCGGCAGTCTGACACTTTACTATAAGTTGTCTCAGGCGATTGCGATTTTCATTATTGGTATCTTGTTGGATTTGATCCGGTTTGACTCATCTTTACCCATACAATCCGAGTTCACGCTGATTAGTTTAGGAATGATCCTCGCCTTTGGTTCAATCATCAGCTTTGTCCTTGCCTATTTCAGTTTACGTAGATATCCGCTCAATGAACAGCGTGTTCGACATATACAACTTCAGATAAGAAAAATGAGGCTGTAACGAATAGAGCCTCTAAATAAAGGAAAGAAAAAGCCCGAAATCGCAAGAAATCGGGCTTTTTCGAGTATAATTTAACTATGGAAATCCGA
>PGZW01000066.1 GCA_002841515.1 Firmicutes bacterium HGW-Firmicutes-19 | reverse complement strand
TGATGATACTCGAAGGGTAATTTCCATGTGGCTTAAAGACTTGGATGAACCGGATGTATATCGGTGGACGATTGAATTGAAATCCTTCGGCAAAGTCATTGGCACAATCGATTTGGTCAATGTTGACTCTCGACATCAGTGTGGAGGTTTTGGTTATTGTCTTTCAGCAGAACATTGGAATAAAGGGATTGCGAGTGAAGCTCTAAAAGAGATGCTGAGGTACTTGTTTGTCGAGGGAGATTTTCATCGGATCGAGGCATCTCATCTGATCGAAAACCCGGCTTCAGGGAAAGCCATGGTCAAATGCGGGATGAAACAAGAGGGGATACGTCGAAAGAAGTTTCTGGGTCATGATGGAGAATTTCATGATTTGGTCATTTATGGCATACTTAAAGAAGAATTTTTGATTGATTGACTGCCGAAAGGCAGTTTTTTAGTAAAAAAGGAAAATATTTAATATTATTTAAATAAATTGCATGCAATACTATTGTAAACAATGAAAAGGTGTGTTATATTATGTTCAACTTAGTCACAGCAGTGACCCAGGAGGAAATTATGAAGAAGATTATAAGCATGATCCTATCTCTCTTCCTATTTGCAGGTATAAACGTATTTGCAGTAGAACAGGATATTGTAGAAATCGCAATTGACAACGGAAACTTCACCATTCTGGTAGCAGCATTGCAAGAAGCAGAACTTGTCGAAACCCTTAAAGGGGAAGGTCCTTTCACAGTATTTGCTCCGACCGATGCAGCATTTGCAGCTTTGCTTGCTGATCTTGGTGTAAGTGCATCTTATTTATTAGGACATCCACAGTTATCCGAAATCCTTACTTACCATGTTGTTTCCGGTAAAGTTATGAGTACAGATTTGACTAACGGTATGGTTGCTTTGACAGTCAATGGTGAAAATGTAACATTCACGGTTAACGGTGGTGTAAAGGTCAATGATGCAAACGTAACAATCGCTGACATTGAAGCTTCCAATGGCGTTATTCATGTCATCGACAAAGTATTGATTCCTTCCGATTTCGAATTATATCCGACCGTAGTAGACATTGCAGTTAACAATACCGGTTTCTCAACACTGGTGGCTGCATTGACAAAAGCCGGTTTGGTAGGCGCACTTCAAGGTGCAGGCCCATTCACAGTATTTGCTCCGACGGATGCAGCATTTGCATCTCTATTGGCTCAATTAGGCGTTAGCGCTGAATACTTATTGAATCATCCGCAATTATCAGAAATTCTTCTGTACCATGTCGTATCTGGTAGAGTATTGAGCACAGATTTGAATGATGGTATGACTCCTGCAACATTGAATGGTGAAACGATCACTGTAGATTTGGATGGCGGCGTATTTATTAATGATGCTAGTGTAATCCTTGCTGATTTAGAAGCTGGCAACGGTGTTGTCCATGTAATTAACAAAGTATTAGTACCTTCCGACTTCGTTTTATATCCATCCATCGTTGATGTTGCACTAAATAATCCGGACTTCTCGATATTGGTTGCTGCACTTCAAAAAGCTGGTTTAGTTGATGCATTGTTAGGTGAGGGACCGTTTACCGTATTCGCACCGACCAACGCAGCATTTGAAGCTTTGCTTGAAGCATTAGGCATTACCGCTGAACAATTATTGGCACAACCGGATCTTGCAAAAGTATTGCTGTTCCACGTTATTTCCGGTAAAGTGATGAGTACAGATTTGACTAATGGCTTAATGGCTGCGACATTGAATGGCGAATCGGTAACATTTACCGAAGGTTCCTGGTTTGTTCAAGATGCAGAAATCATCGCAGTTGATATCGAAACAGGTAATGGCGTCATTCACGTCATCAATAAAGTCATCATCCCGACAAACTTCAATTATGTAGCACCTGAAGAATTGCCGGATACCAGTGACAATAACGCTCTTGGTTTTGCTTTCATCGCATTGATGGCTGGCTTAGGATTGGCTGTTGTAAGTTCGAAAAAACGCTTAGCAAAACAATCGTAATTTGTCTTAGGGCATCCTCGGATGCCCTTTTTTAAGAAAGAAGGTAACTCCATGGCTATTGAAAGCGCTAAATATCGAAGTTTGAAAAAAGAAAAGGACTTTGAAGTCCGAGTGTATGATGAAATTTCTCTGGCAATGAGCAAGGAGAATGATTTTCGCGGGTATAGCGGGTTTAATGAAGCTTTTAATTATATCAGCGGCTCTAATGATCAAAACCGCAAAATATCGATGACGACCCCGGTCATCAATGAACTGAATCAAAAATCGATGACAATGGCGTTTGTCATGCCTTCTTCGATACCGTTTGAAGAACTTCCAAACCCGAACAGTCAGCGTCTTTTTATGGTCAGAAAAGAGAACATGATGTTTGCCTCGATTCGTTTTTCAGGCACTGTTTGTCCTACTTTGCTTGAGCAAAAGAAAAAGGAATTAACGGAGTGGATGGCAACCAATAATTTGATCCCAGGATCAGTCATCTGGCTTGCGCGCTATAATCCTCCGTTTATCCCCGGATTTCTCAAGCGTAATGAAGTGCTTATTTCGATTGAAAATAGTATGATTTCAGAAGATAAGCCCGTTGGTATTTGACGGACAGTTTATAAAGAAACTCTTTTATATTTGATAAAGATTCACTCCCGGATGCATAATCCCGGAGTTTTTTTTCAAATTCAGACCTTTCATCGTCAGTGGCAAGCTTTTTGAAATAGCCCCAGACATGTTGCAATGCATTGACGGCATATCCCGTATTTTCATCCAGGGTTAAGGCGAGTTCGGTTAAACGTAAAAATTCATCCCTTGAATAACCGACTTTGACCGTCAACAACTGACGGATTTCATTGTAGAGCTGCGGGCTTTTTTCAAGAACCGCATATTTCAGTTTGCTCCACTCTTGCTCGATTTTTTTGATGGGTATATTTTTGTTTTGAAGATTGGTTTTTACTTGGGTCAGGATTTCGTTATTCATACAGTCTCACTTTCAAAATAGATTTCTCACTGAACTATCATATCACATTATTGACTATTGGTGTACCTCTTCAAAAAACCGATATTGACAAGATGTGATATAATACGTGAGTATATGATGAAAGTATGAGAAAACCTATGAAATCAACCTTTGAAAGCTTTGGATTGAGCGAGCAAATCCAACGTTCTATCGAATTGCTCGGATATCACCAACCTACCGAAGTTCAATCGGTCTTAATAGAATCAATGATCGAGGGAAATGATGTTGTCATTCAATCACAGACAGGCAGCGGTAAAACCGCGGCTTTTGCCATTCCGATTTGCGACAACATCGATTTTGATTTAAACAAACCGCAGGCATTGATCATTGCACCGACCCGTGAACTCGCATTGCAAATCAAGGAAGATGTGTTTCATATCGGACGCTTCAAACGTGTGAAAGTTTCGGTACTTTTCGGTAAATTTCCTTATGAAGTTCAAGTGAAAGAGTTGAAGCAAAAAACGCACATCGTCGTCGGTACACCGGGGCGTATACTCGATCATATCAAACGGGGAACGTTGGATGTATCTGAACTGAAATTTCTGATTATTGATGAAGCGGATGAAATGTTTAAACTGGGTTTTTTGGCGGATATGAATCAAATCATTAAGAAACTGCCCGTCAAACGTCAAACGGTTTTGCTTTCAGCGACGATTCCAGATCAGATTCAAGAACTCATATCTTTTGCGATCCGCAATCCGAAATTTATCAAGATTGATGAAGAGAGCAATGTGCTTGATCGCATCACACAATATAAATTATCTGTAGTTGAACAAGCAAAACTTCGCGTGACCCGTGAAATTCTGATGACCTTGCAACCGGACAGTTGCATGATCTTCTGTAATTTGAAAGCAACCGTGGATGATATTTTTGAATATTTTACCGATATGAAATTTCCGATACAGCGTCTGCATGGCGGAATGGAACAAAATGATAGGACTCAAATCATCAAAGCTTTTAAGCAAGGGAGCTTCCGCTTTTTAGTAGCAACCGATGTTGCTGCGAGGGGATTGGATATCGATCAAGTATCTTTAATCATCAACTTTGACATTCCTTTGGAAGCAGAAATATATGTTCACCGTATCGGTCGGACCGGCCGTTTTGATCAAATGGGCAAAGCCATAACGTTTGTTACGACCAATCAGGGTCGTTTCTTGCGAAACATCGAGGATTTCACAGGGGTGCGCATGGAGATGTTGCAGTTGCCCGATAAAGAAACCTTGCAAAATGCTCATATCGACAGTGCCCGTCAGATCAGGGAGAAGAAAATCGTTAAAAAGGTGAAAGGCGAGCAGTTAAATGAGGGTATTACAGCTCTTCAAATCCGGGCTGGCAAACAATCGAAAATTCGACCGACAGATATCGTGGGTGCGATATGTTCAATCGAGGGATTGAGTGCTGAGGACATTGGTGTAATCAATATCGGTGAGTTATTCAGTGACGTCGAGATCCTAAATGAAAAAGGAGATATCGTTTTTCAACAGTTGCAGCAGTTGGCAATTAAGGGGAAAATGAGAAAAGTCATCAAAATAAGAAAATAGTGCGCGAGTATAGACTGCACTATTTTTTGATTTTTGCTAATAGTTTTGGGAGTTTTGGATGACTCATGACCGCATAATAACCGATTTTATATATATGATCGAAATGGCTGACATCCAGGATGTTATATTCGCTTAGGCCGTGAGGTTCAATGAGCAAATTGCACTTTCTTTTCATTTCTTTGGTGGGCGAACTGATGCTCAACTGGAATGTCCGTACAGCGATATCATGCAGATTTTCTATTTTAGTTAATGTTTCCGTGGTCATGACATCCACCGCAATAATGATGTCGCAGTCATTCAATAATGGTTTTATGGGGAGATTATCAAGAACGCCTCCATCGACATATTTCTGACCATCGATTTCAACCGGTGAAAAAAGGATGGGAATGGATGAGGAAGCAATGACAGCATCGATGACATTCCCGGAATTTCTGTATTCTATTTCGCCGGTATAAAGATTGGTCAGGGCGATATACAACTTTTTAGACATATCACTGAAGTCTTTATTCTTAATGATTTCATTCAGATTTTTACGAAGATTATCCAAATTCATCAATCCATCCACCGGCAAAATGATTTTAGCAAAGTCGATAAACTTTTTATCTTTCATTACCTTATAAATTTCATCCGTGCTCAATCCGGATGCGTACAGGGTGGCAGCGATTGATCCTGCGCTTGTTCCTGATAACACCTGAATGTTGACTCCTAATTCTTCAAACGCCTTCAATACGCCTAGATGAGCTACTCCGCGCGATCCGCCACCGCTAAGAGCGATACCGACGACTTTTTTTCTGAAAAACATGATCTCACCTCATCGTTCTTTGTTGGCCAATGCAATAAGCATCAAATCTGCGGTTGACGGATTGCTTGCAGTAGGGATATCATATAGTACCGCAATTCTTAAAAGTGCTTTTACATCAGGATCATGCGGTTGAGACGTCAAGGGATCCCAAAAGAAAATCAACATGTCGATTTCTCTTTGGGCAATGGCAGCCCCGATTTGCTGATCACCGCCCAAAGGACCGGACATATAGCCTTTGACTTGAAGTCCGGTTGCGTCAGCGACGCGCTTGGAAGTCGTCCCTGTACCACATAAATTGTGAATGGATAATTCTGCTTTATGAGACAAAACCCATTTGATCAAATCATCTTTGCGATTGTCATGTGCTATCAATGCAATGTTTATATTTTTCTTCATTTTTTACCCCCGGTTTTCTACTTTATTGTAACATAAAAGCCGATGTCTTTCGACACCGGCTTAGCTATATCAACGGACCAAAGATCCGATTATGGTTGCATTGCTCCAAACAATACCAACCAGGCTAGAATCGACTTTGCAGCCAGACTTAATACGATATATGTGCGTTCTCCATAGAGATAATCTTTCCATTTTCCAATGCGTTTGTATTGAAGGATCATGTTGATTGGGAAAGTGTTAAAGGCTACAAAGTATGTACCAACGATGGCCCATACAAACCATGGAACCATATCGAAGTTCCCTGTACCAAACATATACAGGAAGATGGCAATCCAAGGTGCCAAACCGGCAAGACTGCCCCAGATAAAGGGTCCCCAGTTGACCTTTTTCTTCTCGGTTCCGGCATTGATCAGTTCCATATCCAATCCAAACAAGTTCATGGATGCATTGACGATAAAGATAAGAATCAGGGATACGATATCATAAATTCCAAATAACGTAGAAATTAATACGATCATGATCGATGAACTCAAGGCATACTCAAACCAACGATATTTATTTATGCCTTGTTTGAGGTCTTCAACGTATTTTTCTGCATTAAGTACGATCAAACCATGAGCTACTGCGGATATCAGTAAGAAGGATGCGACTAGGATGCCGAAGGGTAATGCAAACAATTCACGGCTGACCACTTCCAGTGACCGGGTTTCGAAATTGAAGGTCTGATAAAACTGGATGATCGTCGGTTGAAACTCACTGATCTTCTGAATAACGGTCGTTGCAAGAAACAACATAGCCAATCCTTGTACAAGGTGGAACCCACCCATAATTAAGTTAAATCTTTTTAGTTTTGCGTAAGTGTCTTTCATTTGAGAATATCTCCTTTTGTAATTATATTATACACCATATAAAATATAATGCAATTAAATTGCGTAAAATATATATTGTTTTTATTGTATGTTTTTTCTTGGATTTCAGTTTAATGAATTCGATTGATTTTGCTTTTTCGGTCAAAAAACCTGAGGATTTATTGAAATATGTTATCATTTGAATAATCGAGGTGCATCATGTTTAAATCAAAGACAAATATTGAAAGTATCGGCTTTCAGGTTGAATCAAGTTACAGCAGTTTACCCCAAAAGCTATTCACGCTTTTACAACCAAGAAAAGGTTCACAACCATCACTGGTCGTTTTTAATGATGCTTTAGCTAAACAACTGGGCTTAGATTTTTCTAAAGTATCGGATCCGGACAAAGCGTCGATTTTTTCCGGGATGTACCAAATACCCGGCTCTAGCCCTTTGGCTCAAGCGTATGCCGGACATCAGTTTGGTCGTTTTACCTATCTTGGAGATGGCCGGGCATTGTTGTTGGCTGAACACATAACACCCGATCGCAAACGCATCGATATTCAACTGAAAGGATCAGGACCGACCCCATATTCACGGGGAGGGGATGGTCAGGCAGCACTGGGCCCTATGTTGCGTGAATACTTCATAAGTGAGGCGATGGCAGCATTGAATATTCCCACAACAAGAAGTTTGGCGGTCGTGCGTACTCATCAGAAAGTTAAAAGACAGGTTGATTTGGATGGCGCGGTTTTGACACGCATTGCTCAAAGTCACATCCGGGTAGGGACTTTTCAATATGCAATTGCAGAAGGTGGAGTAGAAACTCTGAAAGCCTTGGCAGATTACACCATTCAAAGACATTATCCGCATATAATGGACGAAAATCGATATTTGGGATTACTGAACGAGGTCATCAAAGCTCAGGCGAAACTGATTGCTCAATGGCAATTGGTTGGCTTTGTGCATGGCGTGATGAATACCGATAATATGGCCATCAGCGGGGAAACAATCGATTATGGTCCATGCGCGTTTTTGGATGCTTACGAGCCTAAGACTGTGTTTAGTTCGATCGATTATTCCGGTCGATACGCATATATCAATCAACCGGCGATAGCCGCGTGGAATCTGGTGAGGTTTGCGGAAACATTGCTTCCGCTTCTTAATAAAGATCAGTTCTTAGCTCAGAGTCTGGCACAAAATTCGGTGGAAACATTCTTACCGCAATATAAAGTTGAGTTTCTGAAGGGAATGAGAATGAAATTGGGATTATTCAACATAGAAAGAGATGATGAGACTTTGATTGAAGAACTGCTTTCGATCATGCAGAAAGAGAAGGCGGACTATAACAAAACATTTGTGAATCTGGCATTAGATTTGGATGGCTTCCGGAAAAATCCAATCTATACTGTTTGGCTAGAAAAATATGAGTTGCGCAGAATCAAACAAAAAGAAACCCTTATTGAGTCCGTCGAATTGATGAAAAGTGTCAATCCGGCCATCATTCCACGCAATCATCTGGTAGAACAAGCGTTGCTTCAGGCAAGTGATCATCAGGATCTTAGTCTTTTTGAATATTACCTCGATTTGATCAGACAACCATTTGCTTACAGTGTTGAGCAAATTCAGATTGACCAACCGGATATACAATCAAACAAACCTTTCAGAACATACTGTGGAACATAATGTAACCGCTAATGTAAATCATCAGGTGAATTTTCGACATTTTCAAAAAAACACAATGACATGAATTTGTTCATGTTATAATAAATCAAAAAGGAGTTATTATGGGAAAAATCGTGGTTGTTGGTAGTATCAACATGGATTATACGGCATTAGTAAAGGATTTGCCTTTGCCAGGAGAAACATTATTGGCGAAGGGATTTCAGATGTCCGGGGGCGGAAAAGGGGCTAATCAGGCTATGGCTGCCGCTGCTTTTTCAAGTCATGTAAAAATGATTGGGATGCTGGGTGATGATCCTGCGGGACATGCATTATACGAAAAGATGCAAAACAAAGGCATCGATATGAGTTGTGTCGGATTTTGTGAGACACCAACCGGGAATGCACTGATCAATGTAGCTGATCAAGGGAAAAATACGATCGTTGTATTCCCAGGAGCAAATCATAAGTTGACGGAAGATGTTATCGAACAATATAAAGATGTCATCACGGGTGCAGATTTGGTCATGATGCAACTTGAAATCCCGATGGCAACGGTGAAGAAAGTTGCTGAAATCGCTTTTGAAGCAAAGGTACCGATTTTGTTGAACCCGGCACCGGCTCAGAAACTTGACAGTGATTTATTGAGTAAGGTCACCTATATCACACCCAATGAAACCGAGTTGTTGCGTCTGACCAATTCATTTGAAACTCAGCGCGGAGCGATGGCTTTGCGTGCTCTTGGAGTTAAGAACGTAATCATCACTTTGGGATCTAAGGGATGCTATGTAAAAACCGATTCCGAGGAGTTCCGGGTCGAAAGTTTCAAAGTCGATGCGATTGACACGACTGCGGCGGGAGACTCGTTTAGCGGTGCCCTTGCGGCTCAGTTGGCAATGGGGGTTGATTTGAAAACAGCACTAAAAATCGCGAATGCGACCGGTGCGCTGACGACCACAAGAGTCGGAGCTCAGGAGGCTTTGCCAAGCAAAGAGGAAGTGGAAGCTTTGCTTTTGGCCAATCCGAAATATTTGAAAGACTAAATGTTAACCTCTGTTCGCAGAGGTTTTTTTGTTTTCTCATTCACAATTTCAAATATTGGGGTGGAAAGAGTCACTTTTCAATGATACAATAAATGTCGAATGGGTGAAATATTCAATGAGTACATTTGGGTACAGTTTGGATCATTTCCAAGATATTCATGGGAGGAAAATATGATTGATTTTTTATTACAGTATGGCTGGATTGTTTTAGCTGTAGTTGTCCCGATCGTTACGATCCCTGTTTGGTATGTTAAATCACCACCGGACAAAGCGATCATTATTTCAGGTTTAGGAAAAAGAAAGGTCATCATTGGTAGAGCAGGAATCAAGATTCCATTCTTACAGCGCACAGACAGACTTGGTTTGGAAATGATTTCAGTGGATGTAAAAACGGACTCCTTTGTGCCGACCAATGATTACATCAATGTAAAAATCGATGGTGCAGTGAAGGTCAAAATCAGTCCTGATCCAATCATGATCGAATTTGCGGCTCAAAACTTCTTGAATCGCAGTTCAGATTATATCACCAGTCAAATCAAGGATGTTTTGGAAGGGAATACCCGTGAAATCATTGGCAGTATGCCTTTTGAAGCCATCGTTCAAGACCGTAAGACATTTGTTGAGAAAGTTCAGGAAAATGCAGTCCCAGATCTTCGTAAAATGGGTTTGGAAATCATTTCGTTTAACGTTCAATCCGTCATCGATGAGAATAATATCATCGTGGACTTAGGTATCGACAATGTATCGCAGATCCGTAAGAAAGCGCAAATCGCCAAGGCACAAGCTGATCGCGATGTAGCGATCGCTACGGCGAATGCCAAGCAAATGGCCAATGATGCCAATGTCAAAGCGGAAACAGAAATCGCTTTAAAACAAAAGGAACTTGCTGTACGGGTGGCTGAGTTTAAAATCGAGCAAGACACCAAGCAGGCGGAAGCAGATGCGGCTTACGAAATTCAAAAAGAACAGCGTCGTGCGGTCATCGAAGAGAAAACCGCTGAAGCCAACTTGGTGAAAACTGAGAAAGCGGTTATCGTTCGTCAGATGGTTTTACAGGCAGAAATCGAAAAGCAGGCGGAGGCGGAGAAGTTCAGATTGATGTTGGAAGCAGATGCAAACCTATATCGCCGTCAACAAGAAGCGCAAGCGCGTTTGATCGAAAAGCAAAAAGAAGCCGAAGGTATTTTGGAGTTAGGTAGAGCGGAAGCTGAGGCCATTCGGGCAAAAGCATTGGCTGAAGCCGAAGGTATCGATGCAAAAGCTGAGGCCATGAAGAAATATGGTGAAGCCGCAATCTTGGAAATGTATTTCAATAAACTACCGGAAATCGCGTTGAATGTCGCAAGTCCGTTATCCAATGTCGATCGGATCACGATGTATGGTGATTCTCAGAACTCGAAACTGGTTGGCGATATCGTGAAAGCAACGACACAGATTTCTGACGGTCTGACTGAAGGAATGGGAATCGATATCAAGTCGTTTATTCAAAATATGATCAGTAAAAACAGAGTTGAGAAGACGGTTGAGGATATTGATCCGACGTTATGATCACAGGCAGGGGAGACCCTGCCTTTTAATTTATCCATTTCGGTTTCTATGGTAAAATTGAATCATCCAGTTGAATCTATCAACAGAAAGGAGAATTATGAACGCATCTTGGTTAATTCATATTCTTTTTCTGATAGTCTTGATTATATTAATTTTGTTTTTGCGATTTAACCCCCAACTCGGAAAATGGGGTAGGGGGTTTTGGGTCGGTTTATGGCTGCTCAATAGTTTTCTGTATATACGAACAGTTATGGCCAGATTGTTTCCTGCGCCAGGCAGTTGGGATGATTTGGTGTTTGGATTATTCTTTGTATTTACTTCATATGCCCTATTGGCTGCTATCAGCTCTACTTGGTTATATTTGTTATATAAAAGGAAAACGAAGTAAAGAAAAGGTCTCATTCAGGAGACCTTGTTCATTGATAATTCTATTTAATTGTTTTGACTAAATCAAGGTCCGAAACTCGGATCCGGTAATCCAACCACAGCATGAGCAATTACATAGATTTCGCCAGACAGC
>PGZW01000065.1 GCA_002841515.1 Firmicutes bacterium HGW-Firmicutes-19 | reverse complement strand
ATTCCATTTCCAATATTGGAATTCTCATACGAACATTCTGACGTAGATTAAGCCCAACCAATCGATAATTCAATTTCGTATTGATGATTTGCGTATCGATTACAATATTCGGTGCAATCGCCATGGGAAACCTATCCCATTCTCTTTGATTTTCTGTGAAGTAAGTGATCATAAAGTCAGAAAATTCTCCCATAGACATCAAGGATCTTGTTACTTCCGGTCCATCAACGATTCCAATGACTTCCATGTCAAACCATTCTTCAAATGGTTCAAAATACATCATGTATTTTCTGCCCAACGGATAATTATCTCCGACACTAATTCCATAATAATCTGCCATCTGCTTTGAGATGACCATCACATACGCACCTTCTGTCAATTCTTTTTCAGTAAATGTCCGACCTTCCACAATATCGGAATTTGGCCAGTAATGTTTGATATTTGGATTTTGGGTCCCCTCAAGTAAAATCATAGGTTGTTGTTGATCTTTATATGATTGAAAGGAGTAAGAAATGCCATAGTTATACGACTTAACACCTTTAAAACTCACAACCTTTTTCAGTTCATTGTAAGGGATGTGTTGTCCTACGACTCCATAGGCCAGTTCGGTTCGTTCCGGGGCTATGGACACTTGTAAACCGATGCGATTCTGCATCTCTGCAGTAACATTGTTGCTTGCAATGCGGATGGCTAGTGAGGCGGCCATCAAGGTCGTAAGCAAGGTCACGATGAAAAACAACAAGAAATTCTTGCCGGGCTTACGAATAACACTTAGCCACGCACGTTTTAATGAGTTCATCTTAGCCTCCTACAACAATATTTTCTTCGGTTTGACCGAGACGATCAGAAGCATGGGCACAACAGAAGAAAGAAGTCCGGTCGTCATCAATATGCCATACAAGAAAAATGCGTATTCAGCGCTCATCTCGATTTTATATGCACGAGCAACCTCTGAAGCACTGATCAATGCTGCCTCAGACTGATCGACTTTGATCAGTTTGGCTTCATCGACCATCTCCAATTGTTTCAATACGATCGAATTCGAAAGTTGCTGAGCAAGCACTTGACCTGTAAACAACGAGATTGAAGCAGCGGCGAAAGTAATGATTAAAATCTCCATCACGATTTGCAGGATGCTAAACACCTTCTTCTCACCCAAAGCCCCATAAACACCGACTTCATAAACACGATCGCGCAGAAACAGCAATATGACAAGACTGACACTAAGAATGGTTGCCCCAAAAGCTAGAAAAAGTATATATTCGGCAATGAGCGAAATGATCAATACCGGTGCTGCAACGGATTCATAAGCATCATTGGAAGTAATGATTTGCACATCTTTGTTATTGATCAAATTGATCGCAAACTGCTTGTAATCATCTAGGAATTCATCTGAACTCAAAATGACTTTCGGATAATACGACTGAAACCAACGATCTGTCGGATCTTCGTAGTATTGGGCATCCGCATACATTTGCTTGTCCATCAAATAGCGTTTGTTTACGAACTTCTCAGGAACATAAATGGTGAAATATTCTTCTTTCAGATTTCCGCTTTCGTTGTAAATTTCATCGGTGTTGAGTTTAAAGAAACCGACGACTTCAATTTCATAAGATTCCCCCACAAAAGAAGCATATTGATGATTACGCTTATCACCGATTTGATGACGAAACGGGATTTTGTCTCCGACTTGAATCATGTTGAATTTTGCTACAAACTCTGGTATAAGTCCAACAGCAGCACCTTCATCAATTTCCTTTTGAGTTAAGTTGCGTCCCTCACTTATCGAAATTTTCTTGCTTTCCAAATCAAAATAGCGTTCGGACATTACGCCACGGCCATAGAGATCCTCTGTATAAATAACATAAATATCATCAATTCTAAAAACCTGTAGGTTGGTGTTGGTTCCCCGATAGTAAATAAATGGATATTGATGTCCCATATCAAACACCTCAACAGCCGGATGTGTTGTTAACTGATGGATGACATCATCAGACAAGTTAAGTCTTATTGGATTCGGTTTGTCAAATGGATCCTTCCCGACAAAATCCGGATCGATTTCGAAAATCGGACGAATAGCTACGGTTGTCCCAAGTTTTTGCTTGATTTCCTTTGCGACTTTTTCACCGGTCTGACGGATCGCCAATGAGCCGGCCATGACATTGCCCATGACAAAAAGGATCAAAAACAGAATCAACGTTTTTGATCTGCCACGGACGATACTTAACCATGCTCGCTGATAAAATCTCATTGGTCTACGACTCCTACGTTTAGTTGCGGATCATTTTTGATCCGATTGAAAATAACGATATACATG
Source organism: Firmicutes bacterium HGW-Firmicutes-19 (assembly GCA_002841515.1). GTDB lineage: Bacteria > Bacillota_I > Bacilli_A > Erysipelotrichales > Erysipelotrichaceae > UBA2227. The sequence continues at coordinate 9,112 of PGZW01000065.1, read as the reverse complement.
ATTGCAAAGAATACAGCAATGATCAAAGCAATCAATGCTAGAACAGGAATGATAACGATCACCGCAGACGCGACTGCGGCTGAAATGGCATGATACTTGAATATTTGATACAGCCTGTCTGCTTCACTCGGGGTGGCCATAAGCGGTTTTAACTCCACAACTGCCATTGTCAGTAAATATAGCAAATATAATTCTATGACGGTGATAACCAATCCGAGTAACCAGTTGAATAATGTCATCTGCGCCATCGCTGTGCTTATTCCAAGAATATCCATCACAAAGAATACGATGAATATGATTGTCAGCATCTTGGCAAAGGCAGATACGTTATCAAATTTGATGGATGCACCGATAAGTTCCTTTGCTCCGATCGAAATAAATAAATACCCGACAAAATCAGGCAACAAGGGTAAAATCGTTGCATTTAGGGTAATGTTAAAATTAAAGAAAATAAAGATTAGACCAATAAATATTTTTTTCATATCCGTACCCCTTGTTCGTTCATTACTTACTTTAGCACAATCAAAAAGAAGGGGCAACCCTTCTTCAAAAATCCAATGTGATTAAACGATTCATCTGCTATAGGTTTCGAAGTGTAAACATCTGAATCGGTATTTTGCGTTGCTCACACCACCGGATCAATGCCTGATCAAGAATCAAATCACAAGAACCAAACTCCTCAATATGGCTGATGCCCAGCATCAGCATGATCATTTGAAGTTCATCTTTCCAGTTTTCAATGACTGACACAGCATAATTGACGCCACCGCTATGTAGTAAGTTTAAAATCGTTCCGGAAAGTCCGATGGCTTTTGCACCTAAGGCAAAGGCTTTGGCCATATCTAATGGATGACGGATCCCTCCAGAGGCGATTACATCGACTTTATCAGACAATGCATAGCAATCCATCAATGACTCGACGGTTGAAAGTCCCCATTCATCCAAATACTCAAGAGCAATCGGACGACGGGCGTTCTCGATACGAATGAAGTTAGTGCCACCCCGTCCACTGACATCCAGTGTTTTTACGCCCAGCTGGATGAGCTGCTTCGCTGTTTCACGGCTCATGCCAAATCCGACTTCTTTAACGATGACCTCTACCTCAAGATTTCTGACGATATCAGAAATGTTTGCCTGCCACAGATGAAAATCACGGTCCCCTTCGGGCATGACGATTTCCTGTGGAGCATTAAGATGAATTTGTAGAGCATTGGCCTTTAAAATATCGACAGCACGACGGGCATCATCCAATGTACGGTTGGCACCGATATTTGCAAATATGATACCATCTTCGAAAGTTTGACGTACGATTTGATAACTTGATTCCTGTGCTACATCCTTTAGTGCCGCACTTAATGAGCCGGTAGCCATCGCCAAACCGGTTTGTTTGGCAACCTGAGCGAGCTGAGTATTGATTTTCTTTGCTGTTTCACTTCCACCGGTCATAGCGTTGATGTAAAACGGAAAATTCAAATCCAACCCGGCAATTTTTGTCTGTAAACTGATGGATTCTTTATTATTGGGAATAGAACGATGGACAAAACGAATCCTGTCAAAATCAGAAATTGGATTCTCATCGCTTTGCTGAAGCGCTAAGCGGATATGATCATCTTTTCGAATACTGGTCATACGACCTCCCTCTTGGCTATCGTTATAGTCAGTGGCATAATGCCTACACTTAATAATATATCACTTATATTTACCGGATGCGTGAAAAATGCTATGGCACAATCACCGCCACCGGCACCGGATGATTTTGCGATACCCTCATAACGAAAGCAAATTTCAATGAATGTTCTGATCAACGATGTCTCAATGTTCAGTCGGGTTAGTTTTTCCAACTGATTCAACCATGTCCGATATCGTCGGATACCTTCTAAAAACTCTCCGGTTGAACGGCAATTAATCATATCGTTGACGATTATCTTTGCTTTGTTCAATAATTCACCGTATTTGATGTCATCCTTAAACCTATTGATCCATTCGACATGACTCTTCGTCGATGCCGGATGACCCGTCCAGCCAACCACCCAGTGCAAATCAAACGGCCAATCCAGATAAGCGATGGACAGCAAAGGCCAATCCATAGTGATTAACTTGGATATAGATTCAAAACGATCAAAATCCGCAAATCGTGTGTAGTGTATGATATCGCCAAAAACCGCAGCAGCCAGATCACCAAAAGAACCGCTGACTTGAAGTTCGATTTGACTGATGACACACAGTTTATACTGAGACAACAAATCCAAATTACACTGATAATATTTATTCAGACCCTTTATGATCGCCGCAACCACAGCGCCGCTTGATCCCAATCCCAGTTTTAATCCGTCTTCGCTATCCAAATCACTTTCAAGCGTTATACATACCGGAGAGAATGACTGCTCTTTCTCTTCTAGAAATCGATAGAAAACTTTCAATGCAGATAGTGCATACTTCCAATACTCTTCAGTGTGATTCAAATCATTAAAGACGATTTCTAACCCATTATTCACATTTTTCAGTGAATACTGTTGTGAGCTTTGAATGTTTGCCCGAATGCACCGCTGTGTCGCCAAAATTATTGCCGGATAGCCGGGATGAACGACCGCATATTCGCCCGCAATATATAACTTACCCCAACCGATTCCTTCAGCTTTCATCAATGATCGTTGCCCCCTCTCCTGGTAAGCAAATAATCATATTTTCTTTATTGATCCCTTCAGACAGTTTCTCATAAATTGTTTGCACTTGCGATTTTCTCGTAAGTATTTTTACATTTGGACCGGCATCCATCGTAGCATAGCATTCAAATCCTTCAGAACGAAGACTTTTCACCTGTTGTAGGACTTTGATCGTATCTGGTTGCCAATAGAGTACCGGAGGTCTTGCGGCCATCATGCTGGCATGCATACGCAATGCACTGCTTTCCGTGATTTCGCCAACAGTTGCAAAATCATGCCTCTTAATTGCTCTTTTTATACTCTCAATATCCGATTTCGCACCTTCTACCCATGCAGGATAATATGGTGATGTATCCACGGTTCGCCGCATGGCTTCTTTGCTTGATATCACCTTGACCTCTTTACTTGTCATGACCACGATCATAGCGATATCCCAATCTGCGCTGTCAAATTCAAAGGCATAAGGGATTTCGCCCTTTTGCCATATGACAAACCCGCCAAACAAACTTCGTGTTGCCGACCCTGAACCGAAACGGGTGATGACTGATAGTTCTTTTTTAGGTAAGTTCACATTAAAGTAACGGTTTGCGGCTATTGCCAATGCAGCAAATCCGGATGCACTCGAAGCCAATCCGGCAGCCGTCGGAAAATTATTGAATGATGATATCCGAATATGATCTTCTCTTTCACTTAAATTCCTGAAACGCTCGATGAATTTGAAGATTTTCTCTGATTCCACTTCTTTCTGTTTGGTCCCGTTCAATATAAATTCATCTTTCTTCGATGATTCAATCGTCGTATCTGTATATAACTGATCCAGTGTCAGCGATAATGAACTATTGTAGGGAATCACATTTTTCTCGTCCTGCTTTCCCCAATACTTAACCAGTGCGATGTTAGCATGTGCGCGTGCCGTAATCTTGCGTAAATTCAAATCCAACACCCACAAGTTTTCATCCTTCCAACGTTGAATGACCGCATCCTTACTTTTTTCATTCTGACATAAAGCAATGACACACCCGCCACGACCCCCTCCGGTCAACTTTGCACCCAGAGCACCGGCAGCCAATGCTTCATCAACCAAAAGATCGATTTCGGGATGACTGACACTTAAGTCTTTAAGCAACTGCTGTGCCTCTGTCATTTTTAAACCCAACTCGACCATATTGCCTTCTTCGATCAAACGGATCGAGCGCTCACTTAACTTTCCTAATTGATCCATCACATCCCGGTATTTAGCACTTTTTTTCATAAGTTCCGCAATATCCAAAACCGCCTGCTTTGTAGATGCCACAATACCCGTATCTTTGATCAATAAATACCCATGCAAACGAGATTGAATTGGGACTATTCCTTTGCCACGTTTAAAAAGCACTGGGACTTTACTGTTGACAATGACACCATCGAGGCCTGAAGGATTTCCGTGCGCAATCGTTTCACCGACATGAACGAGTTTTAAAAGTTGCTCTTGTGTAAGAAATATTTGTTTGTATCTATAAAGGGCTTTGATGACCGATGATACAACGGCTGCACTTGAACCCATCCCCCGACCGACAGGTATCTCACTTCTAATTGATATTTTTAGTGTATCTTCGATGGACAGTCGTTTTCTGACCTCTTTAATGACCTCCGTAACATTTAATAACTGTGCCGGGGCATTGATCAGTTTTCCTTGATACAGCAAGCAGTCCAGAACATCCGTCTCATTTTTTTCAATCGTCGTCGAAACTGAATGTGAAAAAAGCGGTAATGCAATGGCTCCATAGCCATACACGACTGCATGTTCACCCATTAAAATGATTTTCCCGTGGCTTAAAGACTCATTCATGAACTAACTCCTACTCTACAATAAATATTGTACCAAAAATGGAGCCGCATACAATGACATAAATTGTACGCCGTAGTTTACACCCAGCTTATTCAGCGTTCCGCTGATTAAGGCAATCAACAATACACCAAAAATATTGATCAGTCCGGCATCCATGTATGCCAGTAGTAAAATAAAGGCCACAAACAATCCCAATACCGCTTCATGAGGGATTTTCTTGAGTATGAAGTTGGTAAAACTGTTGGCAAAGCGACTGATAAAAGTATACGTGATCGCTGCAGCGATGATTGATGCCACCAAGACCACGATTACAAACTGCGATGAAGTCAGGATGTGATGCAAATTGTTTTCAAGCGATAAAACCGGAGGTGCATTAAACAATGCACTTCCCGGACCGATAGCCACGGGAGATAAAGGGATTCCCAACGCTAAAAGCGGGATAATAATTTGTGACAAATAGGTGGATTGTGCCATTGCTGCTTTTGCGACAATGCTTATTTGTGCGCTCTCCGTCACATCCTTGCTTCTTTTTGCAACCAACTCACCAATCAATATGATCAATCCAACCGGACTTAGAACAAAGAGGAAATTGGTGATCAATGCGGATAGTGAAGCACTTTCCAATTCCTTTCTGGTCAAAATCTTAAATGGATTTAGGGTCTTTATTTTCTCATCATGTCTATTCAGTCTTATGGTCTTATAGTTCGCAACTTCCATCTGCTTGTAAGCATTTTTGTTCAGTAATGAAAAAAGCGAGTGGACCAATGGACCGATTGTAATGGCTAAGAAGAATGAAGTTGTAATATTGACGTTAACAGGTATGACACCCATACCCCAATAAAGGTGGCGCAAGCTTTGAAACAGGATGGCCAAAGGAAGAATGCTCAATAATGATAATGTCCTGGCTTTCGATGTCAGAGACAAGAAGATAGCACCGCCTATAAACAAATAACGGGCATAAGGTGTGATCGAGGTGGCATAGGGAGCAAGAAGATTCGCCAAAAGCAACGATAGCGGAACGGAGATCGCTATGCTTATAAGTCCGCCAGCCGCCATTTTCTTGATGGTCATGGCTGCCATCCCTTCATTTTTCAAGTGAATTGCGTTTTCTATCATCGGACTCGATAAAACGCCCCCCGGAAGCCCGGCCAGTGCCGTAGGCATTGCATTGGTAAAGTTTAGTGTAACGATGGCTGATATGAAAAAAGCCAATACGACCATCGGTTGGACTTGTGCTAAGACGATGACCAGTGTGACGGGTAATAAAACCGAAGTCTCATCTGTGCCTGGAATAAATCCAATAAATATATAAATAGCTGCTGCAATTACAATGGCAGCAAGCATTTGAATGATGAGTGCCGTATCCATTATTTTTCCTCAACAATCAAATTACGTTTTGGTTTGATCAAGAAAACAGAAATCGAAAAACCGAGAACCGCACCTGCCAATCCGAGCAATAATCCCATCGGACGATCGCCTTTTGGCGCAAATGAAAACAAGGAAAAAGTAGTAATCGTCGTTATGACCATCGAAAAGAGCAGATGGCGACTCTCAACGACATCACCCCAGATCTCTATGTATTGCTTTTCTTTTAGAAACTTTCTCATAATACCTCCATAGGTTCATTCTTATTATACAGAAAGAATGCAAAAAGAGTGATATTTTACACCTAATAAAAAGTCCTTTCGGACTTAATATTGCTTTGCTATAAGAGCAATCAATTCACTGTTTGCTGATAACCCTGTGATTTCAACCAATGTTTCCGTCAAGCCTCTGCTTTTAATGAGTTCTTGCAATTTTACGGCTTCTGCATCGTCGGACGCATCATAATGTAAAGCATTGGCTATGGAGGTGACCAGGTAGTCGACCGGCAATCCTACTCGATTACATTCTTTAAGCGGTTTCATGAATCTGTCATTGCCAGAGAGCTTCCGTAACACGCCTCGTGCAACTCGAACGACTTCATCAACGACATAAGGATTTTTAAAGCGTTGGATGGTTTTTGACATATATTTCTTCTGTGCTTCTTCGTCAAATCCGTATTGATTTACCAGATAGGCTGAGGTCTCACTGAGTACTCCGGTAAGTAATCGCTCGACCTCTTCATCCTTCAATGATTCGAAAATTGTGTGGTAGCCTTTGCGATATGCCGCATAAGCAACAGTCGCATGGCCGGTATTGACTGTGAATAACTTGCGTTCGATAAATGCTTCCAAACGATCGGTAAAGTGAACGCCTTCAATATTGAAACTTCCTTTGATACCTTTGGCGTCGATGACCCATTCGTAAAATGGTTCTACCTTAACAAGTAGAGGGTCTTCGTTGACTTGATTTGGAACGATACGATCCACAGCGGCATTTGGGAATCCGACCCATTGTTCAAGATATTTTATTGCTTCATCCGAAAGTAAAGTGCGTAAGTGTGTTTCCAGCTGATAAGATCCGCCTATGGTGTTCTCACAGGCAATGATGTTCAGATATGATTGTACCTGATTGGACGCACGATGTTCTATCGTAGAAACTAGTGTCTTTGCGATCATCGGTAAAATAGAAGGTCCGACTGCCGTCGTGATAAGATTGGCCTGATTTAATGCCGCTTGAGTTAGTTCCGGTTCATTGCGACTGTTAATACCCGTCACATTGACAACTTGGATCGACTCGGTCGTTTCACCGACAAGCTCCACTGTATACTCGTTTCGTTGTTTCAGTGCAGAAATAACGGTGTCATTGACATCCAAAAAGGTGACACGATACTCTGATTGCGTTAACAGAAGACCGATAAAACCGCGACCAATATTCCCAGCCCCAAAGTGTACCGCTTGTTTCATGCTTAATCCTCCTCAAGCAAACGTGCTTCCTACAATTTCATTATAGATAGGTTGCCGTCTAGGGTTAAGTTAAAGAAATTTAAGTTAATGTTGCCAAGATTGAATAATGATGCCAAAATTTGTATATAAAATAATGAAGTGGAGGAGTTATTCGTGAATGTTAGACTTTTAAAGCGACTGGATGATTTAGGGTTGTATTTAAGTAAATGTGAAGATACCCTTGCTTTGCTTGCTTTGGGATCTGTCGGTGTTGAGTGTGGCCATATCGATGAGTATTCCGATCTTGATTTTTTCTTGATCGTGAAAAAAGGAAGCAAGTCAAAATACCTTGATTCCTTGTTTTGGCTCGATGATGTCTATCCTTTGGCTTATTCGTTTAAAAATACCGTTGATGGCTATAAAATCCTGTTTGAAGATGGAATATACGGAGAGTTTGCGGTTTTTGAAGAAGCTGAGATGGATCCAATCTCTTACAACGAAGGTCGTTGGATTTTTAAAAAAGCGGAATGCACCACAAGCAATGTTCAATCAAAACCTTTTGAACCTATTGAAAGTAATGATGTCGAATATCAAATCAACGAGTTGCTCACAAATTTGTTGGTCGGTATGCAACGGTATCGCCGAGGTGAAAAGTTGGCAGCTCAACGTCTGATCGAATTTTTTGCACTAAATCGTTTGTTAAGTATTTTACCGTCTATTTACATCGAAGAACGCGGTTATCCGGATAAGTTCAATCTCGAACGTCGTATTGAGTTTCGTTTTCCGGTCTTTGCCAACCATTTGCCTTTATTTGTACAAGGAATCGAGAATATTCCGGCATCCGCATCTCATCTTCTCGATTTTGTGACGAGTCACTTTAAAGTGAATGACGCTTTGGTTAGTGAAATAAGAAAATACATCGTTTAAAACTACAACGTCTTCTTTATTTTTCTAAATCCTGACAGTACAAGCATGTAAAGATACAAAATAGGCAATGCCGGAAGTAAGTAGAAAAAGTCGTATGGGATCCATCGGGCAAATAGTGCGAATGCCGGATTTGTAGGTGCTGACCAGTCTTTGATCGTAAAGAAATAATTGGCGGGTATTCGATAGTTTTGGTACATAAACACGTTAAAGAAGTGCAGTGTCGATCCTATCAACAAGACCATGATCGTTAGCTTTATGGCCTTTTTTACAGATGGCTGTGCATCATACAGTCTCCAGTGTGCCATCATCAAGGGAATCAGGAAGATCAGTCCATGAAAAATATAGTAGGAGATCGTCATTCCGGAGTATACGATGGCATAGTCATTGCTTGGGATCAGAATAGCCGCAAGAGCTCCAGGCAGGCAAAGATAAAAGGCGAAATCCATCAGTAGCGTTTTTTTGAAAAACAGCGATGCCGGAATCAAAAATACCGCAATGTTGCATAACTGCAAAGGTAACAGGGTCAAAATGTGTGAACCATATATAAAGAAGTAATAAAGGTTCCATATATATGCAAGAAAATTGATAATACACAAAATATATAGATAGCGGATTTTGGAGTCACTGCTTTTATCTTTATAGAAGTAAAAACTGACCATGACGAAAATCACGGTCAGAATATAATAGTTGAAAAGTGGAAATATTGAATAAATCATCATATTTATTAACGGGTAGAAGAACTGTTAGCTGCTCTTTGTTGTGACATGACAGCATCGATCGCAAGTACGACCGCTAAGGCATTAAGTTCATCTCTTTGATCGGGAATATCTAGAACATACGTATCTCCCCATGTAAGCCATTCCTTTTTGATAGTTACAACCACATGA
>PGZW01000064.1 GCA_002841515.1 Firmicutes bacterium HGW-Firmicutes-19 | reverse complement strand
TCGAAGGCAAAGCAATCCGTTTTCCGATCATTGCTGTAAAAGGGATCGGACAGGCAGCGTATGCACTCATTGAAAACGAACGAAACGAGCGTGGGATTTTTACGGATTATTATGATTTCGTCGCACGCATGCTTGTTCACAGATTTTCGGGTAAATGGATCGAAACATTGATTTATGCAGGTGCACTGGATGAATTCAATCTGAGCCGGGCAACGATGATCGCTTCACTCGATGATGCCGTAAGTTACGCCGATTTAGTAAGAATTGAAATCAGCGGACAAAGCCGCATCGATTTACAGCTGGTCAGCCGACCGATTCCGATCATTGTTAAAGATCAGCCGCTGCTTCGCAGTGAGAAAGAGAAGGAGGTTTTGGGATTTTATCTCGGAGAACATCCCTTGCTTTCTGTCCGTGCAAACAGTAGAATTAATTATCCGCATATAAGCCAACTGACGGGCAAAGTCGGTGAGGTTACGTTTATTGCGATGATTCAAAGGGTAAAGACGCATCGTACCAAAAAAGGTGACATGATGGCATTCATCAGTGTCAGTGACGAGAGCAGCTATATGGATTGCGTGTGCTTACCCAATGTCTATCAGAAGGTTTGGGAGTTGTTGCAAAAGGGAGCAATCGTAGAAATCAGTGGTAAAATGGAAGAAAACGGCAGTTGTTTGACGCGGAATATCGTGTCTAAATCCCAGTAAACTGATTTCACAAAGATTTCACACCAATGTTCTACACTAATGTGGAGGTGAAACTATGGCAAAGATTTTGATTGTGGATGACGAAATACGCATCCGCGATGTAGTCAGTGAGTATGCGATGGCTTACGGTTATCAGGTCGTTCAGGCTCAAGACGGACTGGAAGCACTGCAGAAACTGGACAAAGAAAAGTTTGACATTGTCATTTTAGATATAATGATGCCCAACCTGGATGGTTTTTCGGCTTGCAAGCAAATCAAGGAAAAACAAAATGTGCCCATCATCATGCTGAGTGCACGTCAGGAAGAGTATGATAAATTGCTTGGATTCGAGTTGGGTATTGATGATTATGTCGTCAAACCGTTTTCACTCAAAGAACTGATGGCCCGAATCAAACTGGTCATTGAGCGTTATCACGGAAAAGAAAGCAAGACAGTTACCTACGAAGGGTTGACCATTGATTTTGACGGTCGCAATGTTTTCATTGATAATCAGAAAGTCAATATGACACCCAAAGAATTCGAGTTGCTGCTGTTTTTAGTCAAACACAAAAATCAAGCGCTTTCACGCGATGTCTTGCTGGATAAAGTATGGAACTATAACTATTTCGGCGATGACCGCACCGTGGATACACACATAAAAATGTTAAGACACAGCTTGAAACATTATCGTCACATGATTGTTACCGTGCGCGGTACGGGGTATAAGTTTGAGACCAAACACTAGGGGCATTCGCTTTAAAACCTGGCTATATTTCTTCTATCTGACGATCAGCATCCTGGCTTTACTTTGGGCGCTGCAGATCGTCTTTTTAAAGCCGTACTACAGAAATATGAAAATCACCGACATCCGAAATGTTGCCGCTGCTATCGAAGAGAGTCTTGTAACCGATAAACTCAGCGAGAATATCGTGCAGATTGCTGTTGAAAACAACGTCTGTGCCGTCATTTACAATAAAAATTATCAGATGGTCTATTCGGTAGACTCGTTGGGTGTCAATTGCTTTTTGACTCGCTCACCGATATCCGATCAAAAAGCATTCATCGAAGAATATGTGCTTGAAGCACAGACTGTCACTGGATCAGACTATTACTTTACGATGCAAAACACAAATTTCCGGCAGGAAATGATTTTTTACGGCAAGGAAGTCAAAGTAAATCTCACCGAATTTTATATTTTCATCAATGCACCCATTGAACCATTGGACTCAACGATATCGATCCTTCAAGATCAGTTCATATATGTTACGATCGCCGTGCTTTTTTTATCGACGATGATATCCGGAATCATCTCATTTAGAATCGCAAAACCGCTGGCCAATATGACTGAAAGTGCCAAAAAGCTGGCATTTGGGGATGTCAATGTCAAATTTGATTATGGGGGATACAGTGAAATCGATGACTTGGCTGATACACTAAACTTTGCGACCGGTGAACTTTCAAAAATGGATGAGTTACGCAGAGATCTGATTGCCAACGTATCCCATGACATTAAAACTCCACTGACGATGATCAAAGCGTATGCTGAGATGATCAAAGAGTTATCCGGAGATCATCCGGTCAAACGAAATGAGCATTTGGATATCATCTTGAGTGAAGCAAATCATCTGAACCGCTTAGTCAATGATATGCTTCAATTGTCACTGAATCAGTCAAACAAGCTTTCAATCGATGCCGTACAGTTTAATCTTAAAAAGAAGATGACAGAAATCGTAGGATTGTTTGCAGGATTTACAGATTCAGGCCAGGTCAATATTGAAATTGACATTGACCGTAAGCTGAAAGTCGAAGCAGATGAAGTCAAAATCGGACAAGTAATGTTCAATTTCATAAACAATGCTATCCGTCATGTCGGTGAAGACAAGAAGATCATAATAAAAGCAGAAGTGCTTGAAAAAGCAGTACGAGTTTCCGTGATCGATCACGGTGAAGGGATCGAAGATGCGCATTTGCCTTATATTTGGGACAGATATTATAAAATTGACAAAAACTACACGCGTGAAACCGATGGTGGTACCGGATTAGGACTTGCCATTGCCAAATCGATTTGTGTTGCGCATCATCTGAATTTCGGAGTTCTTTCTACCATTCAAGAGGGATCGACTTTCTACGTAGATCTGCCTTTGGCGTAAAATTTGTTTTTCAATATCCGTCGGATTGTTGTATACTATTTGCTAAGGTGATGGTATGGACAAAACGACGGATTTTTTACCAGAAAGCAAATTGAAGATCAGTCAGCGCAAAGATATGTTTCGGATCAATACCGACACATATGCGCTTTCTTCTTTTATGATCATCAAAAAAGGGGAAACAGTGGTTGATATTGGAACAAACAATGGGGCATTGTTGATTGATGCAGCCAGGTTTCAACCAAAAATGATGATCGGTGTAGATATTTTTGCAGAAGCGATCGATCTTGCAAAAGAAAATTTCATTGAGCATAATATTGATAATGTCGAGCTTTTTGTGAGTAGGATACAGGATCTTGTAATCAATCCGGTGGATGTCATCCTGTGCAATCCGCCGTATTTCAATCAAATGAGTAAAGAAAACCGTAACCCGAATCCTTTTCTTGAGGCAGCGCGACACGAGATTTACTTGCCACTGTACCAGTTGCTCGACTGCGTCAAACGGGATTTAAAGGATCACGGGCGTTTTTATTTGATTCATCGCAGCGATCGATTGGCAGAAATAATCATCGAAGCAGATAAAAGGGGACTGGCCTTAAAAAGGTGCATGCCGATCCTCGATCATCGAAAGAATAATATCCATGCTATATGTCTTGAGTTTGTCAAAGGGGGCAAACCGGGAGTGATATTCAATAATCCGATGGAAATCGGCAAGGAGAAGTAAAATGACGGGTACATGGATCAATGTCGTTGCCATCATGATTGGCAGCTTGGTGGGATTATTCCTCAAAAAAGGGATATCTGAAAAACTTGGAAACAGTCTGATGCAGGCTGTCGGACTTTGTGTTGTAATCATCGGCATAGCGGGAGCACTGAAAAGTGAGGATATGATCATAACGATCGTTTCATTGGCTATCGGCGCTTTGGTAGGCGAATCCATTGACATAGAGAAGAGAATGGACAGTTTTGCTCTTAAAATTGAGAATCGCTTCAGCCAGGGGAGGGAAGCTGGGTGGTTTGTTCGCGGATTCGTTACAGCTTCACTGTTGTTTGCTGTCGGCGCCATGGCAATCGTCGGGTCGATTGAAAGCGGACTTAACGGCAATCATGAGATATTGATCACTAAATCACTGTTGGACTTTATCGCATCAATCGTGCTGACCGCTTCATTGGGTATTGGTGTATTCTTTTCGGCATTTGTTATTTTAATCTATCAGGGATCGATCACCATCGCATCGACATTATTGACTACATTATTCTCTGCAAATCTGACTATGGTCATAACTGCGATGTCGGCAGCGGGTTATATCCTCATTTTTGGCTTGGGTTTGAATATGCTGAAAATCACTCAATTAAAAATCGGCAACTTTGTTCCGGCTATTTTCTTTCCGATTTTGTATTATGGTTTGATCGTTCCGCTATTTGAGGCAGTCATCCAGTTGATTTAAAACTCCATCAAGAAGTAAGGGATGAAACATTGTTAAATCGCTAACAAAGTCATTGTATATTTCTGTAATTATGATAAAATAAAACCAGAAAATACATGACTCAGAATTATCACAGCGGAAATCATGACCGCAACAGGACTATTTTTTTTATACATACATGTGAATAAAATAACATACAATAGATGTTGTTTGTTTATGGAGGTAAAAGGTATGTTGGCAGAAAAGCACCAGACATGTAGCAAGAACCTTTTAATGAATCAACAGGATGTTAACAGCGTTATTGATTTGTTTGACTGCAACAAAAGCAATCTGATCCAGATTTTGCATCAGCTGCAAAACGTTTATGGTTTTTTACCTATGGAAATCCTGATGCAGGTTTCAAAAAGAATGAATATCCCAATTTCAGAAATTACGGGAGTAGTATCATTTTACTCGTTTTTTTCTACCGAACCTCAGGGAAGACATACGATCCGGGTTTGCCTTGGAACGGCATGTTATGTCAGAGGTGGTAAGAAAGTCATTGAGAAAATCAAGGAACTTTTGCAGGTTGAACTGGGAGGTACGACCGAAGATCAACGATTTACCTTTGAAATTGCCCGCTGTATCGGTGCTTGCGGGTTAGCTCCGGCAGTTATGATTGATAACGAAGTATACAGGCAAGTAAACAGCAATAAGCTCAAGTCTATACTTGCGAAATACGAGTAGGTACCATATGAAACAAACTATTAATACGATTCATCAGCTGAATCAGCTGAAAACACAGTATTTGTTCGACATGTCGTTTTACACGAGTCAGGTTCTGATTTGCGGGGGTGCGGGTTGTGTATCGTCAAACTGTGACAGTGTCCATCACGCGGTCAATGCCCAGCTCGAAGAGCTGAAAATCACAGAAAAAGTGAAAGTTTTTCAGGTTGGTTGCATGGGTATGTGTGCAGTCGGACCGGTCATGCTTATTTTGCCCGAACGAACATTTTATACAAATTGCACACCGGAAAGTGCCAAACGGATCATTACCAGTCATCTCATCAATAAAAAGATACTCTTGGAACACACATTTTTTGATCAGTCTCTTAAAAGACATGTTCCATGCATCGATGATATCGATTTCTTTAAGGCACAGATAAAAATCGCATTGAGAAATTGCGGAGTGATTGAAAACGATTCAATAAAAGCTTACATCGCAAAAGACGGATACTTTGCCATTGCAAAAATTCTGAAAGTGTTCAATCCCTTAAAAGTAATCGAAGAAATCACCAGTTCGGGATTACGAGGCAGAGGCGGGGCAGGTTTTTTGACCGGTGTGAAATGGAAAGCCGGATATCTGGCTAAAAGCGATCAAAAATACATGATATGCAATGCGGATGAAGGTGATCCCGGTGCCTTTATGGACCGTTCCATCATTGAGGGCGATCCACATTCCGTCATTGAAGGGATGATGATTGCCGGATATGCCATAGGTGCAAGCAAAGGTTATATTTACATTCGTGCCGAATATCCTTTAGCGATCAAGCGCTTGACTTTTGCGCTAAACGAAGCCAAAGAATTCGGACTGTTGAACAGGAAAATATTTGAAAGTAACTTCAGTTTTGATATAGAAATCCGCATTGGTGCCGGTGCTTTTGTTTGCGGAGAGGAAACTGCCTTGATTGCATCGATTGAAGGAAAACGCGGTGAGCCAAGCCAAAAACCACCATATCCTTTTCAAAAAGGTGTTTTCAGCAAACCAACAATCATAAATAATGTCGAAACATTGGCGAGTGTTGCTCCGATCATGCTTAAAGGAGCATCGTGGTATAGTCAATATGGAACGGAATCAAGCAAAGGTACAAAAGTTTTTGCTTTGGCAGGAGATATCGTCAATACCGGTATCGTTGAAGTACCCATCGGTACTCCGATAGGTGATATTCTTTTCAATATCGGTGGCGGGATCAGTGGCAAAAAGAAATTCAAGGCTGCTCAAATCGGTGGGCCTTCCGGCGGTTGTATCACTCTTGAAAATCTTAATACTCCAACGGATTACGATCAGTTAGCAAAACTCGGTGCCATCATGGGATCCGGGGGTCTTATTGCAATGGATGAAGATACATGCATGGTTGACACGGCACGGTTCTTTATGGACTTTATTCAAGATGAATCGTGCGGTAAATGTTTGCCATGCCGTTTGGGAACCAAGCAGATGTTGGAAATCCTCGAACGGATTACTCAAGGAAAAGGTGTCGAGGGCGACATTGAACTTTTGGTTGAGTTAGGTGAAACGATTCAACAGACAGCCATTTGCGGTTTGGGTCAATCAGCCCCCAATCCGGTGCTTAGTACGATCCGCTATTTTAGGGAAGAGTATGAGCAGCACATCAAAGATAAATACTGTAAAGCAGGGGTATGTTCCGATCTGTTTATTTCACCCTGTGAAAATACTTGTCCGGCCAACATCAATGTTCCGGGATACATCCGATTGATCGCTGCCGGTCGCTTTATGGATGCTTATCAGCTGATCCGTCAGGAAAATCCGTTTCCAGCCATATGCGGACGTATTTGTACACGTCCATGTGAATCAAAATGCCGTCGTTCAATGACCGATGAGGCAGTGGCCATTTGCGATCTGAAGCGCTTCGCAGCTGACTATGCTTATCGAAACGAAAAGGAAATACTGTTGGATGCGGTTATGGCTAAAAACGGTAAAAAGGTCGCGATTGTCGGAGCTGGAGCTTCTGGGTTGACTTGCGGTTATTACCTGGTTAGAAACGGTTATGAAGTGGATGTTTTTGAACAGGAAAGTATTGCCGGGGGTGTTTTGGCTTTCGGCATTCCGGAGTACCGACTTCCGAAGGAAGTTTTAGCCCATGAAGTTTCGCTTATTGAAAAAACCGGTGTACGCATTCATTTAAATACACTAATCGGTAAGGATTTGTCTTTTGATCATCTGAAAAACAACTATGATTCCGTATATCTTGCGACTGGTACTCAGTTTCCCGAAAAAATTCGCGTGGAAGGTGAAGATTTACCGGGCGTAGTACATGGTATTCATTTTCTCAAGGATGTTAACACGAATTTGAAATATCGAATTGATGGTAAAGTCGTGGTTATCGGTGGCGGCAATACGGCCATAGACTCTGCTCGAACGGCACTTCGCTGTGGGGCAAGTGAAGTCGTGGTTTTATATCGAAGAACCATCGATGCCATGCCGGCATATGAAGCCGAAATCCATGAAGCCATACTTGAAGGTGTCAAAATTATTGAATTGGCATCGCCCAAACGTTTTATCGCAGGCAGTGATGGAACCGTTGAAAAAATTGAATGTGTAAAAATGCAGTTAGCCGAGTTTGACAGTTCCGGAAGACGAAAATCCAAACCAATTGAAAAATCAAATTTCATGGTCGATGCGGATATGGTCATCGTGGCTGTGAGTCAGTACTCTGATTTGCCGTTTATTAAGAAAGAGGAAATTGGAGTTACCAAATGGGGAACGTTCGTCGTTCAGGATGATACATTGATGACGACTATGAAAGGTGTTTTTGCCGGGGGTGATGTTGCCCGCGGACCGGACACAGTCATTCAGGCAATTGCGGATGGTAAAAGAGCTGCAGAGTCCATTGATAAATATTTGGGTGGTAGAGGATTGCTAAACAAAGGAATGAACATTGATATACCTACGGTTGCTGATGAAGATGAAATTGTTGCACTGCACCGTTTTCCATTGGATATTCTGAAACTTGAAAATCGCAAGAATAGTTTTGATGAAGTCATTTTAGGTTATCACAAGCTCAATGCCATGGCCGAAGCCATGCGTTGTCTGCATTGTGATCGGAGGTAACCGATGATCAATTGTACAGTTAATAATAAACCGATTCTTGTAGAAAAAGACACGACCATTCTTGAGGCATGCAGAAAAAACGGCATTTACATTCCCAGTTTGTGTAATCTTGATAAAGTCTGTAATTTCGGTACCTGCCGGATGTGTGTTGTTGAGGTTGAAAAAGCAAAAACATTGCAGGCTGCCTGCGTCACTGCGGTACAAGAAGGTATGGTTATTAAGACCAATACTTTGAAAGTTCAACAAATGCGTAAAGTTCTGTATGAATTACTGCTTTCCGATCATAAGCAACAATGTTTGAGTTGTTCAAGAAATCTGAACTGTGAACTGCAGGCACTCGGCAAAACGTTAGGGATCAAAGAGAGCCGTTTCAATAATTCCGAATCCCACCGAAAAAGTGAAATATCCGTATCGATAACGAGAGATATGGACAAATGCATCCTTTGTCGAAGATGCATAAGCGTCTGTAATGAGATACAGGGCGTGGGTATTCTGCATGCTCAAAACCGCGGTTATGATACGGTTATATCAGCGGCGAATGAGTTTGATCTTGCGCAGACCGATTGTATCTACTGCGGTCAATGCACGATGGTATGTCCGGTCGGGGCTTTAATGGAAACCGATGCGACCGAAAGTGTCAGACAGGCATTAAATGATCCAAATATTTACACCGTTGTACAAGTTGCACCGGCCATTCGGGTGGCCATTGGGGAAGAGTTTGGTTATCCAGCCGGTACCCCGGTAACCGGAAAATTATTCAGTGCGCTGCGTGATTTAGGTTTCGATGATATTTTTGATACAAATTTCGCAGCTGATCTGACGGTAATCGAAGAAGGTACTGAGTTTTTAGGTCGAATCAAAAACGCACTGACAATGGGTCAGGGTCAACTTCCGATGATCACATCCTGTTCACCGGGTTGGATTAAGTATTGTGAACACAATTATCCACATCACTTAGAACATTTGTCGACGTGCAGATCTCCGCACATGATGCTTGGTTCGTTAGCAAAATCTTACTATGCTAAGAAAATCGGAGTTGATTCAAAGAATATGTTTGTGGTTTCAGTCATGCCATGTACCGCGAAGAAATTTGAAATTACCCGTCCGGAAATGGCGATTGATGATCATCAAAGTGTTGATGCCGTATTAACTACGCGTGAACTGGCATCGCTCATAAAATCAGCAGGTATTGATTTTACAATGTTATCTGATAGTAATCCGGATAATCCATTGGGCTTCAGCAGTGGCGCAGCCGATATATTCGGCGTTACCGGTGGAGTTATGGAAGCGGCTTTACGTACAGCATATGAATTGATTACCGGAAGAGAGTTACCTTTTGAACATTTGCGTTTAGAGCAGATCGAAGGGTTTGATCCAATTAAAGAAGCTGCGATTACGATTACAGATCCCTTACCGGCATTCAGTTTCCTTGATCAACAGACTCTGAGAATTGCGGTTGCCAGTGGCGCTAAGAATGCTGAAGTGTTAATGAGGCAAGTTGCGGATGGAACTTCACCGTATCACTTTATTGAAATCATGGGATGTCCGGGTGGATGTATCAATGGTGGCGGTCAGCCTCGCTCCAAAGATCCGCTAGCGGCACAGAAACGACTGGAAGGGTTATTTGCTGAGGACAGTGGGAAGGGTATTCGTAAATCTCATGAAAATGCGTTTGTTAATGAATTGTATGAAGCGTTTTTAATGCATCCCAACAGTCATATTGCTCATGAATACTTGCATACGCATTATATCAGCCGTGGTAAATTTAATGAATTTCTAGAGGATTAGGTAAAAGTAAAACCTTAACGATTTCGTTTTAAATTCGACGAACTTTCTTCTATACAAATTTAAGGCTTTCGAGTATAATATATAAGCGAAACGTTTGTTCGAATTGACGAACGCTTTTGCTTGTGTTAAACTGACGAAGTTGTACGTCCGAAGTGACTGCAACCGCACTTGTTTGGGTCTAAGTGAGAAATCCACCTGAAGAGGCGAGTCTGAGAAAAAAATGAAGGAGGTGCACGTAATGTACGCAGTAATCGAAACCGGTGGAAAGCAATTAAAAGTTGAAGTCGGCCAAACCATTTTCGTTGAGAAATTGGATGTTGCCGAGGGAGATGTCGTAACATTCGACAATGTATTGGTTTATTCCAACCGCACGACCAAAGTAGGAACTCCCTATGTAAAGGGAGTAAAGGTAACCGCTAAAGTTGAAAAACAAGGCAAGGCTAAAAAGATCATCATTGTGAAATATAAGCCGAAAAAAGGTTCTACCCGCCGCAAACAAGGTCATCGTCAACCGTATACGAAATTAACCGTCGAAACCATCGAGGCTTAATCGTATGATCCGGGTGCACATCAAAAAAACCAAAGAGGATTTGATTACCCATTTGAGCATCAGCGGTCATGCTGAGTATGCCATCAAAGGTAAGGATTTGGTTTGTGCGGCAGTCAGCGCTATTGGTGTTGGCGGTCTCAATACCCTCGACAAACTGTCAAGTGGGTCGATCGTTGACCAGTTGAATGAAAACAGCATCGTGATCGATGTGATCCATGTGGAAGACACTCAACAAAACATACTTAAAACAATGCTTTATCAGTTGGAAACGGTAGAGCACTCATATTCCAAATACATTCAAATAACGAAACAGGAGGTGTAAGGCCATGAAATATGTATTAGACATTCAGTTGTTTGCTTCGAAAAAGGGAGTCGGTTCAACTCGTAACGGACGTGATTCTCAATCGAAACGTTTAGGCGCTAAGAAGTCAGACGGACAATTTACGTTTGCCGGATCGATTTTGTATCGCCAACGTGGTACCAAAATTCACCCTGGAACGAATGTGGGCAGAGGCGGGGACGATACGCTGTTCGCTTTGACGGACGGGATCGTGAAATTCGAACGCTTGGGTCGCAACAAGACAAAAGTTTCAGTATATCCAAACGCATAAAAATCCCCGTCGGGGATTTTTTTAAAGGAGTTAGAACCTATGTTTATAGATCGCGTAAAACTTAAAATAAAAGCAGGAACAGGCGGTAATGGTATCGTCTCTTTCCGCAGGGAAAAATATCAGCCGCTAGGTGGACCGTATGGCGGTGATGGCGGTAATGGCGGTAACATCGTCTTTATCGTCGACACCAATAAATCGACGCTTTTAGACTTACACTACAAAAAACATCTTAAAGCCGATGACGGTGTAAACGGAAGAACAAAGAAAATGACTGGAGCCCGTGGCGAGGACAATATTTTGTTAGTGCCCCAAGGAACGATCGTCAAAGACTTGGCGACTCAGACAGTCATTGCTGACTTGGTTCATCCAGGACAAAGTGCCATCATAGCCAGGGGTGGTCG
>PGZW01000063.1 GCA_002841515.1 Firmicutes bacterium HGW-Firmicutes-19 | reverse complement strand
ACCTCCGCCTCCGGATCACCAAACCGCACATTGAACTCAATGGTCTTAATTCCATTACTGGTCGCCATCAGTCCGCCATAAAGCATGCCGGTAAACGGTATTCCCTGATCGACCATCGCTTTGGCCATGGGGATCATGATATTGTTCATCGCTTCTTTTACCCACTCATCTTTGATAAAAGGTACAGGAGAGAATGATCCCATTCCTCCGGTATTCAATCCTTCATCGTTGTCATGCGCACGCTTATAATCCCGCGCAATGTCCAAGGGAAACACTTTTTCCCCATTCACAAACGCCATGAGCGAAAACTCTTCACCTTCCAGAAATTCCTCAATGACCAAAGGTCCGTAAGCAATATCCCGATATATATCCTCCACCGCGGCGATTGCGGTTTGATCATCCATCGCCACCGTCACCCCTTTGCCTGCCATCAGACCATCGGCTTTAATGACGATGGGCGAAGGATGCGAAGAAAGATACTTCATCGCTTCATCTTTCGTAAATACAGTCCTATGTTTCGCGGTCGGTATATCATATTGATTCATCAATTGTTTCGCAAAGGACTTGCTTGCCTCCAACTGAGCGGCTTGTGCGCTGGGTCCAAACACACGGATGCCTGCTTGTTTCAAAGCATCAGAAATTCCATTGGAAAGCGGTGCTTCCGGACCTACGAACACCAAATCAATATTTTCTTCCTTTGAAAAGCTTATCAACTTCTCAAAATCCATGGCATCGATAGGGACAATTGTCGCCACATCCCTCATCCCCGGATTTCCCGGCGCAACAAAAACTTTTTCAACGGTCGGACTTTTATGGAAGCATTTGGCCAACGCATGTTCACGTCCGCCACTGCCCACAATCAATATGCGCCTCATCCGTGCTTAAAGTGCCGGACTCCTGTCAGCACCATCGCAATATTATGTTTCTTACACGCCTCAATCGATAGGTCATCTTTGATTGAACCCCCGGGTTGAATGATGGCTTTGATTTTATACTGCACCGCCAGTTCAACGGTATCAGGCATCGGAAAGAAAGCATCGGAAGCCATGATCGCGCCTATTGCTTTTTCACCGGCTTGTTCAAGTGCGATCTTAGCAGCTCCGACCCGATTGCTCTGACCGCCGCCGATACCCACCGTCATACCGTCCTTCACAAGGACGATCGCATTGCTTTTAACGTGTTTACAAACTTTTTCCCCAAAGAGCAAATCATCCCAATCAGAATCAGCTACACTGCCACACACGACCTTACAATCTTCTTTATCCAACTCCACCATATCCGTCGTCTGAACCAACAGTCCTCCGGATACCCGGGCACAAGTCATATCATAGGGACGGTCAAAATGTTCATCAGTGACCAAAACCCGGACATTCTTCTTGAAACTCAAAATTTCCAGTGCTTTTAATGAATATTTCGGAGCAAGAATAACTTCCAAAAACAACTCCGAAAGTCCCAGAGCTATCGTTTCATTAACTTCGCCGTTAAACGCCACGATACCGCCAAAGATACTGATGGGATCAGCGTTATATGCTTTTTGCCATGCCGAAACATGATCGTTTGCGATGGCGACTCCACAGGGGTTGGTATGTTTTACCGCCACACAACACGGAGCGTCAAACTCACTTAAAATCGCAAGTGCCGCATTGGCATCTTGAATATTGTTATAAGACAATTCCTTTCCTTGCAATTGATCACAAAGGGAAAGTGAATTGGGTTCTTGAAATACAGTCTGATAGAAAGCAGCTTTCTGGTGCGGATTCTCCCCATAGCGCAAATCACCGACTTTGGTATAGGTATGGGTAATTCGCTCCGGAAATTCCTCTTCGGTCAAATACTCCGCAATCATCGCGTCGTATGCGGCGGTTAAGCGAAAGACCTTTGCGGCACAATAACGGCGGAAGTCCAGCGATGTTTCGCCTTCTTCTTTCAACTGCCGGATCATTTCCTTGGCATCTTTCAAGTCACAAATGACCGTGACATCTGTGTGATTCTTGGCGGCTGAGCGTAACATCGAAGGTCCGCCGATATCGATATTCTCAACAGCATGTTCAAATGAACATCCTTCTTTTTTGATGGTCTCAACAAAGGGATATAGATTGACGATCACAAAATCGATTGGTTGAATATCATGATTATTTATTGCATTCACATGATTTTTATCGTTTCTTTTAAACAAAAGACCCCCATGAATCATAGGGTGCAACGTCTTTACCCGTCCTTCCAACATTTCGGGAAAGTGAGTGACTTCCTCAATGGGCAATACCGGTATCCCCGCATCTTTGAGTAATTTAAATGTTCCCCCCGTCGATATGATTTCAATGCCCAGTTCACTTAATTCTTTGGCAATTCCCACAACTCCGGTTTTATCACTTACACTGATCAACGCACGTTTCATACACATTCCTCCACGATCAATTTATTGATTATCGCCGGATACGTCTGATGTTCCAACGCATGCAATCGTTTTTCAATATGATCACGATCCAGTTCATCCGCTTCAAAAGGGACTTGAACGATAATCTCCCCGGTATCCATGCCTTCTTCGACATAATGAATGGTAAGCCCGTAAACTCTCTCCTTGTGATTCAATGCTTGACCCACTGCATCCAATCCTCGATACTTTGGAAGCAGTGAAGGATGAATATTGACGATGTGTCGCGGAAATGCTTTTATCAGCATCGGTGAAAGCAGGCGCATGTACCCAGCCAGCACCAACCAGTCCGCATTCCAATCCTGACATTGATTCAATATCGCATGATCCATTTCCGCTTTCGAAGAAAAAGCATTACGCTCAAAAAGAACAACGGGAATAAGATTGATTCTGGCACGTTCGATCGCATAAGCTCCGGGCTTATCACAAATTAAACCGGCGATGTTGGCATGAAGTTTACCTTGTTTGACCGCATCGATGATTGCCTGAAAGTTAGAACCAAAGCCCGAAGCAAAAACGACGATATTCTTCATCGGATGACGACCCCCGGTGTATCCGTCACCTCACCGATCACATATGGATGTTCATGATGAGAACGAAGGTACTCCAGTACTTCTTCAACATCCTTGGGATTCACGATCAACATCATCCCGATACCCATATTAAACACCTGATACAGCTGATCTTCAGGGATACGACCCAAATCAGCCAAGAAGGTAAATATCGGCGGTATCGGCCATGTTCCTTTATGAATGAGTATGCCTTGCTCATCTTGAATGCATCTTGGGGCATTCTCGACAAACCCGCCTCCGGTAATATGGGCAATCCCGTGAATCTTACATTGTTGAATCAACGGAAGTACGGCACGCACATAAATCCGTGTCGGCGTTAACAAGGTTTCCCCCAACGTCTGTTCTCCAAATTTCATCATTGGATCAAGCGAATGATCTTTGAAAAGTATCTTTCTTACCAATGAAAATCCATTGGAATGAAGTCCTGAACTTGCCAATCCGATGATCACATCGCCGGTATTGACATGCGATGGAAGGATCAGTTTGCTTTTCTCCGCAACGCCCACACAGAAACCCGCAATATCATATTCATCGGACGAATACATATCGGGCATTTCTGCGGTTTCTCCGCCAATCAGTGCACAATTCGCACTGACACAGCCATCCGCAACCCCTTTGACAATGGCTTCAACGGTATCCGGATTATTTTTGCCAATGGCGATATAATCCAAGAAGAATAAAGGTTGTGCACCTTGAGCTAAAATATCATTGACACACATGGCCACCGCATCGATACCGATGGTATCATGCTTACCCGTCAGAAAAGCGATTTTCAGCTTGGTTCCCACACCGTCTGTACCACTGATCAACACCGGTTCTGATACATTGAGTCGGGTCAAATCAAACAGACCGCCAAACGATCCGATATTGTCCATCATTCCCAATCGTCGCGTACGTTCGATATGGCTACGGATCCGCTTCACCGATTCATACCCTGCTTGAAGATTCACACCTGATTTCGCATAATGTTCGCTCATATATTTCCTCCTAGAACTTTCCGTCCTTATTGGCTTGTTGAATGTCCTCATACAGATGCGTCGGATATTCCTTGGTAAAGCAGGCATGACAGAAACTGCGATGTCCCAATGCTTCACTTAATCCTTCCATCGATAAAAAGGCCAGACTGTCCGCACCGATCAATTTTCTTAACTCTTCAATCGAATTAGTCGCACTGATCAGCTCCTCAATCGTCGAAGTATCGACCCCATAGAAACAAGGAGCAATGATGGGGGGTGAGGCTATGCGCATATGCACTTCCTTCGCTCCCATTTCCTTAAGCATCGATACGATTTTCATCGAAGTCGTACCCCGCACAATGGAATCATCAATCAAAATGACGCGTTGTCCGGCAATGACACTGCGCACCGGAGCCAGTTTCATCTTGACCCCTTTCTCTCTTAAAGCCTGTGACGGTTCGATAAATGTTCTTCCGCTGTACTTATTTTTGATCAATCCCATCTCATAGGGAATTCCGCTGGCCTCCGCATAACCGCTGGCCGCCGATAACGATGAATCCGGAACACCGATGACGATATCCGCCTCGACCGGTGCTTCTTTGGCCAGAATGCGTCCGCACGCTTTTCGCGAGCGGTGAACATTAAGACCCAATAAATCACTGTCCGGACGCGAGAAGTAGATGTATTCCATGGCGCATATTTTCTCTTCGGTATCCGGGGTATAACTATCAACCGTTATCCCGTTTTTATCAATAATCACGATCTCACCAGGCAATACATCCCGCACAAACGTTGCACCAACCGCATCCAGGGCACAGGTTTCACTGGCAATCACATAGCCGCCATTGAACTTTCCGATGGAAAGCGGGCGCAATCCGTGTTTATCACGCATGGCATATAGTTTGTCTTTGGTTAACAAGAGAAAGGCAAATGCGCCTTCTAAATAGATCAAGGCTTCCTTGATGGCGTCCAAACGGTCCTTGCGGGTTTCACGCTGGATCAGATGAGCCAAAATCTCGGAATCCGATGAGCTCTGAAAGATACTGCCACTGCGCTCCAACCGGTTTTTCAGTTGTTTGGAATTAACAATGTTGCCATTGTGACAAAGCGCGAAATCGCCGCTGCCATGACGAAACAGAAAGGGCTGAACATTTAACAGTCCGCCTCCACCGGTCGTCGAATAGCGGACATGGCCGATCGCATGATGACCCACCAGTTTCTTAAGTACGTTTTCCGGAAATACGAAGCGGACATTGCCCTCATTTTTTACACCCAGCAACCGAGTGTCATCACTGACCACGATGCCCGCCCCTTCCTGGCCGCGATGTTGAAGGGCATGCAAGCCGTAGTACGTAAGTTCGGCGGCGTCGTGGATATCGAAAACACCGAATACCCCGCATTCCTCATGCAATTCACGTTCAAACATTATTTCAGTCATGATAGGCCTCATATAAGCGATTGCGGATTTCCTGATAGGCATCCTCAACATTGCCCAAGTCCCTGCGGAAACGGTCTTTATCCAGTTTCTTACCGGTTTGCTTATCCCACAAGCGACAGGAATCCGGGGATATCTCATCTGCCAGGATGACGGTGCCATCCGGCAGTTTACCAAATTCAATTTTAAAGTCGACCAGGGTGATGCCGATGCGATCAAACAATGAGATTAACAACTGATTGATGGACAGTGTCATTTCTTTGATCGTGCGAAGTTCTTCTTCCGAAGCAACTCCCAAGGCCATCGCGTGATCTTCATTGATCAGCGGATCGCCTAACTCATCATTTTTATAACACAACTCATAAATCGGTTTTATTGACGGTGTTCCTTCTTCAATATCCAAACGCTTGGCCATCGATCCGGCAATGATGTTTCGAACGATAACTTCCAACGGAAAAATCTCAACCTTGTAACATAGCTGTTCGGTCTCATTGAGGGTTTCGATGTAATGCGTCTTGATTCCATGGCGGTGAAGCTGATGAAATAAAACCGTCGATATCTGGTTGTTTAAGGCCCCTTTGTTAGTGATTTGCGCTTTTTTGATTCCGTTGAATGCGGTCGCATCGTCTTTAAAGCGCATGATGTAAGCATCATCTCTATCACAAGTATACAACTGTTTTGCCTTACCTTCATAAATCATTTGTTTCTTTTCCATATTTTTCACCTTTTTTTAAAGTAGTTGATCCCATTTTCAAACAGTGGAATCTCTCTTATCCCTGGGATATTCTTATACAATTCCATTTCGATGCGTTCGGTATGTCCCATTTTCCCCAAAATCTGCCCGCATGGTGAGATGAGTCCTTCGATCGCCATGACCGAACCGTTAAGATTAACCTTAGGATCCATGGTACTTCTGCCTTCATCATCACACATCTGAAAGGCGATCTGACCGTATTCGATCCAACGTTGGACAAGTTGTTCACTGGCCATCAATCGACCTTCCCCATGGCTGAAGGGAACCTTGATGACTTCTTCACCGACATCCTTAAGCCAAGGTGAACCGTCACATACCAAGCGGGTCGTGGCAATTGTACTGATATGACGACCGATCGAATTAAATGTGAGTGTCGCATCTTCGAAGGTTAGGTCCATGATCTTTCCATAAGGAAGCAATCCGCTTTTGATCAGTGCCTGAAATCCGTTGCATATGCCGATGATCAACCCTTTTCGAGATAACAGACGTTCAACCGCGGCCTTGACTTTCTCATTTTTGAGAATATTGACAATAAACTTGGCACTGCCATCGGGTTCATCGCCCATCGAGAATCCGCCGGGCAATGCCAGGATGTGAGCGTGATCCAGTAAGCTAACAAATTGTTCTATCGACTCATTCAAATCTTCTTTGTTCAGGTTGCGAATCAGAGAAAAATCAACGATTCCACTTGCTTTTTCAAAGGCCAACGCCGTATCCACTTCACAGTTGGTTCCCGGAAATACCGGTATGACCACATGGACTTCGTCTACAGCATCGAAAGGATATGTGTCGATCGGATAGCCAATGGACGGCAAGGTAACATCGATGTCTTCACCGGTATGTTGTATGGGATAGAGAAATTCAAGTCCGCCAACATAGGCTCTTTTAATTTCATCTTTATCAAACATAATTCCGTTAAAGGTGTAGTCATCATTGATGATACCGACCTCAATCCAATCGGGTTGAGGATCATTACTCTCAACAAGCAGACTTCCCACATAATTGTCGCTCAGTGATAACTGTGTATCGACCGTAATTCCCAATCCGTTACCCATCAACATAACCACAATCGAAGCAAACAACGACTCTTTGACAACCGAGGCGCTGATGATCGATCCTCGTCTGCACATATTTTCAAAATCAATATATTTGTGTTTGGCATCTTTCAGATCGAAACTGCCATCACTTAAACGATTGACTTGAATCATATACAATCGATTACCCTTATGCTTAGCCTCACTTGATATCACATTCTTAACGGTTGTGGTCGCACAAGCGAAACTGACCAACGTCGGTAGTACATCCAACTGTTTGAACGATCCGGACATACTGTCTTTGCCGCCGATGGCTGGTCGGCCGAAGGTTTTTTGAACACTCAAAGCTCCCAGAAGTGCAGCTGTAACTTCACCCCACTGATGATGATTTTTCAGTTTCGGGAAGTATTCTTGAAAGGAAAAGAAGATATCATTGACTTGACCCCCTAAGGCCAGTACTTTCGCAATACTTTCCAAAACGGCACCCTGCGCACTGACAAACATGTTCTGTTCGCTTAGCTGTGGATTGAATCCGTACGTTAAAATGGAAGCCACTGATGTATTACCTTTTAGTACAGGTATCTTCGACACACTTCCCTCACTGGGTGTGAGTTGATACTTCCCGCCCAGAGGTGCAAGAACACTGAGTGCGTTGATCGTTGAATCAAATCGTTCAATCAAACCTTTTTGAGAACAGACGTTAAGTGATGATATATGTGATAGTGCCCAGTCTTTATCAAACGTATCACGTTGAGATGGCGTATAGTCCGCAACTATTCGGGCCTTTGCGTGTTGTCGGACGCCATGAGTATCAATCAATGCCCGATCCAGATCCACAACCACCGAATCTTGATATTTCATAATCAGTCGCTTGCTTTCCGTAACTTTCGCAACCACGGTTGCCTCAAGGTTTTCTTGTCGAGCGAAATCAAGAAACTTGTCTACATCGTTAGGATCAAGCACCACGGCCATGCGTTCCTGACTTTCACTGATGGCCAGTTCGGTCGCATTGAGTCCCATATATTTCGTAGGTACGGCCGATAAATCAATGGTCAATCCATCCGCAAGTTCACCGATGGCGACACTGACACCGCCCGCCCCAAAGTCATTACATTTTTTGATTAACAGACTCACATCCGGATTGCGGAAGAGCCGTTGGATTTTGCGCTCTTCCACTGCATTGCCCTTTTGTACTTGTGCGGCACATGTCAGTAAGCTCGAACTGTCATGTTCGATGGAAGAGCCGGTGGCCCCGCCAATCCCATCTCTTCCGGTTTTGCCACCGACCAAAACAATGACATCTCCGGCAACAGGTTTTAGTCGCCGTACGTGATCCGCTTTCACCACTCCGACCACCGCACCCAATTCCAAATGTTTGGCGACATAACGAGGATGATAGATTTCCTTGACGGTTGTGGTCGCAACGCCGACTTGATTGCCATAACCGCTGTTTCCGGCGGTTGCTTTCAGTGCGATCACGCGTTGCGGTAATTTATCCGGCATCGTTTCTGAAATCTCTTCTTTGATATTGCCACAACCGCTGATGCGCATGGCTTGATACACATAAGCGCGTCCGCTCAGTGGATCTCGGATTGCACCACCGATACATGTGGATGCTCCGCCATAAGGCTCAATTTCCGTAGGATGATTGTGGGTTTCGTTTTTAAACTGTAACAACCACTCTTCATCCCCATTTTCTGTATCAATATTGATTTTAACGGAGCAGGCATTGATTTCATCACTGATCTCAACACGAGCATCATTGAGTGCTTTTGCATAGATAGTCGCGATTTCCATCAAGGTGTCCGGTCGGTTTTCTCTTTCGGTATATATTCTTAAGTTCTGGTAGAAATTCAGCGCTTTTTGAACTGATAAACTCAAAGGTCCTTCTTCAATGATGATTTCATCAAGGACGGTCTCAAAGGTCGTATGACGACAATGATCGGACCAATAGGTGTCGAGCACTTTGAATTCGGTGCGAGTGGGATTTCGGTTTTCGTTCTCTGTAAAGAAGCGTTGAATGAGTTTGATATCTTCAAAGGACATTGCGGCTTGTTGATCAACAAGGAATTCTTTCAACTGATCATCGTTAAAAGCTGTGAATCCGTGAATCTCCCCTTCATCACTTACCGTATCTTCAATTTCAACATCCAGATCTAAGTCTTTTTGCCGTGTTTCAATCGGGTTGATCCAATATCGGATAAATGACAAACATTCCTCATCACTCAGCTCTGTATCAAACATAGCCACTTCAAAGGTCTTTACGGTAGCCAAGGTATCCACATCGATCAATCGTAAGCATTGTTGAGCACTGTCTGCCCGTTGGTCATATTGTCCTGGCAAAGGTTCCCTGACAATAACCGTACCTTCAACCTTGGGTAGTCTTAAGTAGACCATGTCCGTCATCGGTTCGCTGAACACCCGCGCAATCGCAACATCCCAATAGCTTTCATCAAGATCGTCGATGTCGTATCCGTTAAATACAGTGACTTGAGCATCGATCATCAGCTGTTGACGGACACTGTCGCTTAGCGAAGCGGAATTTGAGTCGATATCATTTCTTTTTTGTACAAACAAACGAAACTTCATTTTGACATCCTCCAACGCAAAACCAATTCGTTCAGTTTATTTTTTTCTTCCTCAGCAATGGTTACATGTCCCATCTTGCGATTATAAAGGGTCTCCTTCTTGCCATACCAATGAATATGGACATGGTCATCCGGCTGGGCGGCGTGCTTACTGAAAACCTCCGCCACATGCTGTCCTAAGATATTGAACATAACGCCCGACTTGAGCATTTGGGGTTCAGTTTTCTTCTGATGGGTGATTGCGGCAATATGTAAGTCAAACTGACTGAAATCGGCGCATTCAATGGTCAGATGAGCACTGTTATGCGGTCTTGGCGCAAACTCATTGAAAATCACTTCACCATCAGATACAAACATTTCAACGGCGAGTACTCCGAAGTAGTTGAGCTCTTTCACAATCGCGATGGCCGCATCAATCGCCACCCGCGCAACATTCTCACTGATCGAACTTGGATAAGTGGTCTGTCTCAATATCCCCTTATCATGCACATTTTCAAAAGGCGGATAAGCCACGATCCCATCCACAAAGCGGGCTACGACTACCGATATTTCACGATCATAACTAATAAAATCTTCCGCGATATATTCCCCTGGGAATTCCAGTTTGATTTCATTGAGATCTTCAACATCCCGGATCAGCCACTGACCTTTTCCATCATAACCAAAACGGCACGTCTTGATCAGCGTCGGAAAACTGACGATTTGATACAAATCGGCTTCACTTTTGATTTTGAAGAAGTTTGGCGTATGTAATCCAAGTTTCTTCGCGAATTTCTTCTCTTTATAACGATGCGAAGAAATGGTCAGTGCTTCGCTTCCCTGAGGGAATTTATCAGCGAACTGCTCGACAAGCATTGCATCCGCATTCTCAAACTCATACGTCATCACATCGCACATGGAAGCCATATCTTTTAGCGCTTTTTCATCGTTGTACTTTGCACAGATAAACTCATCCGCAACTCTGACACACGGACATTGATCGTCCGGATCGATCACAACGATGCGATGACCGCACTTCTTTGCGGCTTGGGCCATCATCATGCCCAATTGTCCGCCACCTAAGATTCCGATGGTGATCATATCAGTTCACTCCCTCGAACAGCATCCGCCATTTCATTGCGATATGACTGTAAAGCCAAAGCAAGTTGTTCATCATGCACTGCCAACATCGCAATCGCTGCCAAAGCTGCATTCTTCGCTCCGGCCACACCAATCGCAACGGTCAAAACCGGGATTCCGGCCGGCATCTGAACGATGGACAGTAAAGAATCGATTCCCTTTAGCGTCTTGCTTTCAATCGGAATTCCGATGACCGGAATCGTGGTCAATGAAGCGATCATGCCGGGAAGATGCGCTGCTCCACCCGCCGCCGCGATAATAACTTCAATACCACGACTTTTCGCGTTTTTCGCATAGTCGACCATATCTTCCGGCGTGCGATGAGCACTGACCACTTTCTTCTCAAAGCTGACCCCAAACTTTTCTAGCAGTGCGGTCGTTTCCTTGACCGTCGCATAATCACTGGACGATCCCATGACGACAGATATTTTAATGTTTTCCATAGGTTGCTCCTTTCAATGAAAAAGACACCGGCCGCGGTGTCTCTGTGAAAAACAAAAATAGCTAAAAAAGCCTATGTTTGTTTTGTAGTCTCCTTGTTTAAGGTAAGGAGGTAGAGACTTGCGGACCATAT
>PGZW01000062.1 GCA_002841515.1 Firmicutes bacterium HGW-Firmicutes-19 | reverse complement strand
AAAACATTCCTTAACACTGGAGTTTCGGCCTGAATGAACATCACTTGTTAAGGAGGACAATACAATGGCAAATATTTCAATCGTATGCAAAGGTTGCGGAGAAACATTCTTATTCACCGACAACGAACAAGCTTTTTACAAAGAAAAGGGCTTGCTAAACCAACCGGAACGCTGCACTACCTGCCGCAAGGCTGCTCGTGGTCAACGTAGCGATCGTCGCGATTCTGACAGGAATCAACGCGAAATGTTCCCGGCAGTCTGCGACGGCTGTGGAAAAGAAACAATGGTTCCTTTCCGCCCGACGACCGGAAAACCGGTTTACTGCAGAGACTGCTTCAAACCTAACTACAACCGTTAAGTTTAAACTCCGGATTTCCGGAGTTTTTTTATACAGAAAAGCAGCCGAAGCTGCTAAGGGATCTGATTGAGTAGTTCAATTATCTTATCATTGAAGTAAGGACTGGTCTCATTGGGACAATGACCCTCACCTTCAAATATATACACAAATGTGTTGGATGCTGTCGAGGTAATGATATCAACTGTGTCCACACTGACCCATTCATCATTTTCTCCCCAGAGTACAAGAATTGGGATGTCTTTATCGGTTAATTCATCAATATTGAGATTTCTGGCACTTGCCAGAAAGTCGACCCAGGCACCAAAAGTTCCTGAAATCGTGTAAGGTTCAAAGTATCCGGATATTTCTTCCTCGCTAGGCATTCGATTGTATGCTGATGCCAGAAAATTCGTCACATTTTTTTGATTAACAACAAAGTTCTTCAAAATGACTTTCATCCACTGTTGAACCGGCGGTATTTTAAACAGAAAATTATTTCTTTGATCCCCGCTGACAGCACCATCGATAAATCCCAAAACAGAAACTTTATCTGCTCTCTGGTTTGCCATGGCTATGGTCGTCGATGCTCCCATCGAATGACCCGTCAAAATCCAGTTTCCGACAAACCCGTTTTTCTTTTCGATTTCATCGATCATCAGCCATAACAAACGAGCCCGGTTATCCTGGCTGTGATTGATGTTTCGCTTTCTGTCTGAGTAACCAAAGGCAGGCAGATCGACGGCCACGACATTATAACCGGCTTGCGAAAGTGCTTCGGCATTGTTTCGAAATGAGAAAGTAGACCCGCCCAATCCGTGAATGAGCAGGATGTTTCCCCTCGCTTCAGGATTTGACCAGATTCGAACGTGTAATGACACATCATCAACAGTGACAAACTCACTGTTATCAAAAGGCTTCTCAGCAATCGTCCGAGCGTTTTCACTTGGCAAAAGATAGGGCAATACGACCACAATGAACATTATAGCTAAAAGAATTTTTTTCCAAGTTTTCATAGTTTATCCATCGATATATGGCAGTCTACTATATGTTTTCAGCATAACCTTGCCACATTCTTCCTTTATGACTTTGAGTAAGAACTTTTTTATTCAATGATCGACCAACACCTAAATATATTTTACCAGATTCAACAAAGAACTCCTAAGAGTTCTCGATGTTGCGTTGTCGCCATAAACTGATTTGATAATGAATGTAGCAGCCGACACAAAAGCCGAGGATAGCCAATGAGCATGCCAGCAAAACCATGACTGAGAAAAACAGGCTCAGCCAGGTAAAGTTCAATAAAGAACTGACAAATGCCAATGAAAGCATCGAAACGGCCAGTATCTGATTAAAACGCTGTTGTTCTTTGTCTTCCTGCACATACTTGCTGAATGGTTTTTGTAAAAATCGTTTTGCTATTTCCATGACAGGATGAACGTTAAGAAACAATGCGGATAGTCCGCTTAACAACGGGATCAGCAACACAGCAGATATCCCGGTAAGCATAAAGGTACCTACACTTATTACAATTACCCATTGGTTTGTGCGAACCAAGGGTCGAGGAATGGTTTGATTAGAGTTCATGATAACTCCTTTCTAGACGTTATCATAGTAAACAGAACCGACAATGTCAATCAATGTACTTTTGACGTGTGAAAGTTCGGTTTGAATTAGCCATGAGCAAAGGGTATAATTGTGCTTGGAGGTAATGTATGAAAAAAATAATGCTCGACAGTTGGTTAGAACTTCAGTTTATTTCAAATGTCAAAGAAAATCCTTCCAATACAAAATTTGCTTTTGTTATAAGCAAAGCAGATTTGAAGAAAGACACCTATGAAAACAACATCTGGGTCAAAGAAGAGAAGCGGTACTTTCAACTAACAGCATTCAATCAAGAATCCTTTTATATTTGGCTGGATGATGAGACGATTTTGTTTTCCTCGGGTCGCCAAAAAGATGAACAAAACCAGTCACTGAGTACAGATTTTTTCAAAATTTCGTGTAACGGTGGTGAAGCAGTCAAACTTTTCAGTTTGCCACTGATCGTCACTTCCATTGAAGTTCTGAATGAAGGCAAATTTGTATTGACAGCATTGAGCGATGTCGGCCATCCAAATTACCATGAATATTCAGACGAGAAAAAAGGTAAGCTGGCAAAGAAGATTAAAGAAGATACCTTTTTTGATGAAATCACTGAAGTACCGTTTTGGGCCAACGGGGCACAGCTGACCAATGGCAAGCGCAATCGTTTATTTGTTTTTGATTCAAAAGAAAACAAACTGACACCGATAACCGCTCCGTCTATGACCGTCGGTGATCT
This sequence comes from Firmicutes bacterium HGW-Firmicutes-19, assembly GCA_002841515.1. Taxonomy (GTDB): domain Bacteria; phylum Bacillota_I; class Bacilli_A; order Erysipelotrichales; family Erysipelotrichaceae; genus UBA2227. Next base: position 8,948 of record PGZW01000062.1, on the reverse strand, counting down.
GACTGTAAATAAACAAACCGGAAAAGTCTACTACGCTGCTGATAATTTCAAAAATGTCCGCTCGTTGTTTAGTCATCTGTTTGAGCTCGATCTCAAAGATTTGATAGTTACCAAATTATCCAGCAGTAAGTTTGGTATATATGCTTTACAGATTGCGAATGATACGTTGTATGTGTTGCATAATCAAAGAAAAACCTTTGGTATGAGTGAAAATCCGATTTGGTCAACCTTTGATTTTGAAAAGAAATCGCTGGTAGACCTTTGTGATCCTTTCTATTCAACCGGCAATTCCATTGGCAGTGATGTGCGGCTGAATGGATCGCCGCTGATCAAAACATGGAACGATAAACTGTTGTTCACGTTGACTGTCGAGGATCATTCGCGGTTGGTATCCCTTGATTCACAAGGTCAGTTGACCACATTGTTTGATGCGCCGGGTTCCATCGACGGTTACGCATATATCAACGGAGAATGGTATTTGAGTGGTCTTTTCAACCACAATGTACAGCAGTTGATGAAAATCGAAAACGGCGGACTGGTTGACTTTGCGGATTTCAATGACTCATACATAAAAGGTTATGTTGTTGCAAAACCTCAAAAAATCAGCATCATCTCAAATAACGACACAGTCGACGGTTGGGTTTTGCTGCCTGAAGATTTTGACAAGAACAAGCTATATCCGGCAATTTTGGATATACATGGTGGACCTAAAACCGTCTATGGTGAGGTTTATGTACATGAAATGCAGGTTTGGGCGGCTTTGGGATTTGTTGTGATGTTCTGTAATCCTCATGGATCGGATGGCAAAGGTAATGCCTTTGCGGATATCCGGGGTAAATACGGAACGATCGATTATGAAGATATTCTGAATTTTACCGATGAAGTCATTAAGTGTTATCCCAACATTGATGTCAATCGCATCGGCGTGACCGGGGGTTCATATGGCGGTTTTATGACCAACTGGATCATCGGACATACGGACCGATTCAAATGTGCGGTTACTCAGCGTTCGATTTGTAATTGGACTTCATTTCACGGGGTTTCGGATATCGGTTATTTCTTTACCCCCGATCAGGCCGGTGCTTCTCTGTTGAAAATAGAGCAACATGATAAACTATGGTTTCACTCACCGCTGCGTTACGCATCAAATTTCAAAACTCCGACACTTGTCATTCATTCAAAAGCAGATTACCGCTGCCCGATCGATCAGGGATATCAGATGATCACGGCACTTAAAGAAATGAAAGTAGACAGTAAAATGGTCGTATTCAACAATGAAAACCACGACTTGTCAAGAAACGGGAAACCGAAGGCCCGTCAAAAACGATTGATGGAAATCACGGCATGGATGGAAAAGTATCTAAAGTAGACAAAAGGTCACACGCGTGACCTTTTTATATCCAGTCTTTGCACACATCGACCCACAAGGTCGTCTGTGCGTGTTTTTGAAGCTCTTCCGGAGTAAGCTCGATCGCTGAGTTTGCACTGCCGCATGCCGGAAACACGGTTTCAAAGCGTTTTAAGGAAATATCCAAGGCCACAGTCAACGGTTCTTTGAGTGCAAAGGGACAAACCCCGCCCACCGGATGACCTGTCAGATTCAGTGCTTCTTCAACGTGCAACATACGGGCTTTTAAGCCAAACTGGCCTTTGAATTTGCTGTTATCGATTTTCCCGTCACCGGCTGTAACGACGAGCAATGCCGATCCGTTGTAGGCAAAAGATAAAGTCTTGGCGATCCGCTTAGGCTCGGTATTCAATGCCTGTGCAGCTAAAGCGACCGTAGCACTGGAAATATCGAATTCAAGCACCTTATCACTCATCCCATGCAATTCAAAATACTGTTTTACTTCTTTGATTCCCATATGTACCCCCTGAAATATTGAGGTAAGTGTAGCACTGTTAAGAAACTTTTACAATGATTTTCCGATCATTCTCAGTGTGTGACTTCGTGCCTTACTTAAGGAGTCCCTCACATTTTGCTTGGCAAATTCAATCCGCTTTTCTACAGGAATGGGCATTCCGTCATCATCAACGACAACCATCGAACCCGCAATCAGGCGGGTTTTGAAATGGGTGGCATGGGGATAGTCCTGCTTGTTTCCCCATAAATAAGGTATCGGCAGATAACCGCTGGTAAAAACCGTATATAATCCAATCGCTGTGTAAGGATATTCGATCTTTTGTTCAATCGAATCGAGAATTGCATTGGCTTCCAATACGAACTGATCTTTTCTTTTCGTGATTTCAGTTTCGAACTTCTGAAAGTTTACCTGATGCGATTGTTTCAGTTTACGGATATGATTCAGTGAACTCAAGGTGATTTTAATGCTTTCATCAATGATCGTCGGTGTTGCCAGTTCAATCGCTTCGCTGTAACTGACCACATGGATCAGCGGTGGAGAGTTTTCAATATGAGGCTCAATGTCGTCCATCATCATACTAACGATGGCCAACTGTTCTTTAGCCAGTGGCAATTGAGGGGAGAAATAGTCCAGTCCTGCGCGGGGTTGAAGATAAATCCTGAAATTTCCATCGCATAATGGTGATATAAGTTGCAGAATCGCTCGGGCTTTGGCCAAATCAACGATTCCCCAAGTGTAACGAGGCGTATTTAGCATGATTTGAAGAATAAAGTCCTTGATCCCGTGACTTTTTGCGGTTCTTGCGGCGAGCACTGCAGATACGATGTACGTCACATCATCACCACCCCGAAATGCAAAATGGTGGGGAATGTTGGGTTCAAAAGGTTTTGCGGTTTTAGCTATATATTTTAAGGTTTCCATGTGCTGATGCAAGTTGGTCAGTAAATCATTGGGGCCACGTCCGTCAAGCTGGTTAAACCACCAAAAAGATAATGCATGCCAAGCAATGTTGATGGTTTCTTCATGAATTTTGGCAAGTTGATCGACATTTTTTGTCCCTGCATACGTTCGCAGTAACATCGGACGAGAATTCTCGTAAATCATCCGGTAATCCTGAGGTGTCTGAATCGGTACACCCCCGCCATTGGGCAAGTCTTGCCAATCTTCATCAAAGTTGGATTGAGTCAACTGGGATGTGCCAATCGAACATACATCGAGATAGCCGGTTTTTGCCAGCTGTCGACACCAATCCGCAAACAATTCGACGGCTTCTTTACGGTTTTCACCATAAGGACCTGCATGTACTCGAATCAACGGCAAGTTTGACAACTTCCGATAGTGATTCAGCCGCTTGATCATTGTGTCACTTTGTGTTCCAAATTCGGGATACCCATCTTTATTTTCAGGTTTGAAATATTTGTAGTTTTCAGAGGCAATGAACTCTTTGGCGATTTTCTTTAATAAATCGTCATATTCACTGCCAATGATGAGGGATGGGGGGATTTGATCTGCTTCGATGCCCATGCTTATTAATGTCTCTTTTGAACTGTGGGATCCCGTGAATGTCGAAACAAGACTGCCGTGTCTGGATTCGATCAGATGACAGCTTTGAGGTAATCCTGCAAAAAATATCCGGACGATGCTTCCGCCATCAGAAATCAAAGCATGGGATTCTTTTAGAGCATAAACAAGAAATCCGATGATTTCACTCGCCCGCTGCGGATCTAGCCGGTAACTGATGCCTAAGTGTGTAATATGATATTGCTTGATCCAGTCAATGACTTTTTGCTGTTGAACACTGGATTGTACGGATCCCAAAGCTTCATTGATGTCATCATCGGCAATGATCACGGATTGTTGGCACTCTTCAAGCAATCCTTTGATCGAGTGAATGCCTAAGGTATGAACATCTGGCAAGGGCTTAAGCAGTCCATAGATTTTATTCATGAATGATTCCTCAAACTTTCGGGCGATAGCGATTGAAGAAATCCTCCACATCCCATCGTCCGATGTCGTTGAAGTCGATTCCATAAAGAGCATTCGCCAGATCCAAGGTCAATTGCAGGTATGAATGTTTCGTTTGTGCCAACTTTGCCAAATGGACCATGGGTACGATTCCGGTGGGAATGTCTTCATAAACATATCGGGTTGTGATTTCATTGGGTGAGAAGATCTCATCATATTGGCTGGTATTTTGAAGTGTGTCGAAAAGACTGTTGCCATGACTGCCATATACATCTTCAAGCCATTGACAGGCCGTGTGCAACTGGTAACCGAAAAATTGTCCCAGTTCAATTCGTTCGGCATCGAGTTTCTCCAGAAATCGTGCGATGGTCGGTGAGATTCCTTGTTTGTAATGCAAATACGATTCGCCGGACTCGATTCTGCCAATATTTAAAAGAGCACCGACGGGATGAAATATGGCTCCGATATTGGACAGGGATGTTTCAACAGGGGAGTCACAAGCAACGATCATACTAAATGAATGTCGCATTTCATTATAGATTGCATCGGTAAATTCAGGGGAAAGTGCGGCGACTTTCAACTGTTTTTTCCGTGAGTAAACATGACTTAAGCCGGGTCTGATTTTTCTTGAAGTCAAAGCAAACGTATCGGTCTCCCCGATGGGAAGTTGAAATGTCAATCCGGCTTCCTTCAAATATCTTTCAAACATATAAGCGCCTAGCGTCCGGCCTGGATGTATGACGATTTTGTGATGCGGTTTCAAAAATGGAGCCAACCGGGTAGCAATGTCTTGGTGAGCATGAGCAGGGATGCATACGATGATGAAATCGGTTGATTCAAGTGCCAAACGTAAGTCACTTGTAGCTATCATGCCTTTGACCATGGCATTGATCATCCCGTAGAGTTCAATCCCGCCAAGGGCATTGATTTCATCGACGACGATTTTTGTGCGGTTATATAAAACAGTCGGGTTGCCCAAGTATTGTAGGTATGCAGCCAGTGCCTGTCCGCCGTGTCCTGCTCCGATGACACAGTAGCGGAGGGTTTTGCGGTTTTCTATCATAAAACGTCCTCCTTTTTGTCAAATGATTTTCCTTTTCAGTGAAAATCTTTTCTACAAATGTATTGTACCATTTTAAAAAATGTTGTAAAGTTGGCAGTTTTTTTCACATGATTTGCCTGCTTTTGATATATAATAAAAACATGAGAAAACATATGAAAAAATATCTGCCGATTTTATCCGCCGTTTTAGCAGCCCTATTATATGCCTTAAGCACACCTTTTCTGAAATTGACGCTTGCTGTGGTAGAACCGGTGTTTTTGGCTGGTTTGCTTTATTTCGGGGCAGGGGTAGGCATGCTGCTGATGTGCACTTTTACCAAAGAAAGCCAGCCTTTTAAAAAGGAACAGTATCCCTATGTATTTGGTATGATCTTACTTGACGTTTTAGCTCCGATTTTACTACTGTATGGCTTGCAACTCAGCCTGGCAGAAAATGCGGCCTTGCTAAGCAACTTTGAAATCGTTGCAACCTCAGTTTTCGCTTTTTTCATTTTCAAAGAAAAAATAAGCATTCGATTGAGATTTGCTATCGTTATCATCACTTTGGCCAGTATTCTTTTATCCATCGAGAATCTTCAATCGAGTCTCAGTTTTTCTTTCGGATCTGTGCTGATTATCGCAGCTACGATGGTTTGGGGGTTGGAGAACAACTTTACGCGTAACTTATCGGATAACTCCCCTATTAAGATTACGGCTATCAAAGGGATCTTCTCTGGTTTAAGTTCTATAGTTCTGGCTTATTTTGTTAATCAAGTCATCGTTGATGTGCCGCTCATCCTTCTTTCAATGTTGTTAGGATTTGTTACGTATGGGTTGAGTATTATGTTTTACATATATGCTCAGCGCAGTCTGGGTGCCGCAAAAACCAGTTCGTTTTATGCCCTTGCGCCTTTTCTGGGAGCCGGAATTTCCATTTTGATATTTAATGACATTCCTCAGCTGAATTTCTATCTGGCATTTGTTTTGATGATTTGGGGAGTCGTTTTAATTGTAAGGGACACACTTAAAGGAGAGAGAATATGAATCAAGAAGAAAAAGCCGCAAGAGCGTGGATTTGTGAAGTTGGCCGTCGCTTATATCTGCGCAATTTTGTAGCCGCAAACGACGGCAATATTTCGGTTCGGCTGAGTGATGGAACGATCATTGCGACACCGACCAATGTTTCAAAAGGCTATATGGATGAAGATATGCTGGTCAAGCTGAATTTGGATGGAAGTCACATTTCAACCGGATCAAAACCGTCTTCTGAAATCAAAATGCATTTACGCGTTTATAAAGAGAATGAAAATGTGTGCGGTATCGTGCACGCCCATCCCCCGGTTGCGACTTCTTTTGCGATTGCCGGCATCCAATTGGATCAACCGACCTCACCGGAAGCCGTTGTCAATCTCGGTGTCATCCCGATTGCTCCTTATGCAACCCCTGGAAGTGAGGATGTCGCACATTCGATCGCGCCGTTTTGTACAACGCATGCGGCCGTATTGCTTGCCAATCACGGGGCACTGACTTGGGGTAAAGATTTGACAGAAGCGTATTTTAGAATGGAATCTTTGGAACATGTGGCGAATATGACGATGTTCGCAAATTTTGTTCTCGGCAGGGTCAACGTCTTAAGTCAAAATCAGGTCAACAAGCTTTCTGATTTAAGGGAAACCATGGGTCTGATTCATGCAACCATGCCCAAAGGGGCAGGGCACGAGTCGAATATGGGTGATTTTGTATCGCTGTCACAATTGAAAGATGAGGATAAATAATGAAATTTGATACATACTTTACGATGAATGAAGATCAAGCCGCGCAATATGCAAGCCAGAAGTTCGGTCATATGTTTGAACCGGGACATCGGGTGACTTGCAAGGAAATCGGGGATGGGAATCTCAATTATATCTTCAGGATTACCGATGAAGTTTCCTCTTTCTCAATCATCATCAAACAATCCGGCCCGGTTGCTAGGATTTCAGATGAATTCAAGCTTTCACCCGATCGCAATCGAATCGAGTATGAGATTTTAAAACTTGAGGAAACGTTGGCTCCGGGGCTGGTTCCCAAGGTATACGCATATGATCCGATCATGAATTGTACGGTGATGGATGACTTGTCAGACCATCAGATCATGCGCAAAGCATTGATGGAATTTAAAACATTTCCTAAATTCGCACATGACATATCTGATTTTATGGTCAATACATTATTACTGACGACAGATGTCGTCTTAGAACATAAGCATAAAAAAGAGTTGGTTAAAAATTTCATCAATCCACAGCTATGCGAAATCACGGAAGATTTAGTGTATACCGAACCGTTCAATGATTACAAGCAGCGCAATGATGTCTTTGAACTAAACAGAGCGTGGGTCAAAGAGCATATCTATGATTCTAGACCACTCAATCTGGAAACGGCCAAACTCAAATTTGAATTTATGAACCATGCGCAAGCATTGGTCCATGGTGATTTGCATACCGGCTCAATTTTCGTAAAAGAAGACTCTACGAAAGTCATTGATCCGGAGTTCGCATTCTTCGGACCCATCGGTTATGACGTCGGTAATGTCGTTGCCAATCTTATTTTTGCATGGGTACACAGTGATGCCCATCAGCGTCTTGAACATAAAAAATGGCTGGAAGACACATTGGTTGAAACTGTGGATTTGTTTATTGAGAAATTTCAGAAGGCGTGGGATCGAAATGTTTCGGAAGTCAGCGCAAAAACGCCGGGTTTTAAGGAATATTATCTTCAGATGATCATGCGAGATACGGCAGGGGTCACCGGTTTGGAGCTTTGTCGGCGGATCATCGGTCTTGCCCATGTCAAAGACATCACATCCCTCAAGGGCAAAGTCCGTATGCGCGCTGAGCGGATCTGTCTGACTTCAGCGATCAGGTATATATTGGATAGAGAAAAATATATGTGCGGAACAGATTTTCTAGAGACTGTGATCGCGTGCGAATCAGAATTTGCGAGGGAAAATGATGAGTGATGTGTTAAATTTCGTATCGGTACGCTTGGATGATGAGAAAAGTGAGCTGATCATTTTGGATCAAAGCAAACTACCCAATGAAGTGTGCTTCCATCACTATAAAACCAAAGAAGAGATTTTCAATGCGATCGTAACGTTGCAGGTTCGGGGTGCACCGGCGATTGGCATTGCGGCTGCCTACGGTTTGTATTTGTCCGTGAAAATTCATAACCATGTCAGTCATACCGATTTTTTTGCGCTTTTTAAGCAAAATAAAGATTACTTGGCATCTTCGCGTCCGACCGCCGTCAATCTTTTTTGGGCACTAGATCGGATGGAGCGTTGTCTTGAAAGCAATAAAGACAAATCGATTGAGGAGATCTTGAACTTTTTAATGATCGAATCAGAAAATATCCGAGACGAAGATGAAGCAGTTTGTCTTGAAATTGGCGAACACACACTGACTCTTTTAAAGGCTGGCATGGGATTGCTTACGCACTGTAATGCAGGAACCCTGGCTACAGCTAAATACGGCACAGCATTGGCACCCATTTATCTTGGTCAAAAGCGTGGTTATGACTTTAAAGTATTTGCGGATGAGACAAGACCGTTATTACAGGGAGCCCGGTTGACGGCTTGGGAGCTGAATGAAACCGGTATCGATGTTACGTTGATTTGTGATAATATGGCTTCAATCGTCATGAAGAAAGGTTTGATCGATGCTGTACTGGTCGGTTGTGACAGGGTTGCTGCCAACGGGGATACAGCGAATAAAATCGGTACTTCGAATGTAGCGATTTTAGCGAAGCATTACAATATCCCGTTTTATGTATGTGCGCCTTGTTCAACGATCGATCGGATGACAAGCTGCGGGGATGATATTGAAATCGAATTGCGCAAAGGTGAAGAAATAACGACGACTTGGTATCAAAAGCCGATGGCACCGTTGAATGTCAAAACATTCAACCCGGCGTTTGATGTCACGGATGCAGAACTCATAACTGCAATCATAACGGAGAAGGGCATCATATATCCGCCGTATGATGAGAGTATTAGGAAACTGTTTGAAAAAGGAGAGCAAATTTGAAACATATTGGAAC
>PGZW01000061.1 GCA_002841515.1 Firmicutes bacterium HGW-Firmicutes-19 | reverse complement strand
CCGCATGGCTCCGATTTCAAGGAAGATAATGGATGCCTGGGCATCGTCATTGGAGGAGCAAACGATATCGGAACCACCACTTCCCATCATCATTTCGGTAAAGGCTAAGGCGGCAGTCAACGTTGATTTGCCATTCTTTCGACTGATGAGCAGGATGACTCGTTTGAATCGTCGTTTGCCGGTGGATCGTCTCAGAAATCCATAGACCACTTCGATGAAGGCTTTCTCCCACAGTTCCAAAAGGAAGGGTTTTCCATGAAATGGGGATTTGGTGTGTTTACAAAATCGTTCAATGAAGGCGATGCGTCGATGCGCACGCTTGGTTTCGTAGATATATCGTTCATCCTGCAAGTCGTTGACCAACTGCTTAAGAACGATGGTCAGTTCTTGGCCGACGATGATCTCACCGGCTTCGATGGCTGCTACATATTGCTCAAGATAACTCACGACTCATCTTCCAGCGGTTGATGAAGGAATTGTTCAAATTCATCTTCTTCTTCGATGGAGTTCTTCGTGAATATCATGTTCAGTGTCTTGATCACAACGGAATAGGTTTGTAAATTGCGGAGGTATTGCTTCGCGGCTTCCGTTGGTTTCTGTAAGTTGGGATTGGTGGGATGAAACTTGACCATGCCGGTTTGCGTGATGGACTTTCGGAGCTCATCGTTTTGCTCGGATAAGAAGGCAGCATCACAGAGCAGTTTCTCGACCAACTTCTGTTTGTCTGGGTCTACTTTTTGGAAGATTTCTTGTAGTTTCTCTAGCTCAGTCATGTCCATCCTTTCCTGAAGTTTCCTCAGTCTATTTTTCCTTCACCGCTTTTTCCAAAACGTCGGGGGATTTCTCAAAATTTCGGTTTGCGTGCATCGGATGTCCCCTCTCCAGTTCCCGATTCGGTTCCCTGAAATTCAGACCGGGGGGGAGTCGGAGTGAACTTCAGGAACCAATCGTGGATATAATTCAGCCAGTCCTGTTGGACGTACTGTTTATCCTTGTCTTCAAGTAATCTTCGAACGCATTCATCTTTCGTTGCTTCGATATAGATCAGCTCAGCTCCGAGTTGTTGGGCGAGTCGTTCTCGCTCCACGAAGTTGGGATAGCCACCGATGATCCACGCTTGCGACCACTTGCCGGTCCTTGTTTTGATTTGATCCAGTAAGACAACTCTTAGTTGGAAGATATTCAAGGCCAGTTCCGTTGGCTTGTCATATGGTGGTAACAAGGTGATCGCCCGATACAGTTCATCGAGGTCAAGGACAAGGTCTTTGCGTCCTTTGCTTGCTCGAACATAGGTGGTCTTACCCGATAACGGTGGACCATAGACGATGTAGACCTTTTGTACAGATGCAGTTCCGAATCGTTCATGGATGGCATTGTGACATCGATGATGAACCAATAGGATATTGCCTGGATTCAATGCGATGGTGGCATCATGGACATTGGAAGGTGTTAATTCTTTGATATGGTGCGCAATACAGTCAATGTCTTTAAGGATCACTTCTTTACAGTGCTCACACAGCAATCCTTTAGCCGGATGGCTGCGCTGAATCATCAGCGATTGTCGTATGCTTCTCCACTCATGACTCTTATAGAAGTCCGCTAAGGTTTGAACCTTACTCACGTCCACTCCTCAGCTTTCGCTAGTCGTTCACGGAGTTCTAATTCCTGACGTTTCAGCTGTAACATCTGTGGATTATCGGAGTAGTTTTGAGGGTCTTTATTCTTTAATAAACCAAACAACGCTCCAGTATCCGGTGGCTGATGTTTCTTGGTGATTTCGGTATAAGTGACGGAGTTTCCGTTCTCGGTTTTGGTATAAACCTTTTTCTCTTCATATTCATATCCCAAGGCTTTCTTGATTAGAGCGTTCTCTAATTCAGTTATCAGGGTTTCTTTCCCCTTTTTTAAAGCCTTAACAACTTCAGGGTACTGTTTCTTATAGACTTCCAAGGTAGTGACCGATATACCAAGGTTTTTACAGATCTGATCTTCACGCAAACCATCTCTTGCCCACTTTTCGACAAGATGTAACTTCGATTTGACTTGATCCCATTTACTCTTGGCCATTGCACACCTCTATACTTGTAAATTAGCATATAAAAAAACTTCGGTAAGTACCGAAGTAAAAGATGTTGTATCACATTGAAGATTATTTTGTCTTGCAAATCTTGGTAGGTATGAAATTCGACCATAAATTGAACTGACCATCAAAAAAAACAACTATTTCGACTCAAAGTTTCTCAAATAACACGAAATGACCCATTGCTCGTTTTTGTTCAACAGAAAATATTTCACTTTATAGTTTCCCCTACTCAATTCAACTACCATACATAGTATAATTAAATTTACGATTAAATTTCGCCGTTAAATTTCGGAATTAAATTGAAACATATTGATCTTACTTCTGAATATCCATCAAAACTGATTTTGAGAAACAACTCGCTATGTAATTGTACGAACAGAAACGAATTAAAAATTCTCTATTCTCAGAGATATAAAGGCATCCACAACTGTTGGGCAAAACTGAGTTCCAGTACATTGAACTATTTCTGTAATGGCTTCATCATGTGACTTAATGATGTGATATGGTCTTTCCGAGGTCATTGCTTCATAAGCATCAACTACTGCAATAATGCGCGCACTCAAGTGGATGTTGTTTTCAGATATCCCAAATGGATATCCTTTACCATCCCAACGTTCATGATGTTGCTCAACAATCTCGCAAATACTATCATGAAATCCACCCGCACGGAGCACAGTAGCTCCATTGACTGGATGTTTCTTTATTTCATCAAATTCCACTTTACTAAGTTTGCCCTTTTTGTTTAATATTTTGTCTGAAATGACAATTTTCCCAATATCATGAAAAACCGCGGCAATTTCAAGTGTTTTAATCTCCTGTTTGCTTAAGTGTAGTAGTTCCGCTACTAAAATCGAATAGTGTGCCACTTTGTTGGAGTGTCCGGCCGTATATCGATCTTTTATTTCAAGTAACTTAATGATCGTGGATACAGTAGCTTGGTAGTTATCTCTGAAACTGTTGAGCAACTCGTAATTGGATAAGGTTATACTCAACTGAGAAGCTACAATACTTAAAAATGCTGTTTCATTTTTTTCCCATGTTCTGACCTTCTTGTTGTAGATTTTAATCGATCCAATCGTTCGGTTGTTCGAAATGATTGGTGCAGCAATAAACGACAAAATACCGCAATCAACATATATATCATTGCTGTATTGTGATTCATTTCTTAGGTCATTAATTTCTATGGGTTCTCTTTGATCTACAAGTTTGGAGTAGACCCAATTCGATGTTGATAACTGCTTTAGCTTGCTATACTCACCACTTAATAATCCCGTGCATTCTACTATTTCAAGATTTTGATTTAAATCATTAAATATTCTTAAAATACACCAGTCTGCGTTAAAATAATGTTGCAGCAGATGCAAAACTTCACTAAAAATTTCAGTAGGGGTTGCCTGTTTTCTGTTAGACACGATAATAGATATGTTTTCAAGTTTGATTAGATCACTAATAGTACTCATATGAATTTGATTCCTTGTCTAGTTGTCATATAGATTAGTATAAAATACAAAGCTTTTCAGATGTCAGTTCTTTGATCAAATTTGCTGGAAAACTGCAAAGTAGATTTATCGGATTGTTGATTTAACTTTAGTTAGGGGTTGCAGTTATGGCAATACTGAGGTGAAGCAACTTCACCGTGTGGATGAACTTCTTCTTCCTTGTGGCTGCATTTGTGACAACTGTAGATATATTTTTTTGTTAAATCACTAGGCAATCCACACAATCCACAGGGTAATCCTTTTAACACGTCGGAAACTACAAATCCGTAGAATCCGCATTTAGGACAGAAATTATTCAACTTCTTCACAAGATCTTTTGTTGCCAGTTCAATGTTTTTCATTCGCGTTGGATTGGCATGTGCTCTCATGTCTGTTTCGATGAATACATTCCTTGTTAAAGATCTTGTCTTACATTTTTTAAATGCTTTCTCAAATTTTTCAATGGTGTCAATATCTTTTATTACCGGTTTCCCTCTATCATTGCTGGGTCGCAGTATCAAGAAGTGCTCCGGAAAACCGACTTTTTGGGCAAATTTCACTGCTTCGTCCCAGTCACAAGTAATTATATGATCGAAATTTGTTTCTGGGCCTTTGTAAATTCCAAAAATTTCGTAGTTCTCACGCTTATCGTAAAGAAGTATAATCTCAACATTCCAAGGAATCGGAAACATCGGATGAGGACCGAAACTTCCTTCACTTGCTATTGAAATTTCTGAGTTTGCCCAGTCCATACAAATCTTTATCTTCTCTCTAGCCGTTTCGAGTTGCGATTTTTCTCGAGTGATTTCTCGAGTAAATGTACCTAATGTGTCGGTATCAAACTGATTTTCAACTATAAAGTTGCAGCCTGTTTCTGATTCCATGATCGGTTGAATGGCTTTTTCTTTTCCATGCTTGGACAACAATACTATTGTTCGATTTTCAAATACTTTCATTAACCATAACTCCTCTCTATTCAGCAAGAAACCATATTTTATGATACATTTATATAAAAGGCTGATTATTTTAAGTTTCTGGACAAGAAGTTACAAGCAATAAAAAAGAAAAACCCATGTAACCAGTCAATCTCAGCGTGTTAATACCTACATGACTCTGTCTGATTATCGTATGCGAGCCATCTTGATATAACTTAATACATTTCCGGAAGTTTGTCAATTCATTCAAGTTTCTTGAAAGAAACCAAAAGAAAATAATCGCAAATTGCAAATAATCGGTAAGGGTTGAGAACTTAAACTACCTTACCATCAATAACCATTTTGAACATAGCTGTTTTATTCCACTCTTATTTATTGCATCACAGTTCCCATTGGAAATTTCTCTCTCTTATTTTAATGATAATTGCACAGGACTAATCTGTGTCGAACTGGTATTTAATGAGAAAATGTCCGATATAGGAATTAATTGCATTATCACTCCCCTATCGTTCATTGGTCATGAAACGGATACGCGACCTTCAAAAATCTTCATACTGTATTTCTGCTATGATCTTTCAGCATCGTCGAACAAACAAAAACCCCTATCAGACCTAAAAGGAAAATATAGTAAAAAAGGATCGAGTAATTTCTAACGATATCTATAAATACCCCTGAGGTTAAAACTCCCAAGATAGCTCCTATGCCATAGGCCGTAAATACCACGGAGTAATTCTGCGAATAGTTTTTCGCACCAAAAAATAGAATCGTTGTCGTTGGTGCAATGGCGAGCCAACTGCCAAGATTGAACCAAAACATGGCGAATGCAACAAAATACAATACCGGCATTCTGCCTTGTGATATGATCATAATTACGGATGCAATCATGATTAGTCCATAGGATATTAACATCGATTTTAACGGTGAGAGCCTCTCCGTAAGCCATCCGGAGAAAGGCCGGCCCATTCCGTTGAAAATAGCGAATGCCGAAATCATGGCGGTAACGGTTGTCGGACTCATACCCACATAATCCGTACCTATGCCAAAGGTCAAACCAATCAACATTAATCCAATCATCGTTCCGATAATAAAGTTAATGTACAAACCTTTGAATCGTTTTGATTTCACCATTTCACTTGTTGTAAAACTATTTAAATCTCCGCTTACGTTTTGAATCTTGTCAAAACCATCAGTCTCATTTTGTTTTGGATATCGAAACGGTATAGCTAATACGGGTATCAAAACGGCATAAGCCAACCCTAAGGTTAAGAAAGTGTTCATAATGCCAAAATTACTAATCAGACTCCGGACGATCGGTGCAACGATCAAGGGTGACATTCCAAATCCGATCAGAACCAATCCAACCGCGAATCCTCTTTTATCAACAAACCATTTAGCCACCACATTGATAATCACACCGTAAGCAATACCGACACCTGCTCCGGCAATCATCCCGTAAGTCACAACTAAGTGTGTTACTCCTGAAGCAAAATAGGACAAAATCCATCCCAAGGAAACTAAAAACCCTCCAAAGAGCATCATGCGACGAGGATGAAATCGCTCAATCATTTTTCCACTCAAAAACATAAACAACGCATAGAATCCCAATGCCACCATGTAGGGTAGCCCACTTTCAGCAGAGCCGATCCTAAACATCTCTTCTAGTGATTTTCGAAAAATACTGTACGAATATACGGTTCCTAAAAGCATCATGATAATGATTCCATTAAATATGTAAATCCATCGGACTTGTTCTTTCATATGTATCTCCCTTTTCAACTGCCTCAATATCCAATATAAGTGAAATTGATCAATTCTGCAATTTATATTCACCATTTATATTCATTTAGTTCCACTCTACATTCTTTGGTTGGTGCTTTTGACTAAAACATTTATCTAGACTTCAACGAACTTTCCTAAAAGATTAAAAAAGTGCGAGCGCACTTTTGATTGATGAATCGATTCTATCCAAGAAATCGTCGATATGAAGCCGCTTGAATAATGAGGGCTTCCAGGTCGTGGTGTTGATGTGAATTTACTTTTTCAATGATGAAATCAACTGCTTTGAGATGATTCGCATCACTTTCATGATTTGGGAAATGCTTTTGGATAAAGACCTTCAGTTGGTCACATACACAAGGTGAGGAAGGGTTGTAGTACTTAAGTGCTGCTAAGATATCGTCATCAAAATTGACGATGTGCTTGCGGACAAATGCTAAATCACCATCATTTAAGCTTTCAAGTCCAAAGAGCTCCGGTGGACAACCCAAAGAATACAACGCAGCCGTAAAGGTAATCACGCGTGGCAAGGACTCGCCTTTTAATCTACGGCTGTAGCCAAATAAACCGATGTGAAGTTTTCTTAACCGCCGGCTAGGAACATATTTTGCCAAACGATTGATTAACGATGCATTCGCTAAGACATGGGTTTCATGTGCACGACTGTAACGTTCAATCAACTCCAAGGCAATATTAGGATCAATTTTTTGAGGGGCAGATGTCTGAGATTTATTGATAATGTTAATGGCAGACTTAACGTCATTAACGTCATGATCATACTTAAAGGCGGATTGAATTGTGAAGGTATGCACACTGGGGTATTCTCTTAGGACATGGTCAATTCGTTCTGGGGTAAGATGTCCTCGAAAAGGCGCACTACCTACGCCTATGATCGGGTAAATTTTTATGCCTGTTTCCTGTTCAAGAACGGCCATATCTTGTAACGCCAATTTGTTTATTAAGATAGCACTGATTATTCCGTAATTCATCGCAGGGTCACTACGCGCAAAGAAAACCCGCTGATGAGTAATGCCTTCTGCCTCAATGCCTTTAAAATACTCTTTAAGAATTGTTTTAGCATTCAGCATGCTGTCCTTATCTTCGAATAATGGAATCACTTCCACGGTTTCGGGTTTAAAATCACCAATCCACTGTTTAAGGGTGGTGCCTTTTTCATCAAGTACTTGTTGGGCTTTGCCGCTGACAAACTGCTTGTAATAGCGATGTATGAGTAACAACTGCTGAGCACTTGATGTCAACGGTAAGATGACTTCAAAAATGGGGACGATCGGTCTTTCATAGAAAAGTGCGCTCGCATCGTAAGAGCGCGGAATACTTTCCAACGTTTCGAGAAGAACCTTGGCTTCGGTCTTTTCGACATCCGGATTTGGAACACGAAGGATAAGGCGTTTTTTTATACCCAAAAGGTTCTTTCTAAAGCAGGTTTCATATTTACTCAAGAGTTTTTTGACCACATATGGATCGACTTCTTTTCCTTCAACATCCCACATCTGCTCTTGAATACCTAAATGGGAGTATGCGTAGAAAGCTTCTTGAATCTCGTCTTCACCACTCATCACACTGTTTAATGCAAAGAATGGAGTACTCACATTGTCTGGGTGTTGTGTGGACATCGTCTTTGGAATGTTGCTCATATTGCGTCCCTCTTTTGAACCATACTGATATAGTATAATAAAACGTTTTAAAATGAAAGGTTTTACTGGAAATTCTTTCGCCTGAAACTGTTTCGCATGACTGAAATTGGAAGATAACCTTAGTATTATATTTTACCCCGAAAAGTGTTCAAATCTGCACTTGCAAAGCCCATTTTCTTACGCTTTCAATGCATGGATACTTTTTGGTTTTTTACGAATCGAGTTTTTCAGTGCATTACTGTGTGTATGTATAAATAATTCGAATAGCAAATGCAATTTACACAGTACAACCATTATGATAGGATGTGTTTATAAAGCCTAAGGGGGGCAACATAGTGAAAACATTCTTAACGAAAATCTCTAGTTGGAGATATGGCAAAGGAAATTACAATATCATTTTTAACGTTGGCTTAATGGTGTTAGTTTATTCAATATTGGACTTAGTTTTTAATCAGACGATTAGAAACCCTTTTCTTGCAGCCGTTGGATTGATTTTTATGGCTATTGCGATTTTTGTCACCGAATTCGAGAAAAGAAGATAACTATTAGAAGATTTTCAATGGCGATTAAACTTGATAATTTCGTTCAATGTTTATCGTTGGATCTACATTCATTCAGTCATAAAAGTGCCAATACACACAGTACTGGCATTTTTTATTATTGGATTGTTTCCACGTTCATTCCGGAATGTTCTTCCCAGCGTTTGACGATCACATCCACATACTTGGGATCGAGCTCCATACAGTAGCACACCCGGTCCAACTGGTCAGCCGCTATCAATGTTGATCCACTTCCCCCAAAGGGCTCATAGAGCAGCTCTCGGGCTTTGCTGCTGTTTTTGATGAGCTTACCGACTAACGGAATCGGCTTCATGGTTGGGTGGATATCGCTGCGCAAGGGCTTGTTATCATAGATGATCGTGGTCTTAATTTGGCTGATGATATCTTGAAGCATGGTGATGAGTTCTTCTTTTTTGAGTTTCTCAATGTTGACGGATTCATCGAAGATGGTGGATTGGGTCCTATCATCCACGAAGTAATGTCCCGCGCCTTCCTTCCAGCCATACAGGATCGGTTCATGTTTCCAGTGATAATCATTGCGACTGAGGTTGAAGGAGTTCTTGACCCAAATCAGATTCTCTGAGAACTTGAATCCCGCTGCGGCCATCGCTAATTGAAAGCTCACTCGCTCAACATCGCTGTGGAAGACATACATCACTCCACCGGGTTTAATGACCTTATTAGCGAGAATATACATGGCCAGTAAGAAGTCGAAGAACTTGTCCGAATCCATGTGGTCATTCATGATCGTATTGTTTTTGCGCGTGTCGTTTTTAAACATTTTGTGATAGTCGATTTTATTCTCATAGTTCACGTTGTAGGGAGGATCGGTGACAATGAGATCCGCGATCTTTCCATTCATCAGTTTTTCGACATCCTCCCATTCGGTGCTATCTCCACACATCAACCGATGCGGTCCCAGGATATAGACATCCCCGCGTTTCGATACGGGTTCTATGATTTCTTCTAGAGCTGCTTCCACATCGAAGTCATCATCCACCGCTTGAAGAACATCCATTGAGGCAAGCAGTTCTTTGAACTCCTCATCATCAAAGCCGGTCATACCCAAGTCGATTTGCTGTTCCAGTTCTAAGAGCAACTCTTTCAACTTGTCCATTTGCCATTCACCGCTGATCTTGTTTAAAGCGATGTTTAAGGCCTTCTCCTTGACCTTATCCACCTCAACGATCACAACATCGACTTCGGTGTATCCCAGGGCCTTAAGGACGGTGGCTCGTTGGTGTCCCCCGATGATCGTGAAGTCTTTGTTTACGATGATTGGATCGACGTAACCAAAATCCCGGATGCTACGACTGATCTTCTCAAACTCCGAGTCTCCCGGTTGTAGAGACTTGCGGGGATTGTAATTGGCATAGATCAGCTGCTCTAGATTGATTTTTTGAAATTGCATCAGTTCACCTAAAATGGTTTGATCAGTTGCATATAGGCTGCTTGCAACGTGATCTCATTAATCAACCGATTCCGCCAGACATAGAAGGTCGTTTTCTCGATGTGCAACTTCTCAAAGATTTCCTGCTCGGCCATCTTTTCGTCATACTTCATCGATAACAGTTTACCTAACTCCGATTGCTCATAACGGGTATAGACGGTTTCGATAATGGTGGACCAGGCTTTCTCTTCTTTGTCCAAGCTGGTCTTAATGTTGTTGCGGTTGTACAGATAATACTCCACATCTTTGCGATATTTATTCATAGGTGTTTCCTCATTTCAGTCGCATGTTCTTGCGTTTGTCCGGGTGAATTTCGATGATATAATACTTGGCCATTTGCACGATTCTGGATCCGATGGCTTCATCGATGTCGAGCATTTCATTGACCAGTTTCTCAGAGCTTAATAAGGTAATCAGCTCCTTGTTGTTGTAGCGATAGTTAATGATCTCAAAGGCAATCTGAATGTCTGCTTGAGTCGGTGGTTTGCCCTTCTCACTTTTGAAGAGGTCATCGATGTAGAGCACCTTGATTTCTTTGAAGACCATGATGGCTTGTTGATAGTCAGCACTTTCCATTGTGATCGCTTTGAGTTTGACGATTTCATCCCGCCACAACATATACCTGGCCGGATGTCCTTGTTCCATCAGCTTGTTGACAATGGCGGTACAGATGTGTGTCTTTCCTACCCCTACTTGGCCACCGATGTAAAACCAACAGCGCTCATGATGAATCATAAACTCCAAGGCTTTGGATTTGATGTGGTGCTGCCATTGCTCTTTGACCAAGTAACTGTCCAAGGTGTATTCATGGACCATCTTGCTCAACCCACTTTTATGGATCAGCAAACGACTCATTCGAGAAACATAACATGCACATTCTTGTAAGGCGGTATACTCCCCGACTTCCACCAAGATATACCCCTTGTTCTTACAGGTTCGACAATCGTTGCCTTCAAGGGTTCCTTCGGTTTGGTTATACAGGGTACATTGGTTGTGGTTATAGTTGGAGGGTCGTTTCAACATTCCAACGGTCGTCGTTATCATTTCTTCCACTTTGCGCATGATGATCTCCTTTTTTGAGTGGATAGACACTAAACCAGTTACTGACGATGCTTTGATGAATGCAGGCGACCAGGTCTTCTCCTTCTTCCTGTAACTTACGAAGTTGAGTACATAGCAGTTCCTTGGCTCGAGGGGTCAACTGTTTATTCTTCATGGACTTACGCATCGCTTCATAATCATGCAACGCTAAAAGTAAATCAACATTTCCCTGAGCAAAAGTTTCAAAAACATCATCGTCTTTTTTCTTTTGTCTTTTTTCTTTATCTTTCTCTTTATCTTCTTCTATATCTAATTCTATATCTAACTCTGTGTCTGGACATGATTGACATGTCATTGACATATCTTCAAGCAACAGTTTTTGTTTCGCTCGTGAGACTTGCTTCTTTTCCCGGTTGTAATCCCGGATGGATTCAAGTCGGGTTTGACTTTGATACTTCTCCCAGTTGGACACCATCAGGATGTCATTGACGATTTCAATCATTCCAAAGCGTACCAGAATGCTTAAGGCCAATCGGATGGTGGCGACCGGTCGGTCAAACTCCGTTGACAACATTTCATCGGTATAGGGGATGTCCTTGGAGAAGTAGACAAGACCATTGTCATTGGTATGACCGGCTAAACATAAGATTTGTAACCAGATGACGATGATCGCATCGCACTCCGGCATTTTTCGGATCTGTTTGATTTTACGATTGTCAAACATATCGGAAACCAGTTTGATCCATTTGACCGCAGCCATTGAATCACCGTTGGATAAGAAAGGGTTTATCGTGCATCTCGCTTTCTTC
>PGZW01000060.1 GCA_002841515.1 Firmicutes bacterium HGW-Firmicutes-19 | reverse complement strand
CTCTAGAGGTAAGATTTGGTTTTCGTGTCGAATGCAGGCAAGAGTCACGCGCTTACGACCTTTCTTTCTTAATGCACCTTCATTATAACAAAAACGTAATTAATGTGAAAGCGTTTACAGAGATTTCACGTAATAATCACACGACATTTTTCGCCATGTCATTGTCTAGCAAATCCATGATTTCCTTAGGATGTGAAACCGTATAGGTGACATCGGCATCGATCAATTCCTGAATCGGCCGAAATCCCCATTCTACCCCGACACTCTTGCAACCGGCATTGTTAGCGGTTTTGACATCGACATCGGAATCCCCGATAAACAAACACTCATCCACGCCAAGCTTCATTTTATCAAGAATGTAATTAACCATCGCCGCATTGGGCTTGCGAGGCAAATCCTTGCGCTCTCCACTAACCGCAACAAAATCAACATTCTTGAAATACAAATCGACCATGACTTGTGTAAAGGCATCGGGTTTGTTTGAACAAACACCTAACTTATATCCGCGTTGAATCAGTTCATCAATCAATGACATGATGCCGGGATAAGGTTGACATTTATTGGCATAATTGCGATTGTACGCCTGTTGAAAAACGGCAATCACCTGATCGACAGTTTGTTGTTGCGTATCCTTCGGTAACATCATTTTCACCAGATTTTCAACGCCATTCCCCACAAAAAAACGATATTCATCCAGCGGATGAGGGTCAAACCCGAGTGACATCAATGATTCATTGGCACTATCCGCGATATCTTCCAACGTATCAAGCAATGTGCCGTCCAAATCAAAAATGATGCCCTTAATCATTCAATTGACCCGCCAGATATTCATTCTTCATGTCCACATACTCTTGTGCATTATCCAAGATCATCCTGATCTCATTTTCTTTCAATTCCCGTTTGATCACAGCCGGCATTCCAAGTACCATCGAATTCGAAGGTATTTTACTGCGCGGTGAAACCAGCGCGCCTGCACCAATCAAACATGTATCTTCAATGACTGTTTCATCCAAAACAACCGAACGCGAACCGACCATGACCCCATTGCCAATGGTTGCACTATGAACGTGCGCCAAATGACCGATGGTTACATTATTCCCGATAGAAACAGGAACACTGTGAGAGGTGTGGATGACCACATTATCCTGAATGTTCGAACGATTACCGATGACGATCGTATTGACATCACCGCGAATCACAGCTCCTGGCCACACAGAACAATCATCGCCAATCGTCACATCACCGATGACCAATGCCATCGGATCGATATATACATTTTCCCCGATTTTGGGAGTTTTACCTTTATGCGATCGAATCATTGTTTCAACCACGCTTTGCACTTAAAGCAATAGTCATACCGATCATCCATGTCCGCACCGCACTTCGGACATTTTGTCAGATGTGCACCTGGCAAGTTACTGACATTTCCATAATTGGTTGCCCGCGGTGCATCCGGTCTTCCGATCACCGGCTTTTTAAGTGTACTTGTACGCTTGGAAAAATCACGTTCAAAACGGCTGTCTACCGGTTTTTTTGCAGTCGTACTGCCTTGATTCTGCTGAGCTTTTCTGGCCGATGCAAGAATCTGAATGATAATAAAGAAAAATACGATTGGGAATATAAACGGTATGAAATATATACTTTGCGCCGAACTGGCAAAAAAGAAGAATAAAATTCCAATAAAAAATATAATACTGATCGCCGGATTTTTCTGTCTGTTCATAAAATACCCTCCTTCGAGTTGTAAGCCATTTCAAGTCATGCACTTATTTTATCATATAATAAACAAAAAAGCGGGTTCCCCCGCAATATTTTCACTCCTGGATCACACATCGACTTCAAAAAGATGATTATTTCTAAGAGGTATATAATAGTTGATATGCTTAACATTCTTTATATATATCTGCAATGGCAATAATGAGTCGATGGACCGGAAATGCATCGGGAAAAAGTGGGTCGGCTGACATCGTTCGACAAACTGTCTGGCTCCCAAATCGTACTCTGAACCCATGCGCGCATCCACCGGAAACATCGCAACATCGAGCGGATATTCAGCAATTTGATCAACGATACTTAAGAAAGCCGTTTGCGCAAGTTTTACTTCATCCGGGGTCGACTCGTCTTTCCAATGCCAGTTATTCAGATCTCCGGCATGAAAAATATTGACATCCCCGTCACTGACCAAAAAGCTGACGCCCTCATCGGTACTGCCGAAAACTTTGACAGATATCTTATCACACACCAGCATGTCCCCGGGTCGTACCTTAAATACATTGAAGAATGCATCGAGATTGATGTCATCCGACATGACAACGGTCTTTTTATAAGCAAACACCGACTTCGAAAAATGATCGCTGTGATGATGGGTGATGAAGAAGCAGCACTGCTTATCTGACTTAAGATATTTCGAAGGCAAGATCCCGTTGACGTAATCAAAAATCATGATGATTTTATCTGTTTCAACAGCATATCCGCTATGAGATAAATACTCGACTTTTACGTTCATACAACTCCCTCCCCTGCAATACTATTTTATCATAATCCAATTATAAAAGATGGTATTACTCTTTCTCCTTTACCCCGATCAATAGCAGACGCTTTCGAAATTTCCCTTTGATTTGTGCTTTTTTAGCTTTAATGATCAATAAATCCTCTTCTTTTATATCCAACGATTTCTGAATGTGTTCCAGTACTTCATAAATATCGGCCATTTCTTCAATGACGGATTCATTTGAAGCATTTAAAAACTCATTGACTTCCTCTAGAAGCTTATTTTTGAGTTCGATTTTGTACTCATCTTCATCTAGAATCCTGATAACCGGTATACGCCCCTCTTTTTCAATGACTTCACCGATACGATCACGAATCAGTTTATGATATTCTTTCATTTTTTATCACGTATTATCGAATTAGGTCAGTAATTCGATAAAATCCTTTCTGACCTCGAATAGTATTAAGCATATTGTCAGGCCAATACGATATGCTTATGGTGCACTGTGGATTTGTATCATTTTTTTACAGCCTTGACTGTTATGAGGTGATTCCTACCACGGTTCTTTTGTAATGTTAATCAGTTGATTAACGCTTTGACGTTTGATAATTAGCGTGAATACATCAATCGAAACTCTTTGTGGTAAAACATACAGTGCAGAAAATGGAGGTGTCATAATGACATTTTTGGTTGGCATTGATATTGCCAAATATAAACACGACTGTTTCATCATGAATCATGATGGCGAAGTCATTCGAGAAGCTTTCTCTTTCTCTAACGATCGGTCGGGTTTTTCTTTTTTAAACGAGATTCTACGTACACTCGATTCGTCTCAATCTTTAAGGATAGGGCTTGAAGCTACCGGTCATTACGGAATGAATCTCAAGATCTATTTAGAAGAGATGAAGTATTCCTATATGGAATTCAATCCCATTCTCATTTGCAGGTTCTCCGCAGCTACTACCCTTAGGAGAACCAAAACCGATAAAGTTGATGCACAGCTCATTGCTCTGTATCTTTCCACCGTTGATTTTAAGCCCTATCCACCGAAATCTTATCACATCAGAAACTTGAAATCACTAAGTAGGCAAAGAGACGAACTCATTAAATTAAGATCGTTTCAACTGAATCAGATAACTAATAAGTTAGATCTCATTTTCCCTGAATTCAAGCCGTTTTTCAAACATTCTCTTAAATCCAAAACCGCCCACTATCTTCTAACGAATTACCCAACACCTTCGAAGATGGCTCGCATGAATCTTGATTCGTACAATAAGATGAAATCGAAATTACGAAGGACGCTCTCTTACGCGTAGTTCAATCATTTACGTGAACTGGCCAAGTCTACAGTTGGAAATGAAGATGAGATTCTTACCTTTCAATTAGGAACACTTCTTAAACTTCATGACTTTGTTCAAACTCAGATTGACGAAGTGAGTCATTTGATTGAAATTGAGTTTGGTCAAATAGGCTCGCATATTCAATCCATTCCAGGCATAGGCCTCTTCTCAGCTGCTTCAATCTACGCTGAAATCGGTGTTATCCATCGCTTTGATACTCCTGATCAAGTCCTGGCTTTCGCCGGTTTAGAGCCCTCGCGTCATCAATCTGGCGACTCAGAGTTTAAAGGTCATATGGTTAAGCGTGGCTCTTCTTTTCTACGGCAGGTTCTTATGAATGTTTCAGAATCGTCTTTAATCCACAACCCTGTTCTCTACGATTTCTATAAGAAGAAACGTCAAGAAGGCAAAGTCCATCGTGTCGCTTTATTCCACGTTGCCAAGAAGCTAGTTAGAATCATTTTTACTTTAGAGACTAATAATATTGATTTTGATTTCTCGAAAATGAGGTAGCCATCTCTCGAAAAGTCTCATGAATGAATAAAATCAACTGTCTTGATTTCTTTTCGTCGTGAATTTCATTGCTTTTCTAATAATTTGAGTTTTGGGCTTGATTTCTAATAGTTAATCACCTGATTACATTTTATCAGAAATCCGTTATAATATCAGAAAAAGAGGTGCTATGGAACAACGTCAATTACTTATCGACAAGTATCATTATCAAGAAGTCCATTTCTTAGATAAGGGATGGTCCATCGATCAAAAGTGGATCGGTATCAAAGATCAAGTGAAACACTTGATCCGCATCAGCGATATTCAACTCCGTCAGCGTCGCAAGTGGGAGTTTGAACAAATATCACGCCTGTCTCAACAAGGATGGCCGGTGAACCGACCGCTTTTGTTTATCGAAGAAGAGGATCTCGTCATTGGTATTTATATGTACATTGAAGCTGAAGATTTACAAGCAACCATACACACATTGCCCGAATCGATGCAATATGATATGGGATATTTTGCGGGTGAAGCCTTGTCCGCCATCCATGCCTTACCGATCGAAACCGACTCCATCAATCAATATGAAAAAATGAGCAAAAAGATGCTCAAACATATCGATGTTTTCAATCAAAAGGATTTGCATTTTCATAACGATCACCTCGTCATCGATCATATTAAAAAACATCTGCATCTGCTAAGTGATCGTCCACTGGTCTTTCAGCATGGCGATTATCACATCGGCAATATGCTGCTGGTACAGTTTCAACATGCGGCCATCATTGATTTCAATCGCTGTGACATCGGTGATCCTTACGAGGAATTTGACCGTGCCTATTTTTTCAGCAGAAGGCACAGCATCCCCTTTGTCATCGGTCAGTTGGACGGTTATTTCAAATTTGGTATACCGGATGATTTTCATCAATTGATGAAACTCTATATGTGTCACAACATGATTTCCGCTTTGACGTGGAGCACACAATTTTCCATCCGCCATACAGAAGAACTAATGCAATATGTCTTGATGGTTATGGACGATTATGATCAACTTCGAAGCGATATACCGAAATGGTTAAGATGAAAAAGAGCGCTGATATTCGCGCTCTTACTTTTTAAACAAACTCAATACCCAAAGAAATACGACCGCTCCGACTGTGGACACAAGCAATTCGCCGATCCAACCGGATGCGCTCAGCTCAAGCATATTAAACAAACTACCCCCGATATAAGCACCAAACAAACCAATCAGAATGTTGCCCAGCAATCCATACCCGCGTCCGCGCAGTATTTTACCAGCCAATAGACCGGCCAAAAATCCAGTAATTAGAAACATAAGTACCTCCTAATTTTTATTTTAAGAATATTTATTCAAAATGCAACTCATTCACTTTTCGGCCGATAGCGTATCAAAACACTCATCAATATCAAAGCTACCAGAAACATGATGCCCGCCATGACAAAGGCAAGCTTTGCGCCAAAGGCGTAAATCAGTCCGGCCAGCAGTGAACCAAAAATCATGCCAAGCGCACGGATGGAACTAAACATACCCATAAAAGCGCCGGTGGAATCGCTTCGGCTTTCCTTTCCGGCCAACGCCTGAATCAATACGGAGTAAATGCTGTTAAGCGCGAAAAACATTACGCTTATGGCAATAAAGGAAAATGCCTGATCGCTGTAAATAACTGCAAATCCGGTCAATGCCGTAAATCCCATGACCCACACCAACGGTCTTTTCATGGTTGTCTTTCGAATCAGATACATGCAAATCGTCGAGTTGACCAATAAAGCCAAGATTCCGACCCCGGCTTTTAGAATGCCGTTATACGAAGGCGGAAATCCAAACTGATCACGAATGTAATAATTAAAGGCCTGATCAAAGGCGGTCGATCCGTAGACCGAGAAAAACACGACTCCGAAGAATACCCAAACCCAGACAGAGATCGATTTTGACGCGCTTTTAAATGCGGAAAATGGATTGGATGCATCCAGCAACTGCTTCATCTGCCAATGCGTACCATCCCCCGGATGTATCTCCTTCATTTTCATAAAAGTAACGACTCCGCTGAAAATCAACCCTACGATTTGAACCGTAAATAACAACGGGATAGATACATTTCCCAAAAATCCGCCAATCAGATAACCCAATGATCCGGCAATGGTGAAAATGGTCGAATGGATCGTCAGGTTTTTTGCCCGATCTTCCATGGAGGAACCATCCATGACATAGGTAA
This sequence comes from Firmicutes bacterium HGW-Firmicutes-19, assembly GCA_002841515.1. GTDB lineage: Bacteria > Bacillota_I > Bacilli_A > Erysipelotrichales > Erysipelotrichaceae > UBA2227. The sequence continues at coordinate 5,352 of PGZW01000060.1, read as the reverse complement.
GATGTGTTACATTAATACCACCGATAAAAAACCCGGCAATCCCACGGGCTACGAATATACCGATTTCGGTCGTTGCCTGCATAAACAGAAACTGACCGAAAGCATAGCCGATGCATGCCAACATGTAAAGTTTGACCCGACCTTTATGATCTGACAGTTTCCCCCAAAACGGTGAGAAAAGAAAGTTGGTAAAGGCCATTGATGCAAATGCCGCCCCAAAGGTATAATCCGGCAAATTAAGGTTTTTAATAAGTGCCGGGGTGGCTGGGTGGGCCAGGTTGGCAAATATCAGTTCCATCATCATGAAGCTGAAAAACCAGATGAGTGAAGAACTCTTCTTATTAAACATCGGACAGTTCTCCTAAAAAAGCACATAAACGCTGATAGACTAGGTCGAAGGAGGCAAGGTTCAATTTTTCATTGAATGTATGAATCAGTTCATGAATCGGACCCATAGTTATGATGTCCAAATCAGGGATTGCTCCTTTCCATATACCCAATTCCAACCCGCCGTGGCTGGCCTGCAGTTTCAACTCTTGTCCTGTTTGCTTTAAAAACCACTGTTGATAAAAACTGCGCAGCGGACTGTTTCTTTCATAGGGATACCCGGGATAACGACTGGTGAATTCTGTGTCTAACCCAAGCAAATCCGCTAATAGCTGAACCTTTTTTATGTTTTGATCCAGCATATCTGAAATCGGCGAGCGGAATGAAAATCCGGCGACCAATGTATCCTCGATACTTTTTAGATATCCTACGTTCGCACTTAACAACGGCAATCCTTCAATATCCGGACTCATCCATTGCACACCTTGAAAGAATAGAGTGGCAAAGCGGATAAAACGTTGAGACACTGAGATATCAAAGCCCAAAGCAGTATCCCCGGCTTTAAATGTGATGCTTACCTGCGGATCGCTCAGTTCATATTGCGCAAGATTGCGACGGATGATCCAGGCCAACACATCCTGATTAAAGGGAGACGAACATCCTACTGTCATATCTCCGGCAAAAGGAATCGCATTCTCTGACTTTCCTACCGAAATGTCTATCAGCCCCAAATCATTTGAGGTATCTTTCTGATAATCGAAAGCCACAAGTGCCATCAACTGAGCGGTATTGGCTCGTTGTTTGGTTATGTCATTGCCTGAATGACCGCCAATCGCTCCTTCGATTGATATATGCATCGTATAGGGATAAAGTGTGTCTTTTTTTGAATCAATTTTTGCTTTCCCGCGAATCCCGCCACTGGAAGTGATGACCGTAAGGTTTTCACCTCCACTATCCAAGCCGATGCATCGCTTGCTTTTGAGCAGTGATGTATCAAAAGCAACGGCACCCAATAAACCGATTTCTTCGGCCGCGGTAAATAAACATTCCAACGGCGGATGTTTGATGGTCGAATCTTCGAGCAAAGATAACATATATGCAACCGCAAAGCCATCGTCCGCCCCTAAGGTCGTATGGTCCGCTTTTAGCCAACCATCCTCCTCGATCAGTTTGATGGCATCTTTGGTAAAATCATGAGTGCTGTCCATTGATTTCTCGCAAACCATATCCGTATGACCTTGCAACAGGACGCTTTGAGCATTCTCACCGCCGTGTTGACCAGGTTTACGAATCAAGACATTATTCATTTCATCCAAAACGACGGATAACTGCCTTTTTCGGGCAAATTCAACTAAGAATTGCGCGACTTCCTTTTCATTCAGACTTCCTCGGGGTATCTGGCTGATTTGTTCAAACCAGAATCTTGGACGGTTCATCATATCATCTCCCTTTGACTTATAACGACTATTATAGCACTAATTATAAAAAATACATCCCGAAGGATGTAGGTGGTTCGTTAAAAAACGTGCTTTCTTAACTTTTATATTTCTCAACAAGTGCCCAACCCTCAGCCTCACTGAAATATTGACTGACCACCGAAATCCAAGGCATGATGATTTCGATTCGCTTTTCTCTGCGATACAATCGTTCGATGTGCTCGATTAGAAAGTCATACACCATATGCGGGTAAGGATCGATGAGATATGGATGTAACTGAGCGATGAAGTTCGGATTCTTTTGAACATAAACTGCCATTTCTTCCCAACGTTTCTCTTCGGTAAGCAAATGTCTGTATACCCAATCCGAAAATGCTCCCTGATGAAATTCGCGGATCATGTCATCAACGATATCGTGCCATATCCTGCGATCGGTAATGTTGCGCAAATGCTCCAATGCGTTGCTCTCCCCGCAGTAATACAACCATTGAAGGGTTGAGCGAAATCCCATGTCATCATCCATTTGCTGATAAGCTTCTAACATCGAACCGACCCAGCCGACATCCTCATGTTTTGGAGACTTTCGGATTTTTTCGCGGCATAGCTGAATCACTTTTGATGATTCGTGTCTTTTCAAATATGTATCGATCAAATACTTACGTATTAAATCAGATTCCAAATGTCCCACTGCATATTGTTCGAGGTCGCTTTCATTGGCATGCAGTTTATAGGAGAACTCAACTTCAGCGAGCAACAGCGGATGATCAATGCCTTCACTCACCGAAGCAACGACATGCAAGATATCTTCTCTCAGCAGGTCATCCGAAGCAAATACACACAGCGCTTGTAACCAAAGACTTTTTACTTCATCTTTGATTTCCGGATATAACTGTGTCCAAAGCAATACATCAGATATGAGTCTGCGAGGATCGATTTGATAGGAGGATGCAATCGCTTTGATCCACATCGTCTGTTTTCTAAAAAAGTTCATTTGTTCCAAATCGTTGTTACTGGCGGTCCAGTAACTGACGATTTCATCCATCATGTACTCCAATACAATCAATGCCGGTTGATAACAATGATGATCCAACAGCCAGTGCATCTGCTCATTATAATATTCAAAAGCCTCAAAAAGTATATCGACATTCTCATTTTGAGAAGCGGCTTGCAGTGCGATGGACAACTGTTCGATCACCACAGTGTGCAGCTGTGCCGGATCTTGGACGTTGGCATTGATGTTGCTGTCTAAATGTAACAGTGTACCGACTTCATATGCCTTGTTTTGACGTTGGGAAAGCATGATGAAACTTGCGGCCAAATGCTTGCAATGGTGCACACCGCAGTCGCAAGTATGAGATAGCAAATGACCTGCATCATCCACGGCGATGTGGATATGGTAAGGCCGGGTCCCATCGACGACGATGTTGAAAACATGAGGGTCACTGATCGGTCGTTTTCGTACCAATCCCCACTCCATATAATCGACACCGCGACGGAAAATATAATCGTCAAATAAATGATGAGCAAATCGGATGTGCATAACCTGTCCTCCTTGTACCCAACAAACGTCTGTACTTCTATTATACCTAACATGCGCTTATAGATAAACAAAAACAGCCGACTTTCACATTCGAAGTTCATTGAAATATGTTACAATGAAGTCGAACTTATCATTGTTATCTTGTTTAGGAGGATGCAACTATGAATACCACCGAATTTCGCGTTGAAAAGGATTCGCTTGGCGAAGTCCTTGTTCCTGTAAATGCACTTTACGGGGCACAATCCCAACGTGCAATTGAAAACTTTCCCATTACCAAGCGTCCGATTCACAAACAGATGATTCGGGCGGTCGGAATGATCAAAAAGGCGAGTGCTTTGGCCAATCAAAAGGCTGAATTGCTTGATGGTCGCAGAGCACGTTATATTGTCAAGGCTTGTGATGAAGTCATTGACGGGAAGCTTGATGAATGGTTTATTACGGATGCCATTCAAGGCGGTGCCGGCACTTCGGTCAATATGAATGCCAATGAAGTGATTGCCAACCGGGCAGCTCAACTTGCCCGTCGGCCAATCGGAGTCTATGATTACATTCATCCCAATGATCACGTAAATTTCGGTCAATCGACCAATGATGTATATCCATCCGCCGGTCGGGTGGCCAGTTTGTTTATGGTCAAAGACTTATTAAATGAGCTTTCACTTTTGCAAGTTTCTTTATTGAAGAAAAGCGAAGAATTCGAGAATGTACTTAAAATGGGGCGTACCCATCTTCAAGATGCCATACCAATTCAGATGGGACAGGAGTTTCATGCATTTGCGACTTCGATTACCCGTGATATCAAGCGCATCCGCGTTGCTTTCAATGACTTAAAAGCCGTAAACATGGGGGCTACTGCGGTAGGAACCGGCTTAAATGCGGATGAACGATATAAGAAAATCATTGTCAAAGAATTAAGTCACATTTGTGGCATCACGCTGACATCGGCCAAAGATTTGGTTGATTCTACCCGCAATGTCGATACCTTTGTCTGGGCTTCCAGTTCATTAAAAACGTTGGCTGTCAATCTTTCCAAGATGGCCAATGATTTGCGTCTGATGGCCTCCGGTCCAAAGACCGGCTTTGGGGAAATCCGTTTTCCGGAACGCCAGCCGGGTTCATCAATTATGCCCGGTAAGATCAATCCGGTCATTGCGGAAGTTGTCAATCAGGTATGTTTCAATGTATTCGGTAATGACTTAACCATATTGAAAGCTGCTGAAGCCGGACAGTTGGAACTCAATGTCTTTGAGCCGGTCCTTTTTTACAAAATATTCGAATCTTTGGAAACTTTGACCAATGCCTGCTATACCTTGCGTATCAATGCCATCGATGGTATTGAGGCTAACGTAGATCGTTGTCAGGAACTTGTGGATATTTCCATCGGAACCATCACAGCCGTCGCTCCTCATATCGGTTATGCTACGGCATCCCGTTTGGCGAAGCAAGCCTTATTTGAAAATCGTAAGTTGAAGGAAATTTTATTGGAAAGCAATTTGATTGATCCTCAAGAGTTGGAATTGATTCTGAATGCGAAAACCATGACGAAACCGGGAATTCCGGGTCGCAAGTTGTTGTTAAAGAAAAACAAAGAGCAAAGCGAGCGTGAAGATGATGAAAACCAAGAAGATTACAGCCGAGAAGATTAAAGATGCCATCAAGGATGCGTGTCTGTCCATTCAATACAGATACAGCCCGAAAATGGAAGAAACTCTTACCGCTTATATGAATAAAGAAGATCCGGGACTAGCCAAAAATATTCTGAAGATTCTTTTAGAGAACAGTGAAACAGCTTCTGAAAACCGCCTACCGATGTGTCAGGATACCGGGATGATCGTGGTACGGATGACGATCGGTCAAGATGTACAAATCGTTGACGGTTCTCTTAGGGGTGCGGTCAATCAAGGTGTACGCGAAGCCTACGATGTCGGTTATTTGCGAAAATCAATCGTTGATGATCCCATTTTCGATCGCAAAAACACCAAAGACAACACTCCCGCAATTCTATACACGGATATCGTGGATGGCGATGAAATCGTCATTGAAGTTGCG
>PGZW01000059.1 GCA_002841515.1 Firmicutes bacterium HGW-Firmicutes-19 | reverse complement strand
GTAAATCGTCTGATCGGGATCACCCACGACATACACGCTGTTATGCTCTCCGGTCAGCTGTTTGATCAAGGTGTACTGCACACCATCGACATCCTGAAATTCATCGACATGGATGAAATTGAAGCGGCGCTGCCACTTCGCCAGACAATCCGGATGCATTTTAAACATTTTTACCGTCACCAAAAGCAAATCATCGAAGTCCAGAAAGTACTGGGCATTGCATTTATTGACATAGTATCGGTAAATCCTTGCTTTTTCTTTTTCACCAAACATATTTCCGGCCAGTTCGACCGCCCGTTGGGGCGTGATTTCCGCACCTTTATTATTGCCGATGTAGTCCAGAAGGTGTCCCATCGAATAGCGCTGGCGATCGATATCGAGTTCTTTTAGTGCTTCTTTGATGATGCTTTTCTGATCTTCCGAATCCAATACCGTAAAGTTTCTTGGCAGTTTCATACGCATCGAATCTTCACGCAAAATCCTTACACACAAGGAGTGAATCGTGGATATATGTGCACCGCGGCCCACATCTCCGAGCATTCTTAAAATCCGCTCTTTCATTTCATTGGCGGCTTTATTGGTAAATGTGATGGCTAATATACTGCTGGGGGGTACGCCGAGTTCTTCGATCAGATGGACGATCCGGGTAATCAGTACCCGGGTCTTACCGCTGCCCGCACCGGCGATGATCCGTACGTAACGCGAGGTGGTCGTTACCGCCGCGGACTGTTGCGGGTTTAAATTGAGTCTTTGCGTCATAGATTCACCTCTGCATTATTATAGCATGCTATGGGGGATGTGATAACTGAAACCCGAAGCAATGTGCTATAATATCGGCGAGGTGACCAACATGATTCGTTACAGTAAAGATTGGAAAGACTACCGTTGTCTGGATGCCGGTGATGGCGAAAAATTGGAAGTTTGGGGCAAAGTGACGGTAAGACGTCCGGATCCGGTAGCTTTTTGGCCCAAAGGCGGTGATCATCGCTGGAATAACAACGATGCAACCTACCATCGCAGTAAATCCGGGGGCGGTGCCTGGGAAATCAAAAAGAAATTTGCGGATTACTGGTCGGTCAATTATCGTGATCTGACGTTTAAAGTATCCTTAACGGCATTTAAGCATACCGGATTGTTTCCCGAGCAGGCCGTGAATTGGGACTGGATGCGGGATCGCATTAAAAACAGTGAAAATAAAAACCTGCGGATCCTCAATCTGTTTGCCTATACCGGCGGCGCGACGATGGCGGCTGCGATGGAGTCCAATGTCATCGAGGTCGTACACGTCGATGCGGCAAAAGGTATGGTGGAATGGGCGAAGGAAAATGCCAAACTCTCCAAACTTGAGGATAAGCATATCCGTTATATCGTTGATGATGCCGTAAAATTCGTGCAACGGGAAGCCAGAAGAGGCAGAACGTATCATGGCATCATCATGGACCCTCCGTCGTATGGCCGCGGACCCAACGGTGAAATGTGGAAGTTGGAAGAACAACTGGTACCGTTGCTTACGGAGTGCATGAAGATATTGGATAAAGATGCTTTGTTTCTTGTCTTAAACAGCTATACGACCGGACTGTCCGTGACAGCGATCGAAAACATACTGAAAACGACCATCCTGTCGGAATTTGACGGTCAGGTCGAAGTCAGTGAAATCGGCAATGTGATCGAATTGCGACAGTTGGTCTTACCTTGTGGAGTAACGGGCTTATGGTTCCGTTAGAAGTATTATTTGAGGATAATCATATCCTCGTCGTAGTCAAACCTGTCAACATTCCAGTTCAACAGGATGTTTCCGAAGACATGGATATGTTGACGATCATCAAGGACTACCTCAGAGAAAAGTATGACAAGCCAGGCAACATCTTTGTCGGACTTGTGCACCGGTTGGATCGTCCGGTGGGTGGGGTGATGGTGTTTGCGAAGACATCCAAAGCCGCATCGCGGCTATCCGAGTCCGTACGACTGCGTCAGCTCGATAAAATCTATACACTGGTATGTCTCGGAGATCCCAAGATTGGTAAATATTCGGATCGATTGCTCAAAGATGAGAAGACCAACACGGTTCGCATTGATCCCAAAGGCAAGGACAGTGAACTGATTGTACTAAGCAAGAAAATGATCGGTGAGCTTAGTTTGTGTACCGTGCGGTTAATGACCGGACGCTCCCATCAGATCCGCGTTCAGTTCGCATCTCGAAAAACCCCGCTTTGGGGGGATCAGCGTTATCATTCGTCTGCGAAACCCGGTCAGCAGATTGCTCTATGGGCAACCGAATTAACATTCCCTCATCCGATATCAAAGGAGTTGATTACATTCTCCTGTTATCCGCCCGATCAGTTTCCTTTCAATCAATTTTAAAGCATCCTCTGTTAAGAAGGTGCTTTTTTCAGTCTTATTTGAATATTTCGGTGACAGTTAACTCAGCACCTAACCCATGAACGATTTTCAACAAGGTATCGATCTTGGGAATGTGTTTCTCATTCTCCAGTCTTGAAATAGCTTGTTGTGATACATTCGCAATTTTTGATAGTTGGGTCTGTGTAATCTTTTTCTTTTTTCTCAACGCAACCAACTGCTCAATCAAATCATATTCTCGTGATATCTTCTCATAATAAAACCTAAACTCCGGATCTTTGAGTTCATCATTTAGGATTTTCTCAATGTCAATTTTTTCAAACGGCATATTTCTCACCTCTTTTTTAGCATCTCTTTGCATCGCTGAAACACTAACCTTTTATCTTTTAATTCTGTCTTATTTTTCTGCTTTTTACATGCATGTAATAAATATATATCATTCTCGTTTTCAAAAACAAAGAAGATTCGATTATGGTTCTTAAACTTAATTTCCCAAATCGCACCATCAAATCTCTCTGCTTTTAGTTTTGCTAATTCAACTGAACTTCCATCTTTTAAAATTTTGAGTATTAACATTCCTTCTGCTTTTTCTGGTTTGTCCAATGATTGGATAAACTCAATTATCAAATCTTTTCCACCAGCTGTTTTATAAGTATAAACATTCAATGTTTGAATCCTCCACAAACATCTGGTCGATCATATTATACATCATTATTGATGTATTTAACCATTGTTGTTAATACTTTATAGTATCAACTATAGAAAAATCCTAGCCAATGAAAGACTATGGTGGAATTCTGCTTTACTTCATTGAAAAAACCCGAACGATCCGTCCAGGTCTGTCATTTAACTGCTAAACAGCATAACCAAAGCTATGACATTTCTTGAAGTTTTGGGATGATTCAACATCTTCAAACATCCATTGAGGATTGATTTTCAATATGTCCATCAAGTGAACCTTTTCGGGATCTTTCAAACGATAGGGATTGGTAATCTTTCTGAAATCCGCTGAAGATTTCTTGTTCATCCGCCTCAACTCCACCATCGATGATCCAATGATCAACATATTTTCTTTGAACATAGAGTCGTGCAAGACTTTCAGTAAACTCAAAGAAGTAATGGAAGAAATCGGAAGTTATCAATACTTTGATCATATACTTCGAAATTTCCATTAAAAAAGGGAACTCATGAAAAGCTCCCAAACACATATTTTGAGAAAAATATGTTCATGTATTATGCAATTTCCCTACAGATTTCGAGATTATTGTTGTACTTGCAAAAGTAATTAAAGTAACTGCAATCATGACGAGCAGAGCAATAATAAATAAATCATCTGAAAACTCCGATAATGTTTCGCTTAATGTAAAAAACCTTCCATCCGGTACTCCCTGGATAACTTTGTAATGGTCCACAACTAGGTCAAATAAAGAAAATATATAAGAAAAAAGAAAACCGATGAAGGCAGAACTGATAATCACCTGACCTATTTTCTGATTGGTTTTTAAAAACAAGTTGTAAATAATCGAAATTATGGATATTGAGCCAATAATCATGAATACCTCAATCCGCTCTACATACGGCGAGATTGTAATCAAAAGAAGAATGACGGTCAATATTAATGTCGCAATTATGATTTTTTTCATAAACATCCCCCATTTATTTAAGATTTATGTTTCAAATCTCAGCTAAGATCAAGCCGACCGGACAGTGATCACTGCCCATTACTTCCGGATAGATCATCGCATCCACAATATGCTCATTGAGTTGTTTCGAAACTACGAAATAATCAATACGCCACCCCGCATTGTTCTTGCGGGCAAAGTTCATATATGACCACCAGGTATAAGCGTCTTTGGTATCGGGGTATAAGTATCTATAGGTATCCGTGAATCCATTATTGAGAAACTGGGTGAATTTGTTTCGCTCCTCATCCGTGAACCCGGCATTTTTACGGTTAGAGGACGGATTCTTCAAATCGATTTCCTTATGAGCGACATTCAAATCCCCGCAAACGACCACCGGTTTGACCTGCTCAAGCTTTTTTAGATATTGAAGGAAATCATCTTCCCATTGCATCCGATAGTCCAGTCGTGCCAACTCATTTTGTGAGTTGGGTGTATATACTGTGACTAAGAAAAAATCTTCATACTCACAGGTAATGACGCGGCCTTCCTGATCATGATGTTCGATGCCGATATCAAAAGTCACTTGAAGCGGTTTTGCTTTGGTAAACACGGCAGTTCCTGAATACCCTTTACGCACGGCACTGTTAAAATACTGATGATAACCCGGCAAGTCCAAGACAAGCTGATCGGGTTGCATCTTGGTTTCCTGAAGACAAAAAACATCGGCGTTGACCTCATTAAAGAAGTCCATAAATCCTTTATTGACCACGGCTCTAAGACCGTTGACATTCCAAGAGATAAGTTTCATAGGTTACCGCCTTTCCACAAAGTCAATGATCTGACCCCGTTGAGCTTCACAATCCGCATAGCCCAAATCAAACAACGCCTGAAGCTGATCCCTGTCACCTTTGAACCTTTTGACACCCAGGTTTTTCGAGGGGTAAATATGCATGGCATTGCCTTCTTCAACCAAACTTGCAACTTCGTGGCGCTGACGATAGTAAACATCGGTGCGCTTACGGAAGTCTTTGAGCATTTTAGGATAGCGGATGTATATCAGATCGAGCAGAAACTGAAGCGGTTTGGAATTCGGCTTACGCACAAACGAGATATCCTTGGTCGTCACCACGAAATGTTTTTGACAACCATTTTCCACGGATCGCTCGATTGGAATCATCGATGTCAATCCACCGTCAAGATACTTCTTCCCCTTGATCGACACGCTGCGACCGGCAATGGGTAGTGTACAAGCAGCCCGGATATTCAGCCAACGGTCATCGGCATCTTTATTGCTCAGCCATAATGTTGCTTGTTGAGCAAGATCATAAAGCCCAAACTCCATCTTCGTTTTTGCCTGACGGACTTTGGATGCATCCAGTTTCAACTTCTGATTGATGACAGTCTCAAAAAGGTAGTTATATCCTACCGGAGTTCCTTCATTTAAAATCGGATACCAACCGACATTTTCTTTGCGAGATGCATACTCCACCGCCAGCTCCGAAAGCTGGCTGCGCATGTTTGCCACAAAACATGAGGCAAAAAGTGCTCCGGAAGAAATACCGATTGCAAAATCAAAGTCTATATGATGATCCATCAGCCAAGCCAATACGCCGGCTGTGTATGCGCCACGCAATCCGCCGCCTTCAAGTACTAATCCAATTTTTTGCATGTTTCACCTCATAATAATCCGCTAAACAAATTCAATACCGCACGTCCCCAACGTTTTAACGTCGGAACCCTTAAACAGTCTTCCATCGTGATTTCGATGCATTGCTTCTGCGTTTGGATAAAGTCATCTTTTAAATCACGAATGATCTTGCTTTCAATGAAAAGAATACCACACTCAAAGTGCATATAATAACTGCGGAAGTCCATATTGGTCGTGCCGATGATCGCGGCTTCATCATCCGCAACCAGTGATTTCGCATGCATAAATCCAGGTTTGTACTCAAATATCTGCACGCCACCTTTGATCAACTGCTCATAATTCGATCGGGTGATTGCATGTACATACCACTTATCCGGAATATGAGGAACCATCAATCGCACATCGATGCCATTTTTAGCGGCTGTGATCAAAGCCTTTTGCATCTCATATCCAATGATCAGATAGGGTGTCATGATATAAACATAACGCTTCGCCAAATTGATGATATTCATATGCACGGTCTCACCGACTTGCTCATCATCGGTCGGAGAGTCTGAGAACGGTTGTACATAACCATCGGTGATATATTCGGGTACGTCCGTATTCTTATATTGCATGATATCTTCATTACTTTTTGACAAGTAATTATAAAATGTCAAAAACATCACCGTCAAACTCCACACAGCCTCCCCTTTGATCATTACGGCCGTATCTTTCCAATGTCCGAAACGCTCGACGACATTGATATATTCATCTGCCAAATTGATTCCGCCGATAAAACCTACTTTGCCGTCAATGACCGCAATCTTCCGGTGATCCCGATTATTCATCAAAATGGCCAAACGCGGCTTCAATGGATTAAACACATACGTCTTGATTCCCAAACCGTTAAGATGTTCGTTATAATCATGGGGCAGTTCATGACAACCAAAATCATCATAAATCACCCGGACATCTACCCCGGCCTTTACTCTTTCAACCAAGATTTCTTTAATAGTATCCCACATCAGCCCTCTTTTGATGATGAAATACTCAAGAAATATGAATTTCTCTGCCTTTTTCAACTCACGTTTCAACGCTTCAAACTTTGCTTCCCCAAGATCAAAATATTCGGTTTGAGTATTTTTATATACCGGGAAATAACTGTTACGCCATAAATAATTGATTTGTTTGAAAATATGGGGATCCAAGTGGCGGATCTGATTAAGCACTGCCGGTTCCTGAATCATAAACGGAGCATTTTCATTGGAAGACTTAACCATCTCCTTACGCAAAGCCTTTGGTATTTTCTTGCCCCCGAAAATCAGATACAATACACCACCAACAATAGGTACGACCAATATCAAAATCGCCCACGACAGTTTATAGGAAGGGTTGTCGGGACGATTGACGATGTAAATGACGACGACGATGCTGAGTGCAATCAACGTGGCATACACCGGTAATGCATATTGGCTCAGCGAATAAACAAAAAGCATCAAAAATGACAGCTGTGCTAAAATCATCACGGCTACCACAATGCGCTTGCGAATTACATATCTTGCCAGTCTAATCAACTTTCCTCACCACATTCCCCTATTTGATGATGCTAAAAGGATCCTCTATCCAAGAAAACGACAAATCATTAAGGATTTCCATAACTTTATTATAACGGAAATCTTCCGTTAATGTAACTGGTTTATGGGCGTCAAACCCGAAGACAGTCTCAATATCATACTGCGCGACGATCTGCCAAAACTCGTAAAACGGATAGGCATACCGATCGCCCAACTCACCGTAATTTTGCAACCCGTAACGCATGCCGTTGAGATTGACTTCCATCGGCAACTTCGCTTTTTCAGCTGCTTTGCATATGCGATGCGTCACATCGATGCACCGCTGATTCCACGAATTTCTACCCTTCATAAAATATTCCGGATGAGCGATGTAGGTAAACAACCCGCTATCACACGCCTCTTCCATCAACCGTGCATAATCAAGCAAGTCCTCATCGTCATTATGTCGGGCAAAATCCCGGACGTCCATTTCAGGATTATGTAGTCCTAAAATCAGATAATCGACTTCGGATTTTCTCAGTTTCAATTCATCCACCAAGTCTGGAAAATATTCGCATTCATATCCCGATAAAATCGTGATTTCATTCTTATATTTTTGTCTCAGACTCTCAATCGAACTGAGATAGTTATCTTTCAAATTCATCTCCATCCGATCGGTAAAAAGCTTTGCGGTTGACCATGGCACATGATCACTGAAACCCAAGACTTTTATTTTGGCGGCGATGGCGGCTAAAACATAGGCTTCATCTTCACCGCTGGCATGACCACAGCGAACGGTATGGGTATGAAGATTAAATGTCTGCATGGGATATCCCCAACACTTCCATCAAAGCTTCATCCACGGATTCCACGACTTTTTTGCCCAGTTTCAATACATCGGAACTGGCATGAGACATGACGTAACTGTTTTGAAAGCGGGAAAGCATGGCCGCATCATTCATTGAATCACCAATGACCGCAACTTCATTTTCCTTGATATTGTAATAACGCATCAACACTTCGATACCGGATGCTTTATTTACGTTTTTCGGCATGACTTCAATATAAATCGGACCGGAATAAAACATGTCCAGATTATATTTGTCAATAAACGGCCACAATTTGTCCATCATTTCATCACGATGCTCTTCAACGACGATCACGATTTTGTTGGGTTCAAACTCGCTGCGTTTCGCCCATTCCAACAACGGGACCTCGGTAAACGAACGAATTTCCCCATTCGCTTTCATGTGATTGAACACAAAGAAAACATGGGATTTCGGATTGGTCATCGCATGACGGCCTTCACTGTCAATGGTCAATAGTTCAAACGGGAAGCCGATTTTCACTAATTCTTCGTGAAGCTTGAACATGACATCCCACTTCAACGTGTGATTGACAATCAGCTTTTCATTGACAACGACGCAACAGCCATTGGAGCCGATAGCATCGATCGAAAAACCGATTTGTTCGCTGATTTTATGGCGTGTAAAATAATCACGACCGGTCGCGATCGCAAAGTGTATCCCTTTCTGATTCAATTGATTGATCAGATCGACTCTTGTTTCTGTTAAGTTTGTATTGTGATGAGAGCCATTACCATCATAGAGCAACGTCCCATCCAAATCGGTAGCAAATAGTTTAATCATAATTTCACCCATGGTGATTATAACCAAAAAACACCAAAAAGGGAAACAAAGTTCCCCTTTTTTCAAACATTTCGTAACATTTTCTATCAAACGACCCCTGTAAGCCTTATCATACCAACGACTTGACGTAAATGCACTTACTATATTCTTCCTGCTCGATCAGTTCATGACCCGCCGGCACATCCACAATCTCTTTTAGTAGGCATCCCGCCAATTCGCAAGTGCGCCGAGAAGCAAAGTTATCGGGATTGCACGTGATGATGATTTCCTTCATTTTGTTCGCTCGGGCGATTTCAAACAGCAGTTTTGTTGCCTTGGCGGCATAACGCTGCCCCCGGTACGGCGGATAAATGGCATAACCGATATTACCCATATAATACAAATCCGGATTCATGCCAAACCGGATATCGCAGCGTCCGACGACTTTTTTATCTTCCAATCTGCGAATATCGTAGATGTTGGAGGCGACCCAGTTTTTCTCTTTATTGCCCGGCGTTTTCACAACCAGTTCCAACGCGATTTCCCCATCGCTGACCGTTTTCTTTCGTCGAAACATCACTCACCCTCCAACAACCGGCCAAGACACAATCGGACCTTCAGATTTCCCTCGATTTGCTCGATGACATCTTTTGATTTCTGACTTTGCTTACGATCGGTCTTTACTGCCCGGATTAAAATGTTTTTTGGGGAGTGTGATAAATCGAACATTTCGAGCATATCAACGTTATAGCCCATTTTCTCCAAATAAGCACCACGGTAGTTATCTGTCATCAAGGCACTGATCCGCTCTTTGCTTAATCCATAAGCACCGATCATCGCAACTTCACTGAAATCGCCTTTATGTAACAATTCCTTATGACAACACGGAACCGCCATGACGATTTTGGCGTTCCAGCGAATGGCTTGATTCAATGCATAATCCGTCGCAGTATCACAGGCATGAAGACTGATGACCATATCGATATCGCGATCGCTCTTAAAATCCTTGATGTTCCCTAACTGAAAACGCAACTTGTCATAGCCGTATTTTTGCGCTGTCAGATTGCACGCAGAGATGACATCCGCCTTCAAATCCAAACCAACCATAGACACATCCAGTTTCCGGATGCGCGTCAGATAGTCATAAACAATAAAAGTCAGATAGGATTTCCCGCAGCCAAAATCCACGATGTTCCACTGAGTTTTGTCTTCTTTCTCAATGACATCCTCAATCATTTCTAAAAAACGATTGATTTGCTTGAATTTATCGTAACGCGAAGGCAATACATTGCCTTTCTCATCCATGATTTTCAAATCAACAAGCGCTGGAACGATGACTTCATCCTGCAAAATATAGGACTTCTTTCGATTGTGAGGACCGACATCGATTTTGACATCATTTGATTTTTTGCTTAATAAAATCTTATCTTTCTTCGTTCGCTTCAAATTCCAGATATACTGCTCGCCCCAAGCGTCGATTTGACGGTAATGCGAAAATTCCTTCATCAAAAACTCATGCAATTTATCGATCGCAAAATTGAAGTGAAATACCTGAGTCTCCGTAAAGCGTGCGCACTGATAAAAGTCCGGATCTCCGGAAATCAAACGAATGTCACTTTTACGATATTCTTTTAAAGGATTGCTTAATATCAGCCGAACCGGATGATCCCCAATCAATGCGATAAACTCCATTATTGACTCCCCTTTGCTGCTGCGATCAGCTCTTCGCGCAGTTTGCGATAAACGACGATCGGCTGATCTCCTTGAATAAGCTTTTCACCCATGCGTAACTGCGTTCTTTTGGGACGTTGGGTGTTGACAACCCGCTTATCCTGACGTTCGATGATCAGATTGGCATATTTGCCAAAGAATGCGATCAACCGATTGACAGATTTAAACGGTGTGATGCAGTTATAAAAGCGCAAATAAAGAATGACTTGCTCATCATCGATTGGCGCAAAATATACGAAAACCTTGATTTTCTTGGCGATGATATTGATCCAAATGTTTGGATATTTGAAACGCAACTGCAAATCCGGTTTGATTTCACATTCTTGCGACTTGCGTTGACGCTGTCCCTGATCGACTTCATTGTCTGCACTGGTTATGATGGTATCCTCGATCACCACCGTCTTCGGTCCGTGGACCAGCGTTTTATAACCCCGTCCGATCGTATTGTGATGAACAAAAGGCAAATGCACCACATCCAGCTGATTCTCAATGGCTCTTGAATAATGCGTATCCCAGGTGTCCGCGATTTCACTGAAAACGAAACTTTCATCAAGAAAATCCGAGAAAAAAGGAACTTGTGAGGTCGCCAGGTTTTTATCCCCGTTAAACACATAGATGATCCCGTGTTTTACCTGTATGGCATAACTGCGGACGTTATAGCGTTGTTCGACCAACGTGTTTCTACCGTTGGCCGGTATAAGCATACAATCCCCTGTCGCGCTAAAACGCAAACCATGAAACGGACACTCAACACACCCGTCTTCCTTTAGTTTGCCGGCAGACAGTTTCACGCCGCGATGTGAACACAAATCTTCCAGACAACCCCAATTTCCATCGGATGTGTGAAAAATAAGTAATTCTTTTCCCAATCGTTTAATCCCCGACATTTTCCCTGGTGGAATCATTTTTTCCGGCGCAATCGCATACCACTGATTTTCGATCATAACTTACCTCTGACAATATATACATTTATTATATCACTCCACCGTTACGTATAAACACGAAATGGCGAAAATGTCATATTCATCCACTTCCTTTTGATTTACAATGATATCAGCGGATCGGTGATGTTATGAAATTTGATACGGATGCATTGAGTACGATTGAACAAGCTCTACAGTGGATTGAAACGAATCTGGCCAAACAGATCAAGTCAGACGATGTTTTCCGTTGGCTCGGTGTAAGTAAATCATCGTTTACTCCGCTTTTTAAAGCAGTTACCGGTTATCCGCTCAATCAATACATCCGCTACCGACGACTGTCCGAAGTTGCCTTTCAATGTCAACATCACCATCAACGTGCCTATCAAATCGCACTCAAATATCAGTATCAGTCTCATGAAGCCTTTTATAGGGCATTCAAGCGCTATTTTGGCATCACGATCACCCAATATCGTGCGACTCAATTAAACAGTCAGATATTTTCGCCGATCCGATACACCATCAACAATCAAGGAGGAACTATTATGATCAGTAAAGAAATGAATCATCCCCTCATCACTAATACTCTTAATGAACATCAGGGTAGTGTCCTGATCGATGTAGACATTGACCATTTTATGGAAGTGAACAACAAATATGGATATAGCACCGGAGATGTGGTGCTTGCCCAGACACTTTTTAGAATCAAACAGGTTTGAGATGGTTATGAAGGCATTCAA
>PGZW01000058.1 GCA_002841515.1 Firmicutes bacterium HGW-Firmicutes-19 | reverse complement strand
CATGCCCCCATGAATAAACACTTCAACCGGCATCGTTTGTCCATTGACGATTTGCTCAATATCTTCAAGTGAGCATTCTCTCGCCAGAACGACTCGATCGATTCCCAAATCTTTATAGAAATTCAAGGTTTCGATATTGGCGGAAGATTGTTGAGTGCTCAAATGCACTTCCATCCGCTCACTGATATCGCGGGCAACTTTCGCTATGTAAAGTGAAGCAACGATAACAGCATCCACACCGATTTGATCCAGTGCCCGTAAATACTCTTCCAGTCCTTCAAGGTCCTCCTGATGCGGAATCATGTTGACGGTTACATACAGCTTGGCTTGATGTTGATGGGCATATCGTACACCTTCTTCAATATCATCTAAGTCAAAATTGCTAGCTCTTGAACGCAAGGAAAACTTTTTACCACCGATGTATACTGCATCCGCACCGAAGTGAACCGCAGTTTTCAAACGGGCCAAATCTCCTGCCGGCGCTAATAATTCCGGTCGTTTCACAGGTTCACCCCCTTCACTGCACTAGTCGGGGTGTAGTAAAGTGCTTTAGAAAATGAGTATTTTTTCGAAATCTCAGCCAAAGCAAGATCAACAGCTAAATCTTCATTGAACACCTTAATCACTATTTGAATCGTTTCGTCATCAATAAACAACGAATCAATGAATAGATGATTAAGTCCAATATCTTGCAAAGCTTTTACTTCGTTGAAGATTTCCAAAACGGATGCCGTAAAGATATGGAATCCATGGTTGTCTTGCATAGCCGGATATCGCTCCAAGCGACCTTCCTCTTGCAAAGTAAATCTTTTATACAAAACATCGATATCTTTATTGATATGTTCAAAATAATTGCTCATTAACGGTCGGCTCGAAGTACTCATGCTTTGGTAACCAAATCCGGAGATCATCACACGATCTCCATGAGATCGGACGATGTCAATGACTTCGTCGAATGTCAATTCCCTGGCCAAAGCGATTAGATCTGCTCCCAAAGACAGCAAGATTTCAACATCTTGAACATTGGTTATGGTCGTATCTGTTTGTAAAACGATTTTTTTATCGGGGTAACGCTTCTTTAGATAGTGCATGACCCCAAGATCGGAAACGATAAAACCCGTTGGATGATACGTGTTGATATGTTTGATTTCTTGTTCAAAAGTTGACCACTCATTTTGTAATATCATCCGATTAACCGATAAATACCAAGGTAAGTTTAGGTCCTCTGCTTTGCTAGATATGGATGACAACTCATCCATGGTCAATGGATGTTGCGTCTTTGATGAACAAAAAGCCGTCGAAAGAATGACGGCGCTGACTTTCAATAAAGAATATGATGCTAATTGCTCATGATGATGGATGGGTACAAATAAGTTCATAGTCCCTCCTTGGTTTATGATTCGATAAACTCCTGATTTTTCTTATTAAAACCGATAACTATGGATAACATGGTCAATACGATCAAACCGCTGATCAGTGTGAAAACCAGCTGATATAAAGCAGACCCCTCAAATGTAGAAGGAATGTTCTGTAGAATCAAGGCATAGATCTTATCACCAAAATATATCCCGATGGCAAAGAATGTCTGATATATTCCCATGGTGACCTCTCGCATATCTTTCGCAAAAGGCTGCAAAGCCAATCCTAATAAAACGTTATATGTAATTCCATAGCCAAAACCGTTAAGACTGTACGCAACAAACAAAATGACCGGATTTGTAACGGTTGTGGCCAAAGCTGTAAACAACAGGCTGGCACTTAAGCCCAACAACAAGGTATTTTTGACACCAATCTTCTTCTTTAGCCATAATCCGGCAATAACTCCTGCTACCAATTGAAACAATGAGAAAATGACATCAAGATAAGCGATCAGAAAATCAGCCATCAGTACGTCTTCGGTTTTTGCATAGGCAACCATGTTGCTGCCGCTAGATGCAAAACGAATGAACGATACCGCAACAGCAAGAACACAAATCAATAAAAACCTCTGATCACGTAAGGCGATACCGATTTTCTTCCAACTGAAATTTCGGACTTTTTCTTTGTTGTCTTTTACTCTAAACAAAAAGAGAAAGCCGACAAAAGCTAATCCGGCACTGATTGCCCATAACAATCCATAATCTTTGATCGGATTTTGAGTTGCCAGAAATTGTAAAGGTGCAACGATAAACTCTGCTAAAAGCGGTGCAATTGATAAAATCGATACAGACACCATCGCCTGTTTGGTTGAGAAAGTTTCTGAGAAAAAAACATTAAAAAGTGCTAACATGCTCGCTCCGACTCCAAGAGCCAGCGAAGATGACATCAGACTCAGGTAATCCGGTTGATAAACGACCCAAATGGATGTTAGAAAAACCAGCATCAACGCCGATCCGATCAATGCACGCCGCGACTTTAATGTATCACTCAGCGCAAAAACAGGCATGCGGACAAAGATTGATACAAGTCCATAAGATGCCGCAATATTGGCACCTAGGATCCCGTCCATTGCTAAGCCGCCAATATCTCCGGATGAAACAGCGTACGCTTTTCGATACGCACGCACGATATTGATGGCTGACCAGAAAATGACCAACAATATAAAAATCATCATCTGATATTTACTTAAGGCGTATTTCTTGTATATGTACCAAGTCAAAGCGATTGTTAAGATGACCGTCAAAATATAAACCCAAGATTTCCATTGAATGAGAACTTGGGGGTTAAAGGCAAATGTCACATATATCCCTCATTTCTACATAAGTTTAAACTAAATGGATGGAAAAATAAAGATGAATGTTATAATACTGACATAGAAATGAGGCGGTATTTGTGAAATATATTGATTTACGTTCGGACACGGTGACGATGCCGACACCACATATGCGTCAGGCGATGGCACAAGCATTGGTTGGCGATGATGTGTATCAGGATGATCCCACAGTAAAAAAGCTTGAGGAGCTGGCGGCACAGGTGACAGGTCATCCGGCTGGTTTATTTGTTGCATCAGGAACGATGGGCAATCAGCTAGCCATCATGACCCATACCCAACGCGGTGATGAAGTCATTACAGGGGCTAATTATCATATCGTGGCCCATGAAGTCGGTGCGGCCGCGGTATTGTCCAATGTCAGTATCCGGACGATTCATCATGAAAATGACTATATTTATCCTGATGACATTCAAAAAGCCGTTCGTTCCTTGGACATTCATAATCCAAGGACATCCTTGCTTTCTCTTGAAAATGCTTTATCAAACGGAACGGTCATGCCTGTTGATTTGATGCTTGAAAATATCCATACAGCACACTCTTTGGGATTGAAGGTACATCTGGATGGGGCTCGGGTGTTTAATGCTGCTGTGGCTTTGAACTGTGATGTCAAATCGTTAACCGCACCTTTTGATTCTGTCATGTTTTGTTTATCGAAAGGCTTATGTTCACCGGTAGGATCGATGTTGGTCGGAAGCAAGGATTTTATTGAGAAAGCCCGCAAGAATCGTAAGTTGCTCGGTGGCGGGATGCGTCAAGCAGGCATTCTGGCAGCCGCCGGATTGATATCGATTGAAAACATGACGAAACGATTGGGTGATGATCATGTTCATGCACATAAGCTGGCTGGTTTACTCAATGAAATAAATGAAGTCGAAGTATTTGAGCAACTTCGGGATATCAATATGGTGTATTTCCGACTGAAGGTAAAATCGCCACAACTGCTGGTTGATTATGCGTTGGCGAACAACTGTAAAATTAATCCGCCAGGTCAAGGTGTGTTCCGAGTAGTGACTCATCATGATATATCTTCAGAAGATGTGGATACTTTCGTTACCATCGTAAAATCATTCGTTAAAGAAAACCCATCCGATTAGTGGATGGGTTTGTTTTTGATTATGACCGTGAAGGTGATCATGATTATGATCATACACAAGACGATGACTATTTTTACTATTGGGCTATCAGTTAAAAACAGCGGAATCAACAACATTGCATACGCCGTGGTAACGATCCTTATCTTCGTTTTCACAGGCATCTTCCCTTCGCTGATCGTGCTTTCAACGTGTTTTTTGTAAAGAGACGATTGAGTCAGGCGATCATGGAATTTCTGCGAACCCCGTGCAAAGAAAAATGCAGCAAGCAATAAAAAAGGTGTCGTCGGTAATACAGGTACAAAGGCCCCGACAATTCCAATCGTTGCGAATATCCAACCCAAAGAGATTAGGATGATCTTCATTACAATGAATCGATAAAGTCCAATACCTGTTGAACATCTGCTTTTGGATCAACATTCTCGAAAACTTTTAAAATCAACCCTTCTTCATCAAGAACAAACGTCGTTCTGGCTGTACCCATGTATTTTTTACCGTATAAAGATTTCTCTTTCCAGCAACCGTACTGTTGGATTACGGTTGTGTCGGGATCACTCAGCAATGTAAAATTCAGTTCATATTTCTCCAAAAACTTTTGGTGACTTTTTAAATCATCTTTACTTACACCGATGATTTGATATCCTCTTTTTACAAACTCACTAAAATGATCTCGGTATGAGCATGCTTGGGTTGTACAACCCGGAGTATCATCTTTTGGATAGAAATATAAAACTACCTTTTTGTTTTTGAAATCGGCTAATGTTACATTTTCACCTTTCTCATTCAATAAGTTAAAGTCCGGTGCTTTTTGTCCTGCTTGTAACATAATATCACTTCCTTTCAAGATATATCATAGCAGATATTCTTATTAGCGTGGTATTCTTTGATTATTTTTTCCGGGCAATCGCCTCTTTGATTTTCAGAAACCATTCCTCACTTGATCCTTCTTCATGGGTATCACCCAAATTGATTGAAGGCTTGTTTTTCCCGTGATAATCACTTCCTGCCGAAATGAGCAGATTCTGATCTTCAGCGAACTGCTTTACCTTCAGACCTTGCTGTTGATCGTGATAAGAACAGTAAACTTCGATACCATCCAACGATTTCAGTTCTTTGACATCTTCCAAAGATTTGACACTGATCATCGGATGCGCCAAGATAGCAATTCCACGGGTCTGATGGATGTAGTGAATCACATCTCTTGCATCCGGCAATACCATTTTAACGTAGCCGGGTTTGCCAATGGCACAAAAATCCCAATAGAAATCTGCAATGGGGTTGGTGCCTGGTAGAATATTTAAGTATTTCTGAAACTGTGGATGTTTCGGATATTGTTCAAACATATAGCGAGTGATTTCAACATTGGTTATCAGTTTGCCCGGATTTTTATTTCGAATTTGATTGATATGCATATTCAAATCGAACAAACGATTAAAAACATGAATGCGTATATTCATGATGCGCTCAAGTTCGTTTAAGTAATTGCTTGCGATTGTGCGATAGATGGCAGAATTAAAATCGATGCCTAACCCGACGATATGAACAATGTTGCTTTTGTAGTAACAATCTATCTCAATTCCCGGTATCCATAAAGAACGATCGAAAACACAGGCCTCAATGTTTGCGCGCACATCGTTGTGATCGGTTAACGCAATGCAATCTAACTGACGCTTTTTGGCCATCGAGAAAATATCGCTGACTGAAGTCTCGCCATCAAAGCTATATCTGGTGTGAATGTGAAGATCAGCTTTCATGTTTCTTTAATCTGCTTACGCGTCCTTCATACGGTGCAAATACCATTTTATGATTCCAAGGAGCAACTTCCTTTTTGGTCGTCAATAAATCCTCACCAAACGGTTCATCTATGAGTAATGTTACCGGTTTTGCGGACAGATTGATGATGATTTGTAATTTTTCGTGCTCGTCTTCGCGGATGTAAGCAATAATTTGAGGATGATCAACCAGTATTTCGGTCCAGCTTCCAAAGGTCAGAACCGGATGGTCCAAGTAGAATCGGGTGAGTCTTCGATAGAAATTCAATATGGAGTCTGCGTCATATTCCTGTTGCTCAACATTGATTTCGTTGTAATTTGGATTCAACTTGATCCATGGTTGTACCGTCGAGAAACCGGCGTATGCAGATGTTGACCATTGTACCGGTGTTCTTGCATTATCGCGCGTCTTCTTTTGAATGACTCTTTTGGCAATGAATGCTGGAAGTTTCATCATTGACTGCAACACTTTATAATCGGTGATAGCCTCAATGTCCTTCCATTCATTCATCTCAAGTTTACAGTCGGTCATACCGATTTCTTCCCCTTGATACATAAACGGTGTCCCTCTTAACGTAAAATTGAACATCGCCCAGGCTTTAGCACTTTCAACACGATACTTTTTGTCATGTCCATAATGAGAAATGTGTCTGGGTTGATCATGGTTCGACAAATAGTTTGCCATCCAGTAGTTACGGTTTTGCATATCCATCTGCCATTTGCGTACGATCGACTTGAATTCTTTGATCGTCCAATGATAAAATTTCCGGAAATCATATTTGCCTAGAGGCCCACAATCAATCAAAGCTAAGTCAAACTGAAACATCATGTCAAATAGCGGGTTATTAAGATCGCTGTATCTTTTGGCTGCATCTTGAGTCAGAAGCATCCCTTCTCCAACGGTAAACAGGTCAAATTCTTCTCTTACTTTTGCCATGACTTCTTCTATGTAATCAAATGCTTTTGGTAAACTGTTGATATAGTCATCGGCGAACTGATATCCTTTTTTGTGGGGATTTTTATCCGGAAGACCTTCCATTTTGCTTATAATGTTGATGACATCATACCGGAAGCCGCTTACTCCTCGTTTCAACCAGAACTTCATGATCTCAACGATTCCGTCTCTGACTTTTGGGTTTTCCCAGTTTAGGTCTACTTGTTGCTCGGCAAACATAGTCAGCACATATTCGTCTTCAGAAACTTTGGTCCAAGCGCTGCCGCCAAAAAGACTGATCCAGTTGTTTGGTTCTTTTCCTTTTTTGCCTTTTTTGAAAAAGTAATATTCGCGATAAGGTGAATCCGGGCTTTCCATAGCTTTTTTAAACCAGATGTGCGAACTAGACGTATGATTGGCAACCATATCCATAATAATGCCGATACCACGCTTTTTGGCTTCGGTCACTAAGTGGTCAAACTGCTCTAATGTACCATACTCCGGATTTATATTATAGTAATCATCGATATCATAACCATAATCGTAATTACCGGAAACATAAACAGGTGAAAGCCATAAATACGTCACGTTCAATGATTTGAGATAGTCCAGTTTTTCGATGATACCACCTAAATCTCCGATTCCATCCCCATTGGAGTCTTTAAAGGATCTTGGCCAAATCTGATACACGATCGAAGCTAGTTCTTTTTTCATAAGTTACCTTCTTTGCTTTCTGAACTTGTAAGATGAGGTCCTCAGCGGAGCGTTGAACTTCTCCATGATGGTAAAAGGTATGACCAGAATAAGCCATATGACAACGACAAGAACGATCATGATCGGAATGTACCCGGGCCAACCTGTCACATTTGCTATCCAGGCAATCGGTGTATCTGCCGGGGCTGAGGCAATGAACAAATAGTTACCATTGGTAATAACATTGACCACACCATCAAAAACAGCAATCAAAGCTAATAATAGCGTGGATGGAAGGATATACTTTAGTTTGGGGCGAAACCCCTCATACACCATCATAAATATCGGAACGATCATGATCAATGTATGAATGACAAATGTCTGAATGGACTGAAAATGAAATATCGGGTACTTATAAAAAACTGTCTCATTGAACAATAAGGCTGCCATCGCACCCGGAAAAGCAGTAAGATACACAAAGTTCTTAAGCAGAGGCGACTTTGTTTTCAGCATCAGAGGCATT
This sequence comes from Firmicutes bacterium HGW-Firmicutes-19, assembly GCA_002841515.1. Lineage (GTDB taxonomy): Bacteria > Bacillota_I > Bacilli_A > Erysipelotrichales > Erysipelotrichaceae > UBA2227. The sequence continues at coordinate 4,599 of PGZW01000058.1, read as the reverse complement.
AAAAATATCTGAATCCCGCACAAATGCAACGGCAGCATCTCAGACCACAAATAATTACCCATTGAAATTGCCCAAATCTGACGTGAAACTTCCAATGCAATGATTGTAAAAACAATAATCCTAAGCGTTTTCTCATTTTGTTTTGGATTATTGATTGAGCCAATCACAAAAATCACAACCGCCAACAAAAAACTGAATAACAGCATTAAATTATACTCATTTGAAAAAGGTGTCAATACATCCTGATAACTGATTTCGTTGTAATGTCCAAAAAATTGTGTCAACATAATATACCCCCCGGTATCATAATCTAATTATAATGTTTCTCATTTGACTAATCAATCGCAATCGATACCCACCCCACTGCTTTTTTTGTTATAATAAGCCTATGGAAAATCGCAATGAGTTTATCAAGAGGATACAAGAAAAAGTTACTTTGGTTGCTGTCAGCAAGAACCGTTCGAGGGAAGAAATCGAGCAGTTGTATCATGAAGGCATACTTTTTTTCGGAGAGAACAAAGTTCAGCAACTCATTTCAAAGGCATATTCAAATGATTTGTGGCAATGGCATTTCATCGGGCATCTGCAAACTAACAAAGTTAAGGATGTCGTATCCTTGTGCAGCCTGATTCATTCCGTCGATTCTGTCCGACTGCTCAATGAAATAAACAAACAAGCAGGTAAGATTGACAAAGTCATGGATGTTCTCATTCAGATCAATCTTTCTGATGAAGCGACGAAATATGGCTGCAAGCGAGAGGAAGTTGAAATTCTTGTGGTAGCGGCTATAAACTCTAAAAACGTCCGGCTTCGAGGGATCATGGTCATGGGCCCATTGAGTGAGGATAAAAATGAAACGGAAAAAGTGTTCAAGGAAGCCAGCGAGTGGTTTGTAATATTAAAAAAAGCCCATCCTTTTATCGATATATGTTCGATGGGGATGAGCGGCGATTATAATATTGCAATTGAAAACGGTTCGACGATGGTTCGTATCGGTACTTTGCTCTTTGAGTGGGACTAATCGAAAAATATCCAGCCGCAATAGATGATTACGGCATTTTGAATCGTCTGATTAATGCCTAAATCATTGACATATCTCCAAAAAACATCAAACTCGATCCATCCAAGACGTTTACCTACGATGATCAACATTATAAAAGAGACGAGTAACTTCTTAAACCAACCCGAGGAGCGCTTTTTATGTTGTGTTAAAAACATCCCGAACATAAACAACAGGGCTGCGGTGGCGACCACGGATAAGGGTGACTGGAAATTCTCTGGCATGATCCCTTCAATGATTCGAAGTGCCAGACCTAATGCCAATAAAATCAACAGCGGTAGAATCCAACGTGTATATTTTTTGTCCATTCTATTTTCCTGCCTTGCTTGTATTTTCATTTATGGTGCGGATGAAGACGCCAAACACAAATCCGATGGCCGGAGATGTCGCGGTCAACAACATCAATGGTGATCGCAAATCCGGTAAGTTGATGATGCGATTCATGATGATGGCACTTGGATAATTCGACAAAATATAAATCAGCCATGTCGTTTGTGAAAAACCGTTAGTACTCAATAAATAGGAAATCGCCCATAAAACGGATAATGTTGCTGTAAATATCAACGATGCGATAACGGCAGCTTTTAACAAGTACTTCTTATGTTCTTTAGCTATCACAAACAGAAATCCGGCGATGGCATACAAGGGTATCGCTGTAGCGATGCTCGCGATTATCACACCAATAACTTTATTGATTTCATAATGTGAGAAAAACGGGTGATTTATACCAAAAACAAGAGCAAATCCAATTGTGATTGTTACGTGGATCGCAGCTAATGCAAAATAACAATTAACTATTTGTTTTTTCATCTGATTCACCCCTCTTCTATTTATGATACTTGGTTTATTCCTTTTACTCAACTGTTTGTCGGTTATTTACGATAAAGTCAGCGATTTTATCAAATGCAGGTAAGGATATTTTTATATCCGTTGCCAAAGATGTGCGCACATATCGATCCATCAACGTTCCAAACACCTCTCCGGGAATAACGGCGACTTTCTCGGTGTGCAACAGTTTTCTGGCAAAGGTCCATGAATCCATATTGCATTGTGAGATATCTACCAGTAAGTAAAATGCGCCTTGGGGTTTTACAAACGGTATTCCGCGTTTTGTCAACAGTTCACTCACTAGAATCATATTGCTTTCATATTGCACCAACATGTCAGAAACATCCGTTGATAACGCTGCTATCGCCGCTTGTTGGATAAATGGGGGAACACCCGAAGTTCCATATGATTGAACCTTGGCGATCTCAGTTGCTACCGGCTGATCAGCCATAACATAACCCACACGCCAACCGGTCATAGCATAAGGTTTCGAAAAGCTTTGTATATAAATGATATTTTTCCGTATCGATTTACGTCTTACCAAAAAATCTGTCTCTTCAAAAATCAGTTGATTGTAAACATCATCGCAAAGCACGTACAAATCGTGTTCTTTGACTATTTTTTCCAGGATGTCATTGGATTGACGGCTCAAATTTATCCCACTGGGATTATTGGGCGAGTTCACGATGATTGCTTTTGTCTTAGGCGTGATATAGCTTCTCAGCTTCTGTTCATTGATTTGAAAATCATCTTCACTGATATCGACAAGTACGGGGATTGCATCTGCAAATTCAACGATCGGTTTATAAATCGTAAATGCCGGTAATAGTATGATGACTTCATCCGTGGGTCGGCAGATTGCGTTGATTGCAGTGAAAAGACCGCCAGTCGCGCCTTGTGTGATGATAACCTCACTCGGTTCATAATCTAAATCCTGTGTCTTTTTTTCAAACTCGCAACATGCTTTGCGCAAGGATAAAAGCCCTTGAGCAAAGGGATAATGGGTGTCATTGGCAACCAGAGCATCAATGGCTGCTTGTTTTATGGATTGAGGTGTGTCAAACATGGGTTCACCGATTGTCAGTCGAATGGCACCTTCTACCTGATTGGCCTCTTCACTGAAACGACGGATACCGCTTAAGTCCATATTGAGCAAAATTTCGTTTAGAACATGGTTCATAGTTATACCCCCTGGGATATTTACTGTTTATTATAAACTAAAAAAGGAATCAAGACTATTCATCTTTGATTCCTTTTCGATTTTTCATGTCTTCAAATGAATAAATACACCCGCAATACGTTTGACGGTACATGTTATGGATTTTTGATAGCTGCACAGAACGATCCATCCCTTTGTTCTTCTTGAAGTTGCTATAAAGGTATTGGACCAGTGGAAACTGCGGTTGAAGACGCTCAGCAATCTTGTTGATGACCACCGAATCCTTTTGACGGCTGATCGTCATCACCGTGGTCATGTAACCAAAGCCGTGGTCTGAAGCATATTTAAACGCTTCTTGCATCCGCATCGAATAACACATCCTGCAGCGCTGTTGACCTTCTCTATCATCCTTACGTGATGCCAATACCTTATTAAACATTTCATCTTCATAAACAGGTTGGATCAACTCGATGCTAACATCATTTTCCTTTTCGAAATATTCGACATATCGTTTCAACTCTTCAAAACGACGTAAGTACTCTTGATAAGGATAAATGTTGTGATTATTGAAGTAGAGAGTCAACTGAAAATAGGGTGATAAATATTCAATCGGAAAACTGTTGCATGGTCCACAACATGAGTGCATGAGTAATCGCGGTTTTTCAGGCAACTGCCGGACTTTCTCGATTTCGGCTTCACCCATCAAATAATATCCTTTGGCGTCCATATCATTCTCCCTTCGTCAAGAACATACTATCACCAAATGAGAAAAAGCGATAGCGATGACGGATGGCTTCTTGGTAAGCATCAAGAATTAGTTGACGATTGCAGAAGGCACTTATCATCATAAGTAAAGTTGATTTGGGTAAATGAAAATTAGTAATGAGAGCATCTACCGCTTTAAATGTATAACCCGGGTAGATGAAAATATCCGTTGAACCTGCACATTCTTTAAATTGGCCGTATTGTGTGATGATCGTCTCAACCGTTCTTGCTGAGGTCGTTCCGACACAAATAATGCGATGATTACTATTCTTCGCACGATTGAGTATATCGGCAGTTTCCTGTGTCATCCAGTACGACTCCTCATGCATTTTATGTTCAAGGATATCCTCTTTATCGACAGGTTTGAATGTTCCCAGCCCGACGTGTAAAGTAATATCGGTAATTTGAACACCCATGTCTTCTATTTGCTGAGTCAGTGATTCAGTGAAATGTAGCCCTGCAGTCGGTGCCGCAGCACTCCCGTCGATTTTGGCATAAACCGTCTGATATCGGTCGGGATCTTCCAATTTGGCTTTAATATAAGGCGGTAAAGGCACCTCACCAAGTTTTTGTAATACTTCCAAAAAAATCCCTTCATAGATCATCCGGAATCGACGCAAACCCTGATCAAGAACTTCGATACATTCGGCGATCAATTCTCCATTTCCAAAACTTACCTTGCTGCCTAGTTTAACGACTTTCGCATTTCCGACCAGACATTTACAAATATCTTCCTTGATGTCTAATATCAATAATTCGACATGTGCATTCGTTTCAAGTTTTGTGC
>PGZW01000057.1 GCA_002841515.1 Firmicutes bacterium HGW-Firmicutes-19 | reverse complement strand
CCGCGATGTCGACTAAAGGGATACCGACGACGATAGCCAATAACAAGGCAATACCCATAATGGCCAAAAACGGGTGAACTTTGAATTTTGAAATCGCGAGTATCATAATGACGATCGAGATAACAAAGGTGATGATCAATGGAATACCAGTCATGATTCTTTCCTCCTGTATAACACGTAAAAAGTGTTCTCCTGGATTAATTATAGAAAAAATAACGACATTATGTAATGGTTTCCATACCAAATGTAAGCGTTTTATTTTGTTACGAAAGATATCAGCTGCGATTCTTGTAGAAAGCCATCGCCAATGAATACATGGGGATTCCCAGGCTGTGACGAGGATTATGCCCTGTCAGCTCATATAATTTATTCAATTTGTACTGTAAAGTGTTTTTATGAATGAATAGGTGGGTCGCAGTCTTCTCAATCGAGCCGTCGTAACCATAGAAAACATCCAGGATGCGGATCGCTTCCTTGATTTCATCATCGCTGAATCCATTGAAAATTTTATCAATAAATTCCTGACGGATCATCTGCGGAATTTCATATAAGAACAGTTCAATGTTCAAGTCTTTATAGCTGATGAAAGACTGATGCTTGATCGTCAGTGCAGAAGTCAGTGCTTTTTGGGCCTGCAAGTACGATTGGTGAATTTGCTTGTAGTGCATCGCATGATCATCGAGTCCGATACGCACATTCAATTGATAATTACCTTCGATATTCTTGATGATTTTGATACATTTTTCTCTTAGTTTGTCATCGTCGAGTTCCGTGACCAAAAAGACCAGTTTGGTACCGATGCGCAAATAGTAACACCCTGGATTATCACACAGTGAGTTGCGCAAATAGCGTGTCGCCTCATCGAGGCGTCGCTGATCTTTCTTAACGTCGGTGCCATCATTAAAAACAAACGTAACGAGAATGACCCTGTGTAAAACATTGATATCCACACCCAAAGTCAACGCTGTTTCATGGAAATTTCCTTCAAGAAAATAGCTGGGATTGATCAGCCAGTTTTCCAGAAAGCGACTGCGAATCTTCTCCTCCTGCTGTTTTAATTGTTTTACATTTTCATCCCTTATATACATTTCCGTAAACTTTCGGATGATTTCACCATACTTTTCGACATCATTTCGATCGCCGGTGATCCCAATGATGCCAACAACTTCCTCATCAACCACAATTGGCAAATTCACACCTTTTTTAGAACCGATGTATTCCGTATCCGATTCAATGATCAAATAAGGCATTCCCTCTTCGATCATTTTCTTCGCTCCCATATGAGTGCTGCCGATCCTTGTTTTGTCCGTAGAAGCAATGATCGTACCGTCGTTATCAATAAGATTAATGTGCTGATTGATGATTGCACTCAACTCCTCTACCATCTGCATCGCGAAAGTCGTTGATAAATTCATGTTGCCACCTCTTTGTTCTCTGTAACAAATTTTAACATAAAAAGATGGTCTTAGACCATCAGTATTTATTCATATGTTTGAGGCCGTAATTAACAATAGAAAGCAACATGAAAATCAAAAGCAAACCGAATCCTAACAGCCATTTTATTACTTTCCAGATAATTTTAAATAGTTTCATGATCACCTTGGCAGTTATCGGGTAAAGAAAGCTCCCCCGCTTTTTTACCCGATCCCTATCCCCCACATCTCCATTATGACAGTTTTTACAAACATAACAATTGTACAAACAGCAACATTAAAAAGAACCGCTTTGATTCGGTTCTTTTCAAGTTATACAACCCTTTAACCATTGTTCGTTGAGTATTTTTTCGGACACTAGTTTTCGAATATGCTAGTAAGATCGCTCAATAGCATCTCACGATGTTCCTGTTTCATGATTTTCTCACTTTCGTCGACAGCCCGCTGTGAGTATTCTTTTGCTTCTTCTTTTTGATTGTTGATTGCGTGACTGCGTGCCATCGCCTCATAAGCGTATGCCAGATTAAAACCTTCAAAAGCATGATCCACACAAACCTTCAGTGATGCTTTTGCAAACATAAGTGCGGTGTCACCAAGATTTAGCATTGCATATACCCTTGATATCTGCCAGTAGCCGATATACATGTACTCGGGATTATTGACTTGCATCCAGTGATACAAGGATGCATGAGCGAGTGTGATCATATCCAAATCATCTTGAGATGAACGTACTTTATTATCCAAATAGTCCCACGTTTTGTTAAATAATTCAGCTGCCAACGATTTATGTTCCATAAATGACTCCTTTTTTTTCGTTTTTTATAAAAAGTGTGATAAATGTTGATCCCAAGATCAATAATCCGCCCAACCCTTGGATCAGTGTCAGTGATTCATTCGCCAAGAAATATCCAAACAACAAGGCAAAGGCGGGATCGAGATAAGTAAACTGGGCAACCGTCGAGGCAGAGCATGTTTTATAACTCTGAAAATAACCGATGTATGCCAGTCCGGTGTGAAAAACTCCCAATACCAGCAATAGGATCCATGCAAATGCGTTCATTTCATTGAACTGAGTAAATGCATTGGAACCAATCACAAAAGGCAGAAGCACGATCAGTGTAAATAGCAATTGAACAAAAGCAACGGCTTCGCCGCTAAGATGCGATGCATATTTGCGATTAATGATGACGATCAGGGCATAAAGCATGCCGGATAAAGTGGCTGCCAAGATTCCTAAAAAAGCAGCATCCGCAAAATCAATGGATTGGGCAATAATCAAAATAAAGCCGAAAAAAGCAATCAGGATCGTCAGCAGTTGAAACCGGCTGATTTTTTCCTTCAATAAAATCGGCGATAAAATCAGCACGTAAATCGGACACATATTGTATATGAAGGTAACGTTGGCTATGCTGGTCAAACGGAATCCCGCAAAGAACAATACCCAGGCCAACCCGATCAAAGCACCACTGATCATCAGCGGAATATTTTCTTTTTTGAAGCACTGTCTAAGTGATTGACCACTCATCTTCACACCCAGCATCAAGATGGGAAGTGCGATGATGGCTCGAGAAAAGGCAAGCAGCAGTGATGAAATCGGGATGCTGCGTACAAAGATGCCCAAGGATCCCCATAAAGCCATGACTGCGATTAATATCAGTTTATGTTTGATCATCCTCTGCATCCTCTTCCATAACAGCTTCGATTTCAATGGCCGATGATGACGGCAACACTTGTACATCACGCAAACGACGTTCAATGGCTCTTGACCGCGTCGATGCCTGATCGATCACATTGGTGGCTTCTTGAAGTTTCTTCTTGGTTTTATCCAACACTGTTCCGAAGTTTCCGAATTCTGTTTTGACGGCACTCAACAGTTCCCAAACTTCGCTGGAGCGCTTCTCGATGGCCAGAGTTCTGAATCCCATTTGCAAACTGCTTAAAAATGCAACTAAATTCGAGGGTCCGACAACTGTGATTTTGTGTTCGCGCTGTAAGTATTCAAACAGTCCGGGTCTGCGAAGAACTTCCGCATATAATCCTTCGGTCGGAACAAACATGATCCCAAAATCTGTGGTTGTCGGAGGGTTGAGATATTTGGTGTGAATGTCTTTAGCATTCTTCTTAACGCTGTTTTCAAATGATTTTAACACTTGCTCCAAGTTGGTATTGGTATCATATGCCTCTACCAGACGCTGATAGTCTTCCATCGGAAATTTAGAATCGATCGGAAGCAAGACAGGTTTGTCGTTTTCGTTTCTTCCCGGCATGACGATCGCATATTCGACCCGCTCCATCGAATCCGGATTGCACTGTGCGTTTTTCTCATATTGTGTTGGTGACAATACCTGCTCCAAAATCGTTCCCAACTGAATTTCGCCGAGTGTACCACGGGTTTTGACATTGGTCAGCACCCGTTTTAAGTCTCCGACACCCGTAGCCAGTGTCTGCATCTCACCGAGTCCCTGTTGAACCATGTCCAGTCGTTCACTGATAAGTTTGAAAGATTCGTTAAAACGTTTTTCCACGGATGCCTGCAGTTTCTCATCTACGGTCATTCGCATTTCTTCCAGTTTCTTTTCATTGTTGTTTTGAATGGACTCCAGACGTTTTTCAATGGCTTCACGCACTTTTTCAAGTAAATCCTGTTGACGCGTTGAGAGGTTATCGAATTTGTCCGATTGCATTTTATTGAGTTCCAACAGACTGTTTTGCAGGATATCTTGGAAATTTCTTAACACCATCGTCAGTTCCTGTCGGTTTTCTTTAAACTGACGATTAAATTCCTCGCGGTCTTGAATGCTGTCATCCCGATTCAAACGTTCCAAACGAAGAATATCACCCGAAAGATTTTCCAGTTTATTTTCAATCGAGCTGAACTTTTCGAAGGTTTGATGGTCTGATGATTTCTTTATCCATATCAACAGTAGGATGATTTGAATGATTGCCAATGCTATGACGATTGCGATGAGGTTATCTGTCATGGTATTTCCTGCCTTTTTATCATTATAAAGCTTTTTCTTGAGTTCGGCGGATGATTTTAATAAAAACCGTATTTTTTCGAGATATCCGATGTCAATCGCATCATTGATAAACTTGTCCACCTCTTCTATAATAAAATCAGAAATAAGTGAGGAAACTTATGGCCATCATGTATCCCAGTGCGTTGCCACAAACATTTGTAAAAAAGGATCGTGGAGAAGGCAAACTATTCCAGTTACTAAAAGAGCAGCTAAGTAATGATTGGATCGTGTATCACAGTGTTTACTGGCATGGCAAGCCTTCCCCCGGCAGTAAACGTCGGGATGGCGAGACGGATTTCATCTGTACTCATCCCAAGCATGGAATATTGATTATAGAAGTCAAAGGCGGTGTTTTTATTACGTTTGATCCCGTCACTTCGTTATGGACTTCCACCGATAATGATTTACAGATGCATGACATCACCAATCCTTTTCATCAAGCACGCAGCAATAAGTATGCACTCATTCAAGCCATCACTCAACTGCCTGGATGGCACGATTTTGATGATGAGCAAATCAGCCGAAATATCAATATTGGCTACTGTGTCGTTTTTACCGATGTCAATCGCATTCAGGGAACTCTGCCCTTTGAAGCAAAAAAAGAATTCACATTGTTTGATTATCATTGTCAGCAACTAAATAAGCATTTGGTGAACATACTTGATTACTTTTGCGAAGATAAGCCTTTCAGCATGAAACTGACTCAGAAGATCCATCAGGACTTGCAGAAGGCCTATGCTCCGAGTTTTGTTTTGGATCGCAAATTATCGCATTGGATCAGTGATGAAGAGAAAATCGTATTTGAACTTACCGAGGAGCAGTATCGTTTTCTTGATTTGATCCGATATATCCCAAGAGCTTCGATTTTTGGATGTGCCGGCTGTGGAAAAACGTTGTTGGCAACCCGTAAAGCAGAAATTGCCGCAAGTCAAAACTTGCGTACTCTATTGGTCTGTTATAATCAAATCCTTGGTGAACATTTCCGGAAGTTTGCTTCTGACAAAGAAAATTTGACTGCCGGCAATTTCCATCCATTTATCAGCGATCAGTTGAAAGGTTCGTTGGCTGAAAGCATTTTATATGATGACGTTGCTTTGCGTGAGGCGGTTTTTTCAAATGAAATCGAACTTTTTGATTGCATCCTCATTGATGAGGCTCAGGATTTTTCTGCAATCCAATTGGAAATCCTGTTGTTTCTGTTGAAAGAAAACGGGATGATCTATTATTTCTGGGATGCCAATCAAAAGATCATTCAAACAGATTTACATATCCCTAAAGATATCCCGCCGTTTGTTCTTGATACGAATTTGCGGAACACAAAATACATTTTCGATGCAGTCAAACCACATTACTATCAAGGCATCTCCTTGAATCACCGGGGTCCTTTAGGGCGTAAGGTTTCGGTTACTGATCCGGTCGATCATCAAAACAAGGCTGAACTGTTCTCGCGTTTGCGAACGGAGATCAATAAACTGCTCGTCAATGACGGGTGCAAACCGAAGGATATCACGATCATCACCATGAAATCGGTATCTAAGTCGTTGTTGAGGGATTTTGCTATGGAGAATGTCAAGTTCACTTGTTTTGAAAATGAGTGCGCAGAGAATTCGATCAGAATCGATACGAACCGCAGATTTAAAGGAATGGAGTCGAGCATTGTGATTGCCTGTGAGTTGGACGATGAGCGAAGCATGGCTAATGAAGAGTTATGGCATGATATGTGTTATGTTTCGTTTTCCAGGGCAAAGAATCATTTGGTCATCATTCCTACCGATAACACAATCGACAGATTTTTACCCCAATAAAAAAACTAGCATAAATTGCTAGTTTACTTTATTCTGAGAAACTCCGTTTAGGTATTTTTCGAGATTGTCGGTAGCAATGTCAAGCAGTCGGGCTCTTGCTTCTATGGGTGCCCAGGCAATATGCGGTGTGATCAGACAGTTGTCCAGGGGTATCAACGGATTGTCTTTGGCTGGCGGTTCTTGAGTCAATACGTCAAGACCGGCAGCTTTTACTTTGCCGGATGTTAACGCATCGGCCAAATCCTGCTCATTGATCAGTGGTCCGCGTGAAGTATTGATTAAAATCACGCCATCCTTCATCGTGACTATGGATTGTTTATTGATGATTTCCCGGGTGTCTTCAAACAATGGCACATGCAATGTAATAACATCGCTTTGTCTAAACAATTCATCCAATGACACTTTTCTGACCGTCTCATCATGATTGGTTCTTCCACGGTCAAAAGCGATGACATTCATCCCAAAGGCTTTGGCAATTTGTGCGGTTTGCTTTCCAATGCGGCCATAACCCAGCACTCCGAAGGTTTTATTAGCGAGTTCCATCAGCGGATAGTTCCAGTAGCAGAAATCAATACTACTTGACCACTGCCCGTTTTTTACGGATTGATCATGGTGCCCTACTCTGGCGGTAATTTCCAGCAACAGTGAAAAGACGTGTTGCGCCACCGATGCTGTGCTGTATCCAGGGACGTTGGTCACAACGATTCCCTTTTCTTTTGCGGCTTCGACATCAACCACATTATATCCGGTCGCAAGGACACCGATATATTTTAAGTTCGTCAATTGATTTATCATTTCTTTGTCTAGAACGGTTTTATTGGTAAACAATATTTCCGCTTCAAACGCTCTTTGAAGTATTTCATTTCGGTCTGTACGATCATATACGGTCACCTCGCCAAACTGTTTAAACGAATCCCAAGACAGATCTCCAGGATTGCATGTATAGCCATCCAATATTACAATTTTCATATCGTTCACTCCCGTTTCAATTTTACAATAAATTACTAAAATATACAAAAGAAGAGCGTTTTCACAATTAAATACTATTTTCACAAAATGTGCTAGTTTTTTCACAATCGTTTACATTTGAAAGCGATTGCAGTATTATATAGTTACAAGTTAATATGCGATCAGAGACACCTGAGATTTCGGAATACTATATTCTATCTTTCTGGTGTCTTTTTATGTCGTATGGAGGAAAAGATAATATGTATGATTTCCTGATTATCGGGGCGGGCATCTCCGGAGCCATGATTGCCCGAGACCTCTCAAAATTCAAATGTAGTGTAGCTCTAGTAGAAAAAGATAATGATGTTGCCAATGAAGCAACCAGTGCCAACAGTGCAATCATCCATTCGGGCCATGACCCGAAGGAAGGAACGTTGAAGGCCAAGTTGAACGTGCGCGGAAATGAACTTTATGAAGATCTGTGCAAAGAGTTGAAAGTCGACTTCGAGCGTAACGGTGCTTTTGTCGTTGCTGTTGCGGAAGATGAACTTCCTCAGCTTAATTTCCTCTACAATCAAGCAATATCAAGAAACATCCCTGCTTCAATCATTTCAGCGGAAGAAGCACACGCGAAAGAACCGAATTTAAGTGATTCCGTTGTTGCCGCACTTGAGTTACCATCGACCGGCATCGTATCCCCTTGGGAAGTTGCGATTGCTGCCGTTGAGGATGCCTGTAATAACGGTGTCGAACTGTTTTTAGGCAACAAAGTCGTTTCAATCGAGAAGAAAAAAGACCATTTTGTTGTAACAACGACCAAAGGCACGTATTTGGCAAAGTTTGTCATCAATGCTGCCGGCGTTTATGCAGATGACATTTATAATTTGGTGAGTGACAAGAAGTTGTTTACCATCACTCCGCGTCGCGGTGAGTATTATGTGTTGGATAAGCAAACGACTCCTTTTGTTGACCGCACCATCTTCCCCATTCCTTCAGCAAAAGGTAAAGGCGTTTTGGTTGCCAAGACCATTCATCACAATGTGATTTTGGGTCCTAACTCAGAGGAAATTGAGGATAAGGAAGGCAAAGACAATACTCAGCCGGCATTGGATTATATTCGTAAGGAAGTGTTTAAGACTCTGAAAAATATTCCGTTGCATCAAGTGATCCGCACATATACAGGTTTGCGTCCGACCGGTTCTACGCATGATTTCATCATCGAAGAAGCCGATGATGTTGCCAATTTCATCAATATCGCAGCGATTGAATCCCCGGGTTTAGCGAGTGCTCCGGCCATCAGTGAGTATGTGCTAAATGAGATCATTTCAAAGAAATTTGAACTCGTCCGCAAGGATTCTCGTGTAGAGCGTCGCCCTTGGATCATTATCAATCGTATGAACTATGATGAAAAACATGCGTTGGTTCAAAAGGATCCGGCGTTTGCGCAAATGATTTGTCGTTGTGAACATATCAGTGAAGGCGAGATCGTTGATATCATACATCGTAATGCCGGTGCTATGACAGTAAAAGCAGTCAAACGGCGGGTTCGTCCGGGTGCCGGGCGTTGTCAAGGCGGCTTCTGTGAGCCCAAAGTAGTTGCTATTTTAGCCAGAGAGTTGAATAAATCTCCGCTGGATATTTTATTGGATAGCGATGATTCAAAACTGTTGGTCGGAAAGACAAAGGAGTAAGGCGATGAGAACGTACGATTTAGTAGTAATCGGTGGCGGCAGCGCCGGTTTAGCCAGTGCATTGAGCGCATATGATCAAGGTGTTCGCGATATTTTGATTCTTGAAAGAGATAAAGAACTAGGAGGCATTCTACAACAATGCATCCATAACGGTTTCGGATTGATTGAGTTTAAGGAAGAGTTAGCAGGTCCGGCTTATGCCGAACGGTTTGTTGATTTGATCGTTAATAATAATATTGACTTCAAATTGAATGCAATGGTCACCCATATGTCCAATGATAAAGTGATTGAGTACGTAACTCCTTCGGAAGGTTATGTAACCATTAAGGCGAAAGCCATTATTTTGGCGATGGGTTGCCGTGAACGCACCCGTGGTGCCATCGCTATCCCGGGATTTAGACCTGCGGGGATCTGGAGTGCAGGTACGGCACAGCGTTATTTGAATATGGAAGGTTACGTCGTTGGTAAAAAAGTATTTATTTTGGGTAGTGGTGACATTGGTTTGATCATGGCTCGCCGGATGATTCTTGAGGGAGCCGAAGTGTTGGGCGTTGCGGAAATCATGCCGTTTTCCAACGGTTTGCCTCGTAACATCAAGCAATGCTTGATCGATTTTGATATACCACTCTTTTTAAGCCATACCATCACCCGTATCGAGGGTTTGGATCGTGTTAGTCAGGTTGAGATCAGTCAGGTTGATGAAAATTTCCGTCCGATCAAAGGTACTGAGAAGTATTTCGATGTCGATACGGTTTTATTCTCAGTCGGTTTGATTCCGGAGAATGCCTTAAGTGAAGAAGCAAATGTTGAAATTCATCCGCGTACCAAAGGCCCGATCGTCAATGAATCCTATCAGACCAATGTCGATGGAATATTCGCATGCGGCAATGTATTGCATGTACATGATCTGGTTGACTGGGTTTCGTTGGAAGGTCGTAAGGCTGGGGTTGCCGCGGCAAAATATCTTAAGAATGAATTGAATCCTGGGGATACCTTTGATTGCATAGCTAAAGACGGCATCGGTTATATCGTTCCTCATAAAGTCAACATCAATAATATTGATAAGACATTGGAATGTATGTTCAGAGTTACAAGAAATGTTAAAAATGTTTCTTTAAAAGTTATGAAGGATGGCGAAGTTTTAAAAACTGTTAAGAAGCGTCATCTGGCTCCTGCCGAGATGGAGAGACTGATTTTAACTAAAGCTGACTTGATGGATTGTAAAGAGTCTATCAGTATTGAAATAACGGAGGGTTAATCATGGAAAAGAAAGATATGGTGTGTATTGTCTGTCCTATGAGTTGTAAGGTTACCTTTGATCTTAATGAAGATGGGTCCATTACAAAGGTTGAAGGACACTCTTGTCCGCGTGGCGAAAACTATGTTCGCAAAGAACTGACAAATCCGACACGCATGTTGACTTCAACGATAAAAATCGAAGGTGCTTTTTATGACCGGTTGCCGGTCATCACTTCTTCTGATATACCGAAAAGCAAACTGTTCGATGTCATGAAGGAAATCAATAAAACGACTATAAAGGCTCCGGTCAAAGCAAAGGATGTATTGATAGCTAATGTCTGTGGTTTAGGTGTTGATATCATTGCATCCCGCAGCATGCAAGCAGTAGAAAATAAGTGAACATTAGGGAAAGTTTGTTTTTTGAAAGGGGGTTGGCTTTTTGGAGAAGACAATTCGATTATTGATAATTGACGATGATTGTGACATGTGTGACCGGTTGAGGTATTATCTTGATCCGCATAAAGAAATCAAGGTCATCGGCGTTGCTTACAACGGTATCGACGGTTTGGATAAATTGCGAAAACTACGACCGGACGTTATTCTTTTAGATATGATCATGCCTCAAATTGACGGGCTCGGTTTCTTGGAACGTGCCAATGCTGAGAAGTTGCTCGAAAACACCAAAGTCATCATGAGCAGTGAATTAAGTCAGGAAAGCATCGTTAAGTATGCATTCCACCTCGGAGCATCGTTTTATATGTTAAAACCCTACTCTTTCGAGTATCTGGCACACAGAATCACCAACATTTCGTTTAAAGAAGATTTGCTGAATTCTGCTGATTCGAAAAACGGACTCACCGTAGCAAAGTCATCGGATCTAAACAGTATCGTATCGAAGTTTCTGCTAGACAGCGGACTACCGCCGCATACACTTGGATACAAGTATTTCAATCTTGCAATTAATCATTTGTTGCATGAAAACACGACGGTATTCTCGATCACCAAAAACATCTATCCCTTTGTCGCCTCTCATTTTGGTACAAGCAGTGCCAATGTTGACAAAGCTATGAGACACAGTTTATCTTTGGCTTATGGTGAAAACAATCGGACGCTTCAAGTTTTTTTAAGAGAAATGAACTATCGGGATTTGGGTAAACGCCCTTCTAACTCGGAGTACATCAACTTGGTTTTGGAGAAGATCAGACAAGATTTGATTACATTGAATTAAGCATCAAGACTGCATCTCACAAGAGTAAGATGCAGTTTTCTTTTTCATAAAAACAGAGAAAAGCACGGACGATGGAATCCGTGCTTTTCAAATTGGGGTGATTTCGGAGGGTTAGTATTAGAATTGGCGAGCAGCGTTAACAGCTCTGACCCAACCGGCATACAATTCTTCGCGTTTTTCAGCAGGCATAACCGGCTCGAAACGTTTGTCAAGTTTCCAGTTTTGGGTAACTTCGTTTTTGTTTTTCCAAACGCCAACTGCCAAACCGGACAAGAATGCTGCACCAAGAGCGGTAGTTTCTTGAACGACAGGTCTTTCAACCGGTACACCCAAGATATCGCTTTGGAATTGCATCAAGAAGTCATTCTTAACGGCTCCGCCGTCAACTTTCAATGCAGCAAGCTTAATACCCGAGTCGATTTCCATAGCTTGTAAAATATCACGAGTTTGGTAATCGATAGCTTCTAATGTAGCACGAACGAAATGTTCTTTCGTTGTACCGCGTGTTAATCCAAATACTGCACCGCGAGCTTTGTCATCCCAGTAAGGAGCGCCTAAGCCTACAAATGCCGGAACAACGTAAACGCCATCAGTGGATTCAACATGTTTAGCCAACTCTTCTGTTTCAGGAGCTGTTCTAACCATACGTAAACCGTCGCGTAACCATTGTACTGCACTACCAGCGATGAAGATTGAACCTTCTAATGCATATTCAACTTTACCGTCTAGACCCCAAGCGATGGTTGTAACCAAACCGTTTTTACTCGGAACTGGTTTTTCGCCTGTGTTCATCAACATAAAGCATCCTGTACCATAAGTGTTCTTAGCCATACCCGGAAGGAAGCAAGCTTGTCCAAACAGAGCGGCTTGTTGGTCACCGGCGATACCGGAGATCGGAACTTCTTGACCGAAGAAATGATAAGGTGCGGTCTTTCCGTAAACATAACTTGAAGGAAGAACTTCCGGCAATAAAGCCTTCGGTACGTTCAAGATCGATAATAATTCTTCGTCCCACTTCAACTCATAAATGTTGTACATCAACGTTCTGGAAGCATTGGAATAGTCGGTAACGTGTGCTGCTCCGCCTGTTAATTTCCAAATCAACCAAGTGTCGATTGTTCCAAAC
>PGZW01000056.1 GCA_002841515.1 Firmicutes bacterium HGW-Firmicutes-19 | reverse complement strand
GTATTATCCCTGGACTACAGCCGTTTTGAACAGCAAATGCGTGACTTGCATGATTCAAAAGCCCAATGGCTTCATTTCGACGTCATGGACGGACATTTCGTTCCCAATCTGACCTTTGGTCCGGATATTTTAAAAGCCTTCAGAAAGGCATCGCATTTGTTTTTGGATGTGCATCTGATGGTGGAAGATCCTGATTACTTTTCGGATGTTTTTATTGACGCCGGTGCACAAATGATTACTTTTCATACCGAAGCACTCAATAATGATCCCCAACAGATCATGGACTTGATCAGAAAGATCAAGGGTAGGGGAGTCAAAGCGGGATTGACCGTCAAACCCAACACACCGGTTGAAACTCTTTTCCCTTACATTGACCAAGTGGATCTTTTTTTAATCATGTCGGTCGAACCGGGTTTCGGTGGTCAGCCATTTATACCGCAATCACTGGAAAAAATAGCTGCATTGCGGAAACTGATCGATCAACAGCAGGCCTCGGCATTGATTGAAGTGGACGGAGGCATCAACGGTCACACAGCGAACTTGTGCAAGCAGGCAGGTGTCGATGTGCTGGTTGCGGGCAGTTATGTTTTTAAGGATGATATCATTGCGGCGGTTGAAAGTTTATGTTAAGAGCTTTGCTTGTCGCTTCGATGACCAAACAACTTCCCGAGGTTGAGTATGACTTTTTGATCGGAGTCGATCGGGGAGCGCTTATCTGTGCGCAAAAAGGTCGAATGATGGATTTGGCTGTGGGTGATTTTGATTCAGTCTCATCGGATGAATTGGATGTGATCAAAGCTTTCTGCAAAGACATCGTGATATTGAATGCAATCAAGGATGTTACGGATTCTCAGGCAGCATTGGCATATGTCGAGGACTTTGATGAAGTGATTTTGTGTGGTGGATTAAACGGCCGCATTGACCATCAGCTGATCAATATCGGTTTAGTTAAAAGTGATGTTAGGGTGCGCTTATGGGATGAAAATCATCTGATTTATGCAATCGAGGGCAATAAAACCATAAAAAAAGCGGGTTACCGCTATTTATCGATTTTTGCATGTGTCCCTTCAACCATTGACTTGGAAGGAGTGAAGTATCCCTTATCAAATCAAAATATCACTGAAAATGATTTATATCTTGTCAGTAATGAGATTGTTGAGGAAGAAGCATTTATCCGTGTTGATGGGAAAGTATTGATCATACAGAGCAATGATGCATAAAAAAAACGGTTGACACCGTTTGTTTTTTTAGGCAGCTTGCTGGGCTTTAAGTGATTTTAAGGCGCGGGCTGATTTTAAGGCGCGGGCGGAAATACGGATTTTTTGCGGCTTTCCATCGACCATCACTTTAACTTTTTGCAGGTTAACATTCCATTTCCGACGTGTAGCACGCAGTGAATGTGAACGTTTGTTTCCAGATAATGCCTTCTTACCGGATACGGCGCATACTCTTGACATACCGTAACCCCCCTTTCCTGTCTTATTTGTGCTTGTAAACTATATCATACGTCTATTTAAAATGCAAGTACAAACAATACGTTTTCAGCTTCGTTTTTATCCGTGATTTGCACGGGATAGATTTATAAAAATCTTTTTTATCAAGAGCATTTGTGCTATGATGTACTCGTATGGTTGTGGGAGGATTTGATAGCTATGGAAAAGCAACTTCTGGCAGCTGTTGAAATCGCCGATCACGAAATCCGTCTGATTGTGGCGGAAATCTATAACACCCGTCTACAGGTTCTGAAGACGGAAAGAGTCGAATGTTCGGGTTATAACGGCAAAGAGATCACTAACGAAAAAGAAATTGTAAATAGTCTCAAGCGGGCTGTTGAGAATGCTTCGAAAAATATCGGTGCATCGATTCAACAAGTCCTTTTGTTAATTCCATCTGTTGATTCAAAGCGTGTCATGCGCAGGGTAACCAAAGAAGTAAGCAATCCGGCCACCGGAATCTCGCAAAACGACATTCAGCGGGCGTATGCCGATGTGCTGCGCATGGATTATGAACCGAATTTAGAGGTCATCAATGTCATGGTCAACAAGTACATCGTAAACGGTATCAATATGAAAAAAGCACCGATTCATGACTCTGCAGAACACTTTGTCATGGAAACGGAAGTATATCTGGCGAATCGGGAACTGGCTTACGGTCTTGCGGCATGTGTTGAAAAGGCCGGGCTGGGCATTATTGACATCGTGCTGGACGCCTTTGGTTTAGCCAAGGAAGCGTCACTGCTTGAACAGTCGGCGGATGAAGTCATCATCGCGATCCGGTTGGAACGGTTGACGACACATCTGTGTTTATATTCGGGTGGAAAACTGCTGAGCTCTGAAATTCTTGATACCGGTTTTGGCTCATGGATCGCTAAAGTCAAAGAAACTTTTGAAGTTCCCTTGGATGTTGCTACCCGTCTAATGATTTACAATTGCCGGTGTGACGGTCCTGCACCCAGTGATGCGCCGATTTATATGTGGTCGCAAAACGGTCAGACCCATACGTGCTCATTGGCCCAACTGATGGATGCTTTATGGCCATCCATCAAACAATGGATCGTCGAAGTCAATAAAACCTGCGAACCGATCATTGCGGCTAAACGGGCATCCATCGTCTTGACGGGTGAAGGAGCCATCATTCAAGGTCTTAGTCAAGCACTTCAAATTGCATTGGCAACCCGGGTGAACTTATACATCCCTGAAACCCTGGGCGTGCGCAATGGAGCATTTACTGCTTTGCTTGGAGCATTCTATATGTACAAAGATTTGGAAGTCTGGCGTCGCAAGACGGCAGGAAGTATAAACCTGTTTGAGTTTAATGCTATGATATCTGCCCGCAAAGGCAAGGATGGTTCCGGTGAGGAGACATTCCCCAAACGGCTTAAAGGTATATTTGAAACAAAGAAATAACGTCCGGAGGATCGACAATGAACGAAGATAAGTATCATCAAGTAGCTAAAATCAAGGTGTTTGGAATCGGTGGAGCCGGTTGTAATGCCGTCAATCGCATGGTGGATGAAGGATTGCAGGGAGTTGAGTTTTTTGTCTGCAATACGGATTTACAAGTACTGAATGTATCCATGGTCAAAAATAAACTGATTTTGGGTAAAGAAACGACCAAAGGGCTTGGAGCCGGAGCTAATCCGGATATTGGCCGTAAAGCAGCGGTTGAAAGTGAAGAAGACATTCGCGCAGCCATGGCCGGAGCCGATATGGTATTTATAACGACCGGTTTGGGCGGCGGTACAGGTACCGGAGCTTCACCGTTGTTTGCCAAGGTTGCGAAAGACTGTGGTGCATTGGTTGTCGGAATCGTGACCAAGCCGTTTAGTTTTGAAGGGCGCAAGCGCATGGAACAAGCCTTAAAAGGTTTGGAAGAACTTCGCGAACATGTTGATTCGCTGATCATCGTTTCTAACAATCAGCTGCTCGAAGTCATCGGACGCATCCCGTTTGTGGAGGCTTTTAAAGAAGCCGACAATGTATTGCGTCAAGGCGTTCAAACCATTACTGACTTGATCGCTGTACCGGCGATGATCAACTTGGACTTTGCTGATGTTCGTTCGGTCATGGAAGGTCAAGGAACAGCGCTTATCGGAATCGGTATGGCTGCCGGTGATAACAAAGCTCAGGAAGCTGCTCAGCGTGCGATCACTTCTCCGTTGCTTGAAGCACAAATCCGTGGTGCACGTAATGCCATCGTCAATGTGACCGGTGGAGAAAACATCACGATTTTCGATGCGAGCGATGCTGTGGAGTATATCCGCGACTCGGCCGGTGGAGATATCGATATCATTTTCGGTGTTGCGATCAATGAGCAAATCGGTGATTCGATCATCGTAACGGTCATTGCGACCGGGTTTGACTTGCCGAAAACCAACGGTTTGATTCAACCGGTTCAATCAGCCGCAAAAGTCGTTGAAGTCATTCGTAATGAGAAACCAGTCCAGGAAGATGACGGGGACATTCCGGGATTCTTTAAATCAAGATAACAGGGCGAAAGCCCTTTTTTTTCATTGCATATGTTTTGTTTATTTACGTGAACATTGGTAGAATACTTTTCAGGAGGAGATTATGAAACTTTTGTATGTTAAGGCCAATGTTTTCACGGCAAGCTATCGATGTACTCAAGTACGTCAGCGGCTCATCCGGTTTATAAATCAAAATCCACCCCTGGCAATCGCTGTCAGCGGAATGCAAGACGGACTACGATTGACGATGCATCAGTTTGTCAATCAGTTAAAACATCCTCAAATCCGTATTTTGGATATGCCGGGTCAATATCAAGTCAGTGAAATGACCGTAAATCTTCACAGCAATTATCTGTCCGTCGGCGAACTTACGATCGTTCCGATCGAAGGGACCGTTGCGGTCGTTGAAAAAGTCAACCGATGTCGGGTTTCCTACATGTTGTTTGATATTTTTGCGGAAGAAGAATTCGCGGATTATAATGGCGAACTTGATGATATGCTCATTGAAGAACTGACGCAACTGCTCAAACATGGAGCGATAAAGGAAAAAGACGGATTAAACTAACGGTGTTATATACGATACCGTTTTTTTATATAAGAAAAGACCCAAACGGGTCAAATAAATCAGATCAGATTTAGTTTTTTACAAGCATGGTAGATTCCGTCTTCTAAGACCGAATCGGTAATCATGGTTGCCTTTTCTTTCAAGAAAGCATTGCCATTGCCCATAGCTACACTGACATCGGCATATTTAAACATTTCCATATCATTGAGAGAATCACCAAAGGCGATATAAGAATCAGACATTCCCCATCTTTGTAAAAACTGTTTGATCCCAGTGTATTTTGAGTGGCTGTCACTGACGATATCCGCATAGTTTGATTCACCGGGCATTACCAATGTCCCACTCAGATTCATAAACTTTTGATAGTCATATCCTATGGGAGCATAGACCAAGATCATGGTGATGTCTTCTCCTTGATAAGGCTTTGTTAAGGTTGGAAAGGGTAGTTTAAAAAAATCATGAGCTGCTTTTACATTTTCATCCGCTTCAAATCTCATAAAATCAGGCTGCCCTTTGAACTGGATATTCAATCCGTCTTCCACAACGATTTCCTCGATTTGTCGAACGGTGGCCGGATCCATTGCATACTGATAAAAGCAGTGCTGATTTTTATCATACAGCTGCTGTCCGTTGCTGGTCACATAACCATCCCAATCGATGATCGAAGTGACTTTGGCTTGTTGGCAGGCCTCAAAGTTTCTTCCGGTTGAAATAGCTATTTTATGACCGAGCTGCCTCAATATTTTCAAGGTCTCCAACGTTGAAGCTGGGACGATGTGTGTTTTAGAATCGAGTAGCGTCCCATCGACGTCAAAGAAAATCGCTCTTGTTTCATTCATACGTTCACCTCAAATTTAATTATACGATAAAAAACGGCGATTGCCACAATTTGAACTTTGTAAGCGATTACTTTTGACAGATGTATTTCAAATACCGAAAAACGGTGTATACTTGTTTTGTCGGAGGAATTTATGAAACAACTTATTGATTTACACGTACATACGATTTCCAGCGGACACGCGTATAGTACGCTTCAGGAAGTCATACAATACGCCAAGAGCATCCATTTGCCCATGGTTGGCATCAGTGATCATGCACCTGGAATGCCGGGTGGAGCGCATTTATTTCATTTTTTCAATATGCGTATTTTGCCTAAGGAAATCGATGGCGTTCGTATTTTGAAAGGGGTAGAGGTCAACATTATGGATCACGAGGGAAATATCGATGTCGATCAGCGATTGCTCAGCAAGACTGACTATGCCATCGCATCCTTGCATCCGCCATGCATTCCTTTTGGCGATATTAAGACCAACACCGAAACACTGATCAAAGTGATGAGTATCGAAGGTATTCAAGTGATCGGTCATCCGGATGACGAGCGTTATCCGCTCGACTATGACGCTTTGGCCTATGCAGCGAAAGAGCATAACGTTTTGCTGGAAATTAATAATTCTTCGATGAACGGGTTTTCCGCAAGATCGAACAGTAAAGAGGTCATCAAAGATCTATTGTCATCATGCAAACTGCATGAAACCCATGTGATCTTCGGTTCGGATGCTCATATCAGTTTCGATGTAGGTAATTTTACTTACTGTAAAGAAATCGTTGAAGAATGTGATTTCCCGATGGAACTGGTGGTCAATCACCAGATAGACAAGCTAAAGCAGTTCTTTCCGAAAATATTTCAATAATGATGTAACTCCGGTTCTCCGGAGTTTTTTTGACGAAAAAAGGCGGATGTTCTACCAATTAAGTTAATTCTGTGAAGATAATACTACGGCTGATTTTTCGTTGGCATCAGGACGAGGCGTAATTCGGGTGAGCATTGCACCCAGGATGGCCAAAACGGCAGCAATCAGAAAGGTCATTTTAAGACTTCCAAGAGCAGATACGATCAGCGGACCTACCAGTGCCGCCAAACCATAAGCCTGATATACGATGCCATAGTTGGCACCTAAGTTTTTAACACCATAATACTCATTGGTGATGGTAGGAAAGACAGCGAGAAAACCACCGAAACAAAAGGCAATGATGGCCAGGGAAATGAAGAAGGTGATATAGGTCAATGTTAATATACTGATTGCAGTCATTGCGAAAGCTGTCATTAAAAACATGATTGAAACAACACGTACACGTCCGAATTTATCGGAAAGCGAACCCCATCCGATTCGACCGCCGGCATTGAACAAAGCGATGATCGTCACAGCATTGGCAGCGACATCCTCACTTAAGCCGGCCAGCTGTACACCGATGTCCTTCGCCATACCGATTACCAGCAAGCCGCTGGTGCTGGCGAACAAAAACATGATCCAAATAAGAGCGAATGAGCGGGTTTTGACCATCTGCCCCGGAGCAAACTGGCGATCGACGGTTGCCTTCTCTGACCCATTCGCATCTACAATGACAACCGGTACACTCAGAAGCGAAGCTCCGATCAGACCGATCAGCGCGCTTATCAAACCAAGGGCAAAGAATGTTTGTGAAACACCGAGAGTAGATATGAAATACTGGATTGCTGACTTGAACACCAGACTTCCCATGCCAAAAGCTCCCACTGCGACTCCGGTAATCATCCCTTTGCGTTTTGGAAACCACTTGACCAAAGTGGATAGGGGACACACATAAACAAAACCGACACCTGCCCCGGCAATGATCCCATAGGTGATGTATAACTGCCACAGCTCACTGGCAAAGGATGTCAGCATCAATCCACCGCTGTATAGTGAAATACCGATGGTTGCGACTAATCGGGGGCCGAAGCGGTCTTGAAGCCTGCCCGCAAAAAGTGTGGCAAATGCAAAGACGAAAATAGCAATTGAATACGTCAGAAATACATCGGATTTGCTCCAACCGAATGCATCTGCCAAGGGCTGATTAAACAAACTCCAGGTGTAAATACCGCCAATGCACAACTGAATGAGTATGGCACCGACCAACACTCTGTAACTTTTAAAAGATTTCCTCATACAAGTAGCTCCTTTGCCAAAAAATCTGGCTCTGCGACTTATTTTACGTGCTGTCAAATCAAATAACAAGCAAGATTGATTGCTGTGATTGCAAGTTTGGATATCGTGACTATACAACCTGAAAGAGGGTTGGTCAAAATGCACAAAGCGCACGATATGGATCGTGCGCTTACGGTTTTAATTGAGTATTTTTTGAAGTTCTTCTTTGAGTTTTGGTAAGATCAATACGGCATCACCAACGATTCCGACGTGAGCGATTTGGAAGATGGCGGCATTGGGATCACTGTTGATCGCAATGATGCATTCTGCCTTATCCATCCCGGCCGTATGCTGAACAGCTCCGGAAATACCGCAGGCAATATAGACCAGCGGACGCACGGTTTTGCCGGTTTGACCGACTTGTACATCTTTGCCTAAGACACCGGTTTCCACCAATCCACGGGAAGCACCGACTTCCGCGTTGATCGTTTGTGCAAAATCTTTGATCAAATCCATATGTTTGGCCATGGAACGACCTGCCGATACGATGATCCTGGCTTTTGCGATATCATTGGCTTTGGCTTGTTGGACTTCTCTTTTCAAGATTTCTACCCAATCGCTCTTGTCAAAGGTCGTCTCGAAGTGAACGACTTCCTTATCTTCAGAGTCCATTTCGATTTTTTCAAACACATTGGGACGGATCGTCGCCATCTGCGGGCGGAAATTCGGACATACGATGGTCCCATAAAGATTACCGCCGAAAGCCGGACGAGTGATCAAAAGCAATGAAGAATCCGAGGTCATATCAACTTCGATGATCGTTGCATCCGCGGTCAGTCCGGTGTCGACTCGGGCAGCGATGCGCGGTGCAATGTCGCGTCCGATGACCGTAGCACCGATCAGAAAACTGTCCGGAGCAAACGCATGAATGATATCACTCAAAGCTTTGGTTGTGTGCTGGGTCGACGCTTCTTTTAGTTTTTCATGTTGGCAGATGATGACTTTATCAGCTCCGAAGCGAAACAGCGTCGATGTCAGTGATTCAACCTGATAGCCCGGCAGTACTGCGACCACATCATGTTGCATGCCTTTTTGAATGTACTGTTGCTTGAGTTTGCGGGCTTCGCTAAGCAACTGAAGACTGACTTCGGCGATGATGCTAGAACGTGTTTCAATAAACACGAAAATATCTTTTATCATGTTTCTCTCCTTACTGAAGATACGGAGCTAATGTGCTCAGTATGGCTTTGACAGCTTCATCACTGCCACCGTGAATAAGCTTGACTTCATTGGATACCGGTCGGGTAAAGGTCTTTCGAACTTGTGTCGGAGAACCTTTTAAGCCGATGTCTTTACTTTCAAGCATCAAAACCTGATTGTTGATGATTTCAACGGGTTTATCAAAAGCTTCCCAGGCACTGGTAACATTCATAAAGCGTAAGTGATCCAATTGTTCCAACGTCGTAAGCAAACACGGGAAACTGACTTTCACAGTCTCATCAAAGTCTTCATAGTGCTTTTTGACGGTGATGGAATCATGGGTCACTTCAATGATCTTGCTTACATACGTAACTTGAGGAATATTCAGACGTTCAGCAACCTGAGGTCCGACTTGTGCTGTGTCGCCATCGATTGCCTGACGACCCGCAAAAATCAAATCCGGCTGAACTCTTTTGATGGCAGCTGCCAAAGTATTGGAAGTTGCCCATGTATCTGCTCCGGCAAATGCGACATCACTGATCAACACAGCATGATCGACGCCGCGACCGTAACACTCCCGAAGCATATGGATGGCTTGCGGGGGACCCATCGTGATGACGATGACTTCTGCCTGATGGCTTTCTTTGATTTTTAAAGCGGCTTCCAAAGCACTTGTATCATCGGGATTCATGATCGAATCGACACCGGTGCGAATCAGCGTACCGGTTTCTTTGTCAATCAACATCTCCGTAGTGTTGGGTACTTGTTTCATTAATACAACGATTTTCATGCGATTACCTCAAGACCGAAGCGCTGATAACCATGCGCTGTACTTCGGATGTCCCTTCATATATTTCCGTGATTTTGGCATCGCGCATCATGCGTTCGACCGGATATTCACGCGTATAACCATATCCACCGTAAAGTTGTACGGCCATCGTGGTAACGCTCATCGCGGTTTCCGATGCGAATAATTTTGCCATCGCAGCTTCCGTAGAGAAGTTTTTCTGTGTATCTTTGGCAAGTGCAGCTCTGTATACCAGACCACGCGCTGCTTCAATTTGTGTAGCCATATCCGCTAATTTAAACTGTGTATTTTGAAACTGGGAAATCGAGCGGTTGAACTGTTTGCGGCTTTTGGTATAAGCAACGACTTCATCCAGCGCTCCTTGCGCTATGCCTAATGCCTGAGCAGCAATACCGATACGTCCGCCGTCAAGAGTCGACATGGCAATACCAAAGCCTTTGCCTTCGCCTCCCAAACGATTTTCAACCGGTACTTTGACTCGATCAAACATCAGTTCGCAGGTGCTTGAACCGCGGATGCCCAATTTCTTTTCTTTTTTCCCAACGGTAAATCCAGGCATGTCTTTTTCAAGAATGAAGGCTGTGATGCCTTTGGTGCCTTTGGTAATATCCGTCATTGCAAAAATGATGTAAATATCGGCATAGCCGGCGTTTGTGATGAATATTTTCGAACCGGTGATTTCATAATAGCCGTCCTTAAGGATGGCGGTCGTCTTCTGACCGGCCGCATCGGTTCCGGCATTGGGCTCGGTCAGTGCAAATGCACCCAGTTTCTCACCCTTATTCAAAGAAATCAGATACTTCTGTTTTTGCTCTTCCGTGCCATAGGCGTAGATCGGATGTGCGCCAAGGGAGGTATGTGCTGAAAGGATAACGCCGGTAGTTGCACATGCTTTGCTCAATTCTTCGACGGCTAGCACGTAGGCAAGTGTGTCTGCTCCGCTTCCACCATAGCTAACAGGAAAGGGGATACCCATCATTTTGGCATTGACCATTTCTTTCACGGTTTCACTCGGGAAAACTTCCTCTTCATCGACCATCGCTGCGATCGGTCGTACGATTTCAGCGGTGAACTGCTGATATAACTTTTTAAGTAATAAATGTTTTTCGTTCATAATTCCTCAGTTTCGCGGTGGCATGATTTCAGCGACACCGGTGATGACACAATCTCCGTGTTGATTAAATGCAGTAGTTTCACATTTAACGCGGTTTTTTTCTTCATCTATTTCAATGACCGTCACTTTTGCAGTGATCGTGTCATCAAGATAGACCGGCTTTAAATACTTGATGGATTGTCCCAGATAAATCGAACCTTCCCCCGGAAGATCTGTTCCCAAAATGGCTGAGAAAAGGGAAGCAACCAGATGCCCGTGACATATCCGCTGTTTGAAGCGGGTAGTAGCCGCGTATTCTGCACTGAGATGAACGGGATTGTGGTCTCCGCTGACCTCAGCGAAACTTTCAACTTCCATGGATGTAAATATTTTCGAGAATTCTGCGCTTTGACCGATGGTCAACTGTTGGATCGTTTTTCCTTGTTGCATAGCAACCTCCTTACAATATGAATGAACCTTCATGTTTCAATTTAATATATTGTGAAGAAAATGTCAAGATAATTGTTAATTAAATAACAAATATGAATCAAGCTGTTATTTCTCGTTTGGAAATCAAAAAGAGAGTTTCATGTTTAGACAATTCAAAAATGATCGAGTTAATGAAAAAAACTGTCAAGTTCAATTTATTAAATGTAAAGTTTAGTATTGACAAACTTTTGGTATATGATATTATTACACTCGTAAAAACGTTGAAGAGAAAAAGTAGGAAGTGAAAGTTTCACAGAGAGCCCGGTCGCTGAAAAAGGGTAGTCGGAAACTTCCGAACAATGGTCTTGGAGTTGCATACCGAAGGGATCCCTTAGGCTATGACGGTTTCGCCCGTTAACGCGATAGAGTATATACCGGTTTCTGGCGTACTCGAGAAGGTGTATCTAGTGATAGGTATGCGAAAAAAGGTGGTAACACGAGCACTCTCGTCCTTTACGGACGGGAGTTTTTTATTGGAGGGCACGATGATCACAATCGAAAATGTAACGAAATCTTTTAGAAATGAGAATAGCCGGCTGGTTGCTCTCAATGATGTAAGCGCAACGATCAATAACGGCGATTTTTTGGGTATCATTGGTTCAAGCGGTGCCGGAAAGTCCACACTGATCCGCCAATTGAGTCTGATCGAACGTCCGGACAAAGGAACGATATGGCTTGATGATGTTGATCTGTTTAAACTGAAAGGCCGGGATCTGTTGCGAATGCGACGCCAGTTGGGCATCGTATTCCAAGGGTACCATCTTCTCGAACAGAAAAATGTCTTCGAAAACATCGCTTTTCCTCTGCAACTGGTGAACATGGACAAAACAGCGATGAGAAGCCGGGTTGAAGAACTCATTTCTCTGGTCGGATTAAACGGTAAGGCACAAGCATATCCCGTTCAACTTTCAGGAGGCCAGAAACAACGAGTGGCCATCGCTCGTGCACTGGCATCCTCACCGTCCTTGTTGTTGTGTGATGAACCGACTAGCGCACTGGATGTTATCACCACCAAATCGATTTTAGACTTACTGGTGGAAATCCATCGCAAAACGAATGTAACGATCGTAATCATCACGCATGAACTTTCCGTCGTTAAAGCCGTATGCAAGCGGGTGATCGTGATGAATGAAGGATCATTTGTGGAAGATGGTTCAGTCCGTGAAGTGTTTGCTTCACCCAAACATGATATGACGAAATTGCTGTTGAGTTATCAGGAGGGCTTGTTATGACCAATCTGCTTATAAAAGGGACTTTTGATACGTTGTATATCGTTTCAATGTCCACGTTATTTGCATTAATGGGCGGCTTACCGATCGGAGTATTGCTAACAGTTTGGAAAAAAGATGGAATTGCGCCATTTGTTTATGGTGAAAAACTGCTCAGCGGTATTGTAAATACGGTGCGCTCCATCCCGTTTATTATTCTGATTATTGCTTTATTTCCCTTTACCCGATTGATTGTGGGGCGTTCATACGGCGTAGAAGCTTCTATCGTTGCTTTGGTCGTCGGAGCGATTCCTTTTGTGGCAAGGCTGGTCGAATCAGCGTTAGCCGAGGTGGATGAGGGTTTGATAAAGGCGGCGATCACCATGGGAGCAACCCCGTGGCAAATCGTTGCAAAAGTGTATTTGGTCGAATCGGTTCCTGCACTGATCCGCCTGGTTTCATTGACGATGATCACGTTGGTGGGCTATGCGGCGATGGCCGGTGTCGTCGGTGGCGGAGGACTTGGTGATATCGCGATACGCTATGGCTTGCATCGCTATCAGACCGATGTCATGTTGTTGACGATCGTCATCATGGTCATCATGGTACAACTGATTCAAAGTGGTTTTAATTTTATCGCCAACCGGCTGGATCGACGCCGGGCGTAGAAGGAAAAAGGAGAAAAACATGAAAAAATTATTATTGATTGCTTTGTTAACATTGATCGTTTTGACCGGATGTACTAGTGCCCAAGAAAAAGAGGACAAAGTCATTCGTGTAGGCGCATCCCCGACCCCGCACTCTTTGATTTTGGAAGTTGCCAAAGCTGAAGTCGCAAAGCTTGGCTATACATTGGAGATCATCGAATTCACTGACTACATATTACCAAACACCGCGCTGGATGCCGGCGATTTGGATGCCAACTATTTTCAGCACGTACCATATCTGACAAAGTTCAACAATGAAAAAGGTACAAAACTTTCATCTGTATTGGCTGTTCATTTTGAACCTTTGGGTTTGTATCCGGGAAAATCCTCAACTCTGGATGGTTTAAAAGCCGGGGGTGCTACTGTTGCGATTCCTAATGATCCGACCAATGAAGCTCGCGCTTTGCGTTTATTGGCTGATAATGGTTATATCACATTAAAAGGCTCAGCAGATACCAACGTGACTCCTTTGGATATTGATCAAAACCCCTATAACTTACAATTTGTCGAAATCGAAGCAGCTTTGCTGGCTCAAACACTGGTAGATGTCAATTTCGCCGTAATTAATGGTAATTATGCTCTAGGCGCAAATATCGCAAGTAAAGTATTGCTTACCGAAGATAAAGATTCCATTGCGGCACAAACCTTTGCCAACATCATCGTTGTTCAAACCGGCAAGGAAAATGCAGAGAAGACTAAGATATTGATTCAAGCACTTTCATCTGCTGCTGTTAAGAAGTATATCGAAGAAACCTTCTATCCGACCGTCATTTCGGTTTTAGAATAAATCTGAATTTTCACTTGCACATCGTTTCTTGTGTGATATAATAACCACAGCATAGGTCCTTTAAATTGATCCCGTGAGGTCATCAAGGAGCGAATTTCAAGTAACCCCTT
>PGZW01000055.1:5639-18421 GCA_002841515.1 Firmicutes bacterium HGW-Firmicutes-19 | reverse complement strand
AATGCCCGAGTGGTGAAATTGGTAGACGCAGTGGACTCAAAATCCACCAATAGTGATATTGTGACGGTTCGAGTCCGTCCTCGGGCACCATTCTTATTAAGTAAATTCGTTTATTTCAAATAAGTGCTAATAAGCGCTTTTTTTGTGTTTTTATTGATCAACAAGATTTATCAGCTGAAGTACTTTGAGTTGCCATGATTATGAGAAGAACCGATGATTATTAAACAAGCATACACAAAAAAATTGTCACATAAAACATTTCTTCAACTATCATCCTGCATGATATCAGCGGTTGAGACCGAAATGCTCTTCTAACCTAATCAAAGTCTCTTGGCAAGTATCGACATCATCCTGTTCTCTGATGATGGTGAAAAACCCGCTATTTAGAAATATGTCATAGTTTTCTTTGCTGTTGATCTTGGCAATGCATTTACGGAAGTTCTTTAAAGTTTTCTCGGGATCTTCCGCCTTTTGAATCTGAGAAAGCAAAAACTGCTTGTCGGGATCTTTTCTGTCGAAAAAACGATCTACGGACATGGATTGGGGTGAAAGAAGGAATGCAACTTGATGATGATCAGCAATACGTTTCAGGATTTCAACAGGAATGTTTGTATCCACGATTACTTTTCGATCTTTTGAAACATGAATCAACTCAGCAATCTCAAACTCTATCAACTCATTGGTCGTCCCTTCGATCCATGCAGCATATGCTTCAGGGGTTCTGTTTAGAAACTGTTGCCAATCTTTCATGGTATGGAAATAACATAGATTCGGATATTGCTCTGGATATGCAAGGATGCTTGTTGTTTTGGTATGGTAATTTTCACCACACAGAATCATATTGTGCTTATTGGCCAATAGAGTGGCCATGGTGGATTTACCGGCATACGCTGTACCATTGATAAAGTACACATTTTTTAGATAATGCTTGATGATCACGTCATTGATAAACATATCACCACCTCCTTGAAATATGATGTTAGAAAACTTCTTTTGACTTTATTAAAGCCAATCATGCAATGCTGTTTTAAGAACATCAAACAATCTTCATTCGATGACTCCTGTGTATATTATACAATATCCTCAATCTTGTGATGAACCTGTCAAACTAAAAACTGAATGAACTGTTTAGCAAAATTGTTAAACAAAACAAATAGAAAATAAACTGAGTCCTGTACAAAACTGGACTCAGTCTATGTGTTAGGGTTCACTTCATGATAATCACTCTCATGTCAAACCTTTTTTAAATATTGTTTATGATTATTTTTCTGCTTAATGTTTATTAACCAAATCAAATATGGATTGGCAACCCTAGAGCAAGATCAGCTGCATCCAAGACTGCTTCAGACATGGTCGGATGAGCGTGAATCGTTAATGAAAGATCTTCCACGTTCATTCTTGCCTCGATAGCGAGAGCCAATTCTGCAATGATCCCGCCTGCGCCAACACCTGCAACCTGTCCTCCCAAAATAAGTCCTGTGTGCTTTTCGGTGATTATCCGAACAAATCCTTTCGTGTCACCCAAAGAGAGAGCTGTACCACTTGCTTCAAACGGAAACATTGAAACATTTACTTCAATACCCTGCTCTTCTGCTTGTGCTCTAGATAAACCTACAATCGCTAATTCAGGATCGGCGGAACATACGGCAGGCATTGCAATATAATCAATTTTCACATTCTTTCCAGCCAATGCTGCAGCAGCGATTTTCGCTTCATAACTGGCCTTATGTGCCAAAGCTGCACCTGGGGTAACATCACCGATAGCAAAAATGTGCGCTTGTGAAGTGCGTCCTTGATCATCAACACGAATGAACCCACGCTGGTCAAGTTCAACACCGGCCATTTGTAATCCTAAATCATCCGTGTTAGGTATTCGACCAATACTCACCATGACAACATCAGCTTCGACAATTTGTTCTCTTCCATCGACCAACACCGTGATTTGAACACCTTCTTCAGTATCTATTGCTGCCTTGGCTTTGGCTTTGGTTATAATGTCCACGTTTTTTGAAACAAATTGCTCTTTGACTAGGGCAACCATATCATTTTCATAACCCATTAAAAGGTTGTCCGCTGCTTCAATAATGGTAACTTTCGAACCTACATTGGCATAAACACTTGCCATCTGACACCCAATGTAGCCTCCGCCAATCACAACAAAACGTTTGGGAACCTCTTTTAGACGTAAAGCACCGGTTGAGTCAAGTACACGACCTTCAAACTTGAAACCATCGATCTCTAGCGGTCGGCTACCGGTCGCAATGATTGCTTCTTTAAACTGATACGATTGAGCTTTATCACCGCTCACAACACGCAATTGATGTGGATCATTGAAAAATGCGGATCCTCTGATAATTTCGACTTTATTCTTCTTTAACAGCGACTCAACACCTTTTGTCAATTTGTTAATTACTTCTTCATCTTTCCATCGTTGAGTTTTTTCTAAATCAAACACAACGTCTTTGGCAATAACGCCATATTTATTTAATTTAATATCAACAAAATGATGAGCCGCTTGAATCAATAATTTTGACGGAATACATCCGACATTAAGGCAGACACCACCAATCGCATCTCTTTCTATGATCGTTACTTTTTTACCCAGTTGTGCTGCACGAATGGCGGCAACATAGCCTCCTGGACCTGAACCAATAACCACTAGATCTAAATCTAGTGCAAAATCTCCAACTACCATTTCATCATCATCCTTCCATTAAGAGAAGTTCTGGATCTTTCAACAGTCGCTTTAATTCATTCATTGCTTTTTGAGCAATCGCTCCATCAACAATTCGATGATCAAAACTCATGGATAAATGCAAGACACTTCCTACTCCTATCGTACTGTCATCAAGAACAATCGGTTTCTTTTCGATTCTACCCATACCAAAAATCGCAACTTCCGGATAATTGATGATCGGAGTAAACCACATCCCTCCGATAGAACCAATGCTTGTAATCGTTGTCGATCCTTCTCTCATCTGTTGTAGTTCTAGCGTACCTTCATGGGCTTTATCCGCCAACTCAGCGAATTCTTTTGCAATCGTGAAAATTCCTTTTCTATCCGCATTTTTAATGTTCGGTACATATAGTCCGCGTTTGGTATCTACCGCTATTCCCAAGTTGTAATATTTCTTATAAACGATTTCTTCATTTGCTTCATCAATACTTGCATTAAGGATGGGATATTTACGCAAGACAGCAATCACGGCCTTCGACATGTAGGCCAAATACGTCAGTTTGATGTCTTGATCTGCGGCAATCTCTTTGAAACGGTCGCGATGTGCTATTAATCTTGATACTTCAACCTCATCAAAAATTGAAACATGAGAAGCATGAAGTTGTGAGTTGACCATCGCCTGTGAAATCGCACGCCTTGTTACCGACATTTTTTCTCGAATCGTATCGGCAGTTTCAGCAATCGAGAATGCCTCTTTCGTTGTTTGTTTAGCTGCATGGATCTTCTTGGTTTCTGATGCTACCTGAATCTTCTTCTCTTTGACAGGATTCGTATTGAAACCATCGATATCTTCTTTTGTTATATGACCATGTTTCCCACTTCCAGAGACATTGTAAATATCAATGCCTTGTTCTCGGGCATATTGTCGTATTGATGGCATAGCCAATACTCTTTTAGCAACAACGGACGGATTGGATGGTTCTTTCGGTGGTTGGACCATCGTTTCTTTATTTGAGTCATGTACTAAACCTTTCTCAGTTGAAGAATCATTATCCTTAATCTTGATTTCAGCAATCGCTTCATCAACTTGAGCTGTGTTGCCTGCTTCAACCAAGATTTTTGAAAGTACACCGGTTACAGGTGAAGGCACTTCCTGTAATAATTTGTCATTTTGCACTTCAACCATTGCATCATCCTCAGTGATGGCATCTCCAACAGACACTAGCCACGTGACAAGTTTTCCTTCCGTAATCCCCTCTCCAACTTTTGGTAAGCGAACAATAAAGGTAGAACCTTCGGATGTATCATCCTTTATTACCATACCCTCTCTCTTACCTGGTTTTTCTTCATAAGCCATGATTCTACCTCCTTAATCGAAGTTGATAACTTCTTTTACTTTATCAATGATCTTCTGTGCATCGGGTAACCAGTCATTCTCGGCTAACATAAAAGGATAAATACTATCGGGTGCACTGACGCGACCAATGGGTGATTTCAATGCCAAAATCGCTCGATTGCGCTCTGCCATCTCAGCCATGATCGCTGAGCCAACACCGGCTTGACGTTGTGCTTCTTGTACAACCACCAATCGACCTGTCTTTTCAACCGACACAACGATTGTTTCAACATCGATCGGTGATACAGTTCTTAAATCAATAACTTCCACGGAAATACCTTCCTCTTGAAGTAGTTTTGCTGCTTTTACAGATTCATGGACCATATATCCATACGTGACGATACTTACATCTGTTCCTTCAAGAACTACTTTCGCTTTTCCAAGTGGAACCGTGTAATACTCTTGTGGAACTTCCTCTTTGAACAAACGATAAATTTTCATATGCTCCAAAAATATGACGGGATCATTATCTTCAATGGACGCCAATAATAATCCTTTGGCGTCGTATGGATTGCTAGGAATCACAACTTTTAACCCCGGAGTTTGAGCCATCAAACCTTCAAGACTATCCGAATGAGATTCTGGGGCATGAACGCCGCCACCAAAAGGGGAGCGAATGGTAATTGGCATCGTACGAGTACCTCCGGTACGATAACGTGTACGTGCCATTTGATCAACAATAGCATCCATCGTTTCAAACACGAAGCCAAAAAACTGGATCTCAGGTATCGGGCGGAAGTTTTCAAATGCCAAACCAACCGCCAAACCTCCGATTCCGGATTCTGCTAATGGCGTGTCAAATACACGTTCTTCACCATACTTGGCTTGCAAACCTTGGGTCGTTCTAAACACTCCCCCGTTTAAACCGACATCTTGACCAAATATCAACGTATTTTCATCTTTTTCAAGGGCATTATCCAGCGCATTGGTAATTGCTTGAATCATTGTTAACTGTGCCATGAATCAATCACCCTCCTTATTTTTATAATACTCAATTTGCTCTTTCAGTAATTGGGTAGGCTTTTCAAACATCAACTCTAGAAATTGAGAAACTTTTTGCTTCGGAGCATTGTCCGCTTGTTTAACTGCTTCTTGAATTTCTTTGTCAAACTGTTTAATAAGACCTTCTTCTTGGTCCTTATCCCACAACCCCTTTTCAGTGAGATAAATTCGTGTACGAATCAACGGATCTTTGGCTTCCCATTGGGCAAAACTGGCTTCATCACGGTATAATTTGGGATCATCCCCTGATAAAGAGTGAGGTTGAAATCGGGATGTATATGTCTCAATTAAAACCGGACCGTTTCCGGCAAGCGCATAATCTCTAGCGGCTTTTGATACGGCATAGACAGCCAACGGATCCATTCCATCCACCAGTACTCCCGGAATGCCGGCTGCAGCTGCTTTTTGTGCCAACGTATTTGCGGCCGTTTGCTTGCGCCAATGGGTAGAAATCGCATATTGGTTGTTTTGGATAAAAAATACCACCGGAGCTTTAAATGCTCCCGCGAAATTTATTCCTTCATAGAAATCCCCTTGGGATGAACCTCCATCCCCTGTATAAGTAAAGGCCACTTGTTTTTTACCTCGCTTTTTCATACCCAAACCTACACCGGCAGCCTGAGTGATCTGCGCTCCGATGATGACTTGAGGAAGAATGGCATGAAGATCGTCTGCAAACTGACCTCCCTCCACATGCCCCCTGCTCCACAAGAATGCTTTGTACAGCGGCAAGCCATGCTTTACTAGTTGAGGAAAATCACGATATCCCGGAAGAAGGAAATCGTTTTTTTCAAATGCCAGGTAGCTGGCTAATTGACTGGCTTCCTGTCCGGCTGTTGGTCCAAAAAAACCTAAGCGTCCTTGACGAGCCAATATGATGCAACGATCATTTAAAGCACGTGACCACAACATATCCTTGAACAACCCAACAAGTTGCTCATCACTTAAATCTGGCAGTAAATCACTGTTAACGATTTTTCCATTTTCATCAAGTATCTGAATCATCTTATAGTTCTCTTCAACGGATTGAAGATGAGCGGTAAAATCGAATGGCTTATTTATCTTTTCATCTGTCATATTTTATACCTGTTCCTTTCTGTCTAACATATTCTGATTCTAATCAAACATAAGAGATAGAATATCCTCTTTTGTAATATCACCAAAATATACTTTTAAATCATAATCATTCAATAAATGATCGATGTCTGAGCGATGGAAACGGATATTCATCAATTTTGCTTCAATACCTTTTACATCTGTCAAACCCAAGAAATCTGTACTAAAATGGATGGATTGAATATGTCCGTGTCCGATCTCTGCTTTTATCTCAAGATTACCGCCTTTGAAGCGTTTTTTATTCACGAAGTTAAAATCTGGGGATTCACCATAGATCCAATCCCATGTCGCAAATCGGTTCATTGCTTCAAATTCGATCTTCGCAATTTCCTTTTCACTTAGCACGATCTCTTTGTCTTTACCTCTGTTGGACAGAAAAAAATGCAATGAGTTGTAAAAATCGAATATATCGGTACTATCGGGTAGATGCTCCTTAATATTTGTAACTCTTGAGCGAACCGACTTTACACC
Source organism: Firmicutes bacterium HGW-Firmicutes-19 (assembly GCA_002841515.1). Taxonomy (GTDB): domain Bacteria; phylum Bacillota_I; class Bacilli_A; order Erysipelotrichales; family Erysipelotrichaceae; genus UBA2227. The sequence goes on along the minus strand of PGZW01000055.1, from coordinate 11,759 downwards.
TTTCGATATATATTTATCTTCAGTGACATGCAATGCTTGGACCAAGTTCTCAATATTAACATCATAAAGCAATGTTCCATGATGCATCAGCTTTTTATTGGCCATGCGCTGAGCATTCCCTGAGATTTTTAGACCCTGAATCAAAATATCATTTCTGCCTGAAGCCTCAGCTTTGACGCCCATCTCCATAAGAGCGTCAATGATCGGTTGAACATATTTTTTATAATTAACTTCCCCTGGATCATCCACATTGATGATAAAAGTAAAGTTTAAATTACCGAAATCATGATAAACGGCTCCGCCACCCGAAACTCGTCGAGCAACTTTTATATTATTTTTTTCAATAAATCCCTGATTAATCTCTTCAAGCGTATTTTGGTTTTTACCAATAATGACCGAAGGTTCATTTTGCCACAGAAAGAAGAAATCTTCATCTATGTTTATGTGTTTCAATGCATATTCATCCAATGCCAAATTGAAATAAGGATTTGTTGATTTATTAATCAGATAACGCATTTTTATCTCACTCCTCATATCTATCCTATGCTTTGACTTGTGAAAGGTCAACCGATATGAACGAGTGAACGATTCCAACCCTATCGAACTATGCTTTCATTTCGTTGATTCGATATAAAAAGATATGATGCACTGGTTTATCATTCAGTATTTAAGTCATTATGACACCACAAAAGCTAACACTTGCAATCACCCTTTTACCATGTGCTTTTCAAAACTAAAAAAAATGAATCAATCATAGACTTTTTTTTCTTTTTAACATTGATCAGTCTTAATTCATGAACCTGCATTGTCTATTTAATCAACAATACCAGGATGATGAAAAGTAGTATTGTTATCACGACTGAATTACTTATCAATCCAATCTTAACCATTTTCCTTAATGCTTCCGCTGAATAAGGCGGAATACTGTCTAGATCTAGATTTTCAAACTCCTTAATCATTTCATCTACATGATCATGTTCACTATAATTACCCGGGCTATCTGACAAATAGTGTTGTGCAAACGGGAAATATAGTGCTTCATCCACCTGTTTATTAAATAATCCCGGATACCAGGTATTTTCTATTGAATTGATTTTATTCACATCGACCCTGCAGGCTTTTTCAACTTCCCTCGGATCAAACTTCATCGCAAAGGCAGCGGGTGAGTTTTTTGATATGTCTCTGCCATATCCTACGGATAAGTTTCCTTCCAGCCAAAAACTTTTCTCAACCGTTTTATATTCAGCACCATTGCTGTCAAGATCAAAAATCAATGCTCTGTTTCTTTCTGGATTGGATATATCGACGATGATATTACCTTCATAATCCGTGGTAAATATCGCTTGCTTTGTCGTGCTGTCGATAACACCTTTAAGAGCATCATGGCTTAAGGTGTTTGTATCATAATCGACAATGATCCAACTGATAAGACCTGTTTTCTTACTTCTTGCAATCACATTTACTTCTAATCTTGTGCCTGCAAAAGCAGATGTTTTTACATTGAAAGACGCAAATGCGATGTAGTATTTGGGTTGTCCATCACTAAAAACCCTGGTTTTCTCCAATTCAAACCCATCGGGTATCAATCTTCTGGCCCAGTCCAAATCAATTAACTCATAAAACAGAAAAGTACTATAAGGATCTACAACAAAACCTAAATAAGGATTATCCTTGCTTGAATTTTCCATTGCTTTCGCCTGGAATTTCCCGGGCACATATTTGAGAAGTGGTCCGATCAACCGCAATGTTGCGATATCCTCTGTTTTTATCATTTCTTCTACTTTTTTTATAAACTTATATTTACTCATATGTGCTTCCCCTTTGATATCTCTATAAGAGTATGTCGATTCCTGTACTTTGATGATAAAACATTTTCCTCACTGAACGTGATTCAAGTATAGAATGGTTGAGTAAAAAATTCAATAATCATGAATGTCTGTATTACGAAAAAGTCATTAAAATACAACAAAGACCGCGAATCGGCGGTCTTACGTGGTGCACTGCGATGAAGTTACTTGTAATGAATCATCATCGTGCCTTTTCAATCATTAAGATTTGCAAGCAGGATCTTGTAGTAGGCGATACATCCGAACCGATCCACCGTTGGTAATTACGAGTCCAAAATAACCTTTAACAATGTAACAATAAATCTGTCTGCGGTCAATTTGAAAATCACATCTTTTGCGTAAAACGGGCGATCGGTAATAATGTTGTTTACCCCCAAACGACTCATCCGTTCGATTTCTGATCGGGAGTTGACAGTCCACACAAGAATTTTCTTGTTGGCATTATGTACTTGACTTACAATGGATTGAGTCACAAACGATGATTTCATGCTTATGACATCAATCGAAGGATTATTTAGCAATACCGGTGTAATTCGATATGTAATATAGCCTGTCTGAATGTTTGAATTGAGCTCTTTAACCTTTTCTAGACATGACAGACAAGTGGAAGTAAGTAATACCTGATATTGCATTTCAAATTCATCAATAAGTGCAACCAAGTTCGGGATCACATACGACTGACTCTCAGTTAGTTTCAGGTCAAGATTAACGCCTACTTTCCCCTTCGTGAACTCTAGTGCTTCTCTTAACGTTGGTATGCTCGTGCCCGCAAATTTCGAATTTAACCATTTTCCGGCGTCTAGGCTTTGGATGGTTTCAAGCGGTAGACTTCTGACGGACTTATTGAGGCCTGTTGTGCGCATCAGATTGTCATCATGCAACAACACAAATTCATTGTCCTGTGTGACACGTATATCCACTTCGACATAATCTGTATAAACCTCGATGGCTCGTTGGATAGCCACAATTGTGTTTTCCGGATAGCTGTAGGAATAACCGCGATGTGAAGTTATTGTGATTTGATCAAATTGGACCATTTGAAGCATCGAACCATTGCGAATGATGCCAAGATAGACATAAACATCCATCACAAAAAAGATAATAAGAGTTATCACCAATATCTTGCGTAGCGGGGAGCGAAGCAAGGTTTCCTTTTTAAGAGCAAGTTGATCTGTGATTTCCGATTCATCTTTAATCAATGTTGAAGAAGAGAAAACCATATAGACTGCATAGTGAAAAATTGTGCTCACAATAAACAGAAAGATAGTATATCCCTGGTTGATCCGGTTTAACATTGACATAAATGCTGCAACAGCAATCATTGGAGGGATAAGAATGGATACCAACAGTATAGCAGTGACTAAGATCATGACATATAGTACAAACAAAAGTGCTCCTTGAGTAATGTTATAAATCAAATGTTTCTTTATAATCTTCAGATCATGCCGGTTAACAATAGAAATGCTGAAAATGTATATCCCAAACATAATAAGCCATATCAAAAGTTGTGAGCTTGATGATGCGATGTATCGCATCATCGGATCAAATCGGGTCGTGAAAATCAAATAAGGTAAGTTAAAGGATACCATTAAAACCCACACGGACAAGATATGTCTGATTCTCAATGTAGTAAACGTTTGATAGGTCAGCTTCATACTTGAAAGAATCATGTTGGATTTACTGATGTTGAGCTGATGATATCTGTGGTAGACAAACTCCTTTAAGAAATAGTCCTCAAAAACAACGAAAATACTTAATATCATAAAAACAATGAATAAAAAGGTCAACGAAAATGGATTTAGAAAAAAGTGAAGCAGATTTGACAGTGACAGATAACTCAACCCGCTGGTCGTAAGAGCAATTTCAAAACCATATGTAAATAATGGCACAATTACCAAGATGCCAAACAAAATAATGATGCTTTGAGATATAAATAGGAATGTGAAGTGTTGACTAAAAAGATCAAGCACTTGAACCATTAACTTCGGTTTTTGTTGTGATTTCGTTGGTATCGTCTCCATTCTTTCTAATCCCTACGATTCTATTTTACAACAATATCTTATAGTTAAGCAAAAGTTCTAACTTTTAATTATTCAGTATTGATGATTGATTAACGTTGCCAGAGTCACATTCATATCACTTGATAGTACGATTGAGTTGTCGTACATTTAGCTAAAGGAGACTACCTCGTTATGACAAATATTAAAGACAGAGCTCAAGGAGCGTTCATCGGTGCTTTGATCGGTGAAGCATTAGGTGTTGGACCTCATTGGTTCTATGATTTGAATGAATTAAAAGAAAAATATGGTGAATGGATCGATGATTACACCGAACCACAACCGGATCGATATCATGCCGGACTAAAACCAGGGGAGCTTTCTCAGCAAGGATGGATCATTCAAAAGATGGCCGAATACCTGATCAGTCAAAAAGGATATGATCAAAAGACGTTTGAGGAAATGATTGACAAAGAAATCCTGCCTCAATTGGATGGTACTCCGATGGGTGGCAAAGGTGGTTATACAAGCCAGGTCATGCGGCATTTGTATCAAAAACGGATCATCGAGGATTCACCTTGGGGTCAAGTCGCAAGCAACAGCGACACGACCGAGTCATTGGAACGCAACATCCCCATGGCCGTCTATTTTGCGGCTGATTTAAATAAGTTGAGTCACATCGTCGCTTCAAATACGGCGTTGACGCAGGCCGATGACATCGTAGGTTCATTATCGGTAGCCTTCAATCTGGTATTGGCGATGTTGATCCGTGGGCACAAACTGGATGAAAACCTAAGCGGTAAGTTGATGAGAAAAGTCCATAAAAAGGAAATCCCTTTTCATGCGGTCACTACCGGAAACCTTCAAGCACCGAAAAAAGGAGAGCCTGCACCTTCCAATGCCGGACAGTTCGCATCTCCGGATGCCCTGCTTTCACCCTCATATATGGCCATGGCCGCAAAAGATCCTTCGATTATCATTGAACCTGCATGGAAAGCATCCCTGGTATATGGAATGCCTTGCGCCATCTATCATATGTTACCGGCAGCCTATTATCTGGCTGCACGATTTGATGATGATTTTGAATCCGGTGTCTTGCATGCAATCAACGGCGGAGGTCAAAATCAGGTACGAGCAATGTTGACAGGTGCGCTGATTGGCGCGCAAGTCGGACTTTCCTCGATTCCTCAGCGGTTTATTGACGGATTGAAGGATAAAGATTTACTCCTCGATATCGCTGAAAAACTAACCGAAAATTTGAGTTTGACTGATAAATGAAAAGTCCCGACCTGAGTCGGGATTTTTCATATATACTTCCTTAGAATTTCGATATCTGTTAAGGATGCCGCATCTTCATCGATGATAAAGATGCAATTGGGGTGCATGCGCAAGAAAGATACCGGCCACATCGGATCAATATCTGTGTTTTCAAATGTTCTTTTAATAAGTTCGGCTTTATGTTTGCCGCTGGCAACCACTAAAAAAAGTTTGCTCTTCATGATATCTTCCATGCCAATCGAAATGGCTTGTCTGGGTACCAGTTCCATATTCCCATCAAAAAACCGGGCATTGTTTTTGATTGTGGTTTCATCGAGCTCGACCACATGAGTTCTGGCAATCAGTTTTTCACCGGGCTCATTGAATGCAATATGGCCATTGGATCCGATTCCCGTAATTGCCAGATCCAGTCCGCCTTTTGCAAATATTTGCTCACTGTATTCCGCACACATTTTATCAAGATCATCCGCAAGTCCGTTGGGATAAAAGACATTTTCATTTTTAACATCCACGAATTTCAGGAAATGCTTTTGCATAAAACAGGCATAAACGTTTTCGTTATCCGCAGCTAATCCGACATACTCGTCCATGTCATAGGTGATCATATCTTTAAATGAGACTTCATTTTTATTAAACATTTCCACAAGGCATTGATACATGCCAATCGGTGATCCACCGGCAGGCAAACAAAAAATCAGGTTTGGCTTTTTTAAAACAGCTTTGACCACAAGTTCAGCTGTTTTCTTGCTTAATGCATTATAATCCTTTTCAATAAATAGTTTCATGAGGGTTTCTCCATTTCCAACCCAACCTCATTCATCCAATGTCGGAATCATGATTTTCGGGTTGCTCTATATCCCATAATACCATAGAAAAGGACACCGGATAACCGCTGTCCACTACTTTCTATTTAAGATTACTCAGTGCAACTGCTAATTGGGCACCGACTTTGGCGTTGTTGTAAACAAGCTGCATGTTGGAGTCCAAACTGTCCCCGC
>PGZW01000055.1:0-5631 GCA_002841515.1 Firmicutes bacterium HGW-Firmicutes-19 | reverse complement strand
CCCCGCCAGTCAGTTCTTTTACTTTCGCTAACAGAAATGGTGTGCTTTCTTTCCCTTTAACTCCTGCCGCGAATTGTTGTTTGATGGCCTCAGTGATTGCCTGATTGATCACTTCCGAATCCATTTCATATGCTTTAGGGATCGGATTGGCAACGATCAGTCCGCCTTGCAAGTTCAAGTCCCATTTGGCTTTGATGGCCAGTGCTAATTCCTGAGGATTGTCTACACGATAATCCACATTGAATCCACTTTTGCTTGTGTAAAACGCCGGAAGTTCGTCCGTTTGATAGCCGACGACCGGAACTCCGTGAGTCTCAAGGTATTCCAGTGTCAAGCCAATATCCAAAATCGATTTTGCTCCGGCACAGATTACCGCGACATTGGTTTGAGCCAGTTCGATCAAGTCTGCGGAAATATCGAAGGATGTTTCGGCTCCACGGTGGACTCCACCGATTCCGCCGGTCGCAAATACGCGAATACCAGCCAAATCTGCCAAAATCATTGTTGATGCAACGGTGGTCGCACCGTTTAGTCCTTTTGCGATGATAAAAGGAATATCACGGCGGGATGCTTTGACCACATCCCCCACTTTCCCTAACATTTCAATTTCATCGTGACTTAATCCGACTTTTAATCTTCCATTCAATATGGCGATGGTTGCCGGAATGGCCCCGTGATCACGGATGATTTGTTCGACGTTCAAAGCGGTTTCCACGTTCTTTGGATAAGGCATACCGTGGGATATGATGGTCGATTCCAAGGCGACCACTGGTTGATTGTTTTTTAGGGCTGATTTTACTTCTTCACTGATGTCCAGATATTTTTCAAACATGTTTGATTTCCTCCATTGTTTTAAGTAATAATTGTTCATTGAGATTTGGGTTGATGGTGTCGGTGTGCGATAAGGCAAGCCTTGAAGCTGCCATCGCGATCCATGTGGTTTCTTCGATATCCAATCCCTTCAAATAGGCATAGACAAGTCCGGCCATAAAGGCATCCCCCGCGCCTGTCGCGTTAATAACATCGATGGGCGGTGAGTGGAAGTGGACTTGTTTCTTGCCATCAATGACATAGACTCCCTGAGATCCTAAACTTATAAAAGTTCGTTGACTTTTCAAGGATTTTGCTAAATCTTCAAGTGAAGCCGAATCTTTATCAAAAGATGAAAGTACTTTGGCTTCTATGAGATTTGGTTTCAATGTGTGAATCGCTTGTAAGTATGGTTTGATTTTTTGTGCCTTTGATCCCGATACCGGATCGACGAAGAATATCGTGTTTGGAAAACTCGTTAAAAGGTAATGGAGTACAGATTCAGAAAGATTGGTATCCAACACGCATAATTGTGCATGTTCGATCAAAGAGCGCTTAGCCTTTAAGTCCTCAACAGTCAATAAATCGATGGAGTCCATGTGATTGATGGAAACAGCCAAATCGCGCGATTCATCAAGTATGCTCAAATAAGTCGAGGTCGGTGTTTGAGGCAATATCAGACAGTCTTGCATGTGAAGATTGATGGTCTGTGCATGTTTCAACATTTGTTGTCCATATAAATCGTCGCCGATCACGCTGATCAATCTTGTCATGATGTTCAGTCTGGCACAGTTTTCCGCAATGTTGCGCCCAACTCCTCCCAAAGAAATCCGAACTTCCCCGATGTTGGAATCTTTGTAAGTCAGCTTTTTCTTTGGTGTCCCTTGTATATCAATGTTTGCACCACCAATGACAACGATATAGGGTTCTTCTTGCAATATGTAACCCTTTCCCAAAATATAACCCTTTTTCAACAGATTGGTGATATGCACTGCGACTGAAGAGCGGGTTATTTTCAATCGATCGGCCAGGTCTTGTTGAGATATGGTCGGTTCAGATTTTAATATCGACAGTATTTCTTTTTCTCTCTGTGTCATATCTCCCCTTGCTTTTGCTTACTTTCTAATCTATTGCTTATTATACTCGGATAAAAATCATTGTCAAGTCATTAACTCAATGTATAATATTTGGTTTTATATCCTCTCATCCATCCCATGTGAATTCAGATAATTTACTGATTATTCTGTTTCTTCATTTTATCCTCGATTAGCCTTAAATGATACTTGCCTAAAATCAACCATGAAGTGATAGCGCCAATGATTGCTGACAACATATCAAGTTGAGTATCCCAAATGTCTCCCTGCATGTCGAGAATAAACGACTGCGATTTTCCGGATAGTTCTGCTGTGGAGTATTCAAGCAGTTCCCATGATGCAGAAAATGCCAACACCAATCCGATAACAATAAGCGTGGTTGATTTACGATTTGACAAAATTCCCTTGCGCATCAGATATTCCCGAAATATCAAAAATGGCACAAATCCCTGAGCAAAATGTGCGACCCGATCGTAATAATTTCTTGTTAATCCAAAGGCCTCACTAAGGCTGTCGAAAATCGGTACGTATGTGTATGTATATTTTGCCCCGACCATCAACAAGCAAGCCCAAAGAAACCCGATGATGTAAATCAGGGTCGTAAAAGTGAATCGCTTGTAAGTAAAAATAAAGAGCATTGAAACGATGATGATAGGCACACTCAACAATATCCAACCAAAAGTAAGTTTGTGATCAACATACGACCAGACAAATACCAGAAGTCCTATGATCAGTAAGAAGATGTGTATCCTGCGTTCATTTCGGTTGTTGTCCATTTTTAACCCTCATTTCGTTTTTGAATGTTTATAGGTATTACCATTATTAATCTCATTATAACCTTTATTATGATTTCATACAAAAACCCCAAGCTAAAGCCCAGGGTTTTATTGAATCATCACGAATTACTTTGGTTGAAAGTGAAGAGAAAAGGCATTGACACGCGTACTCCACAACTTTGCATACTTTCTGATTTCTGCCATGTTGTCACGAATCTGTTCTTTCGAGTAGAATGCCCGGTAGTTTTTCAGCAGATTGACTCTGCGGTTGGTTACATAATCCAAAAAAACCGTCCGTTGATCATCGGTGATATTGGCATTCAGATAAATCTGTGTCAGTGTATCAAAAATGTACAGACTATCGTGATGCCTTATTGCAAGGTTGTATGGGTCTTGAGTGATCGCACCATGTCGAACGAAGATATTCGCAAAATCCACATCAACAAACTGAACACGCTGCGCTTTCAAAAAGACTTGAGGTGACCAAAGGATATCCTCATATACAAGCCCTTCCTTAAACCAGCATTCATTCTCAATCAAGAATGTCCGCTTGTAAAGTTTGTTCCACACTCCGTTATTATATGATTTTGAACGAATGGCTTCCTCCATGTATTGAGGTCCGGTTAGCACTTTATCAAGCAAATGGTCGGGTTTATTGGTCGGGACCGCAACTTTGCCAGTGATGCTGATTCGAAATCCGGCACCGTAAGCAATGTCCAAATTATTATACACGGCTTTACTGAGTAACCGTTCGATGCCTGTTGGTGATATCGTGTCATCACTGTCCACAAATAACACGTATTCTCCACTCGCCAACTTCAACCCGATGTTGCGTGTTGCCGCAACTCCCACATTGCTTTGATGCGTGGCTTTGATCCGTTGATCCTTCTGTGCCCACTGATCTAAAATCGCCGCACTTTCATCCGTGCTACCATCGTCAATGGCAATGATCTCAAAATTCTTATACGTTTGATGCATGATACTTTCAATACACCGCTCTAAAAACCGTTCAACATTATAAATCGGAACAATGACACTGACAAGATGATTCATAATTTTCTCCCATTCGCTATATGCGTTTATTGTATCAAAATAAGCCTGCTTTCTCAACCCAATAAACAAAAGCACAAGAATAAATAAAGCTCAGAAGTTCATCCGATTTAGTTAAAAAGAATTCACATTTTGTTCGACTAGAAACTGTAATTAATATTAATAACACTTATCGTTTAAGATTATTGATTATCATAAAAATATTTAGTAATAAAACAGTGAAAAATCACAAAAATCAGGTGATAAGATTTGACTGTCAAATTGTGTCATGATAGAATTTGAGTACAGGAATATAATGGAAGCGATGATGATAAACGAGCAATTGGACGCTTTTCGTTTATCGTAGCTAGTAGCGTAACCGGCCAGTGATTATTGGTCGGTTTTTTGTTTTTTGTAAGAAAGGAGGAAAACGTACAACCGACTCTATCTTGTTTGTAGTGGGGAATATTTTAAAAAAACAAGGAGGATAGAATATGACTAATTATCGCTTAAAGAAATGGTTTGACTTCGGTATCATATTAACAGTTTTCTTCGCGATGTTCGCTATCTCCACAATGGCTGTAACCACATGGGATGGTTCAGTCGAATGGACAGGTCAAGGATCAGATTCGATGAAATGCGAATATGTCGGTGAAGATGGCCGTACGGCTGATGGGTGGATGCACTGGATATTCAATCAGGCCGGTGATGTGACAGATGCTGAACTTAAATTGGGTGGATCTGGTTTTGGCACCTATGCCCCAACCAAAGTACTACAAAAAGTTTATCATTTCATGACACCATATTTTGATATTGATGAGCTTGAGGCAACGATATTCTTTAAAGGAACCCACGATGGCAATTTTGTTCTTTCCGATTATTGCCCGGGCACCGAAAAAGAAGAACTTACCGTAAGTAAAACCGTTAACACTACTTTCAATCGCACCCATGACTGGTCGATCGCAAAATCTGTTGATAAAGATGCGTTCTACTTATTCGTCGATGGCAGTGGCGATGGAAAAGCTACATGGAAAGTTGATGTAACTTATTTAGGATTTGTTGATGCTGATCATAATGTCAGCGGTACGATCAAAATCGAAAATACCGGTGACCTTGATGCATTGATTACAAAAATTGAAGATGTCCTTGGCGGAGAAGCCATCGATGTGGATTGTGGCGAAATCACATTCCCTTACCTCTTGGTCAAAGACGCAATCTTGAATTGTACCTATGATGAAGATGGAAAATTCACTGGAAATAATGTGGTAACTGTCACAACCGAAAAAGACGTGTATGATGACACTGTCGCCATCGTTTGGGGCGATCCGGAAAATGACGTGAACGCTACAGTCGTAGTCAAAGATGAAAGTGACTTGTTTGGTTTAAAGACCCTCGATACACTGAATGCTTATGATTACGAAAAAGACGATGTCATTCCGTTTACCTACGACAAAGATTTCTTATGGGAAACCTACGGAAAAGATCTGTGTGGAACCCATGAGTATGGTAATACCGCAACTATTTATGGAGATGATGACGTAGTCCTAGATTACGCAACTGCAGATGTTGCTGTTTATGTTCAATGCTTCGTGTATGAAACAGCATTTGCCAAAGCAGCTACTGGATCAACATGCTTCCTCCAAGATGGTTTCAGCCGCTGGGGCTGGACAAATAAGATAACTGTTCCTGGTTACTATGAAATGCCACTGATTGCCGGTGCTGGACAATGCATGGGCGGTACAGTTGTCGGAACAGTAAAAGTATCTTTCATCGGCAACCTCATAGTCGTTAATTACGAACTGGATGCTATGTATGATCTGGATGAAACACATGTTTATGCCGGAAAAGGCAAGTATCCTGTGATGAAGGTCGGTAGAAGAGATGTTGAAACCGTTGCTCCGGGTCAATACTACATTGAAAAA
>PGZW01000054.1 GCA_002841515.1 Firmicutes bacterium HGW-Firmicutes-19 | reverse complement strand
AAGATGAAATGCGAACGACCGTTTTTCAACGCAAAAAAACATGGTTTGAATAGGCTTCAGTTCACCATGTGTGGTCGCATGATTCATACGATATCCCCCGTTATTATTTGTCTAAAAAATATCATACACCTCCCCCCGTGTCAAGTGGAACTGCAAGTATTTTTGGGATACAATTTCGGTTTGAAAGTATCAGTTGAGTTTTTTCTTTTTCTATTTGGTTAAACCAGTTACAACCATGTATTAATCATCAGTAAATCTTATTGAGGGATACATTCAATTCCTTAGTCTTTACTAATTAAACTCAAATGCAATGTTCTAAATCAAAACATGAAAAAGACTGCACAATGTGTGTGCAGCCTTGTATATGTGTTTCTACATTTGTACCAATATGTCGCTGTAATCACCCTTTTGCCAAGCATCCAATTCTTCCTTGGTAGCTAACACGGTGTGGGTGTCATTGAGCGATTGAATCTGACCGTGATTATAATCAATATTCTGCTTATGATACAAAACACGCTTTCTCAGCTTTTCACTGTCCGGATCCGGGTGTGGGATCGCGGATAACAGAGATTTTGTGTATGGGTGCAACGGATGTTCGTAAATGTCTTCCACCGTTCCCATCTCCACAATATGACCCAAATGCATCACTGCCACCCGATCGGAAATATATCTGACCATGGAAAGATCGTGGGCAATAAACATCAGCGTGAGTCCTTTTTCCTTCTGAATTTTACGCATCAGATTGATGACTTGCGCCTGAATGGAAACATCGAGAGCACTGATGATTTCATCGGCAATGATAAACTTCGGATCCATCACCAACGCCCGGGCAACCCCGATGCGCTGACGCTGACCACCCGAAAACATATGTGGATAGCGGGCAATATGATCCTCGCTTAAACCGACACTTTTGAGCACTTCAATAACACGTTGCTTACGCTCTTCCTTTGTCTTAACTTCCTTAGCGACATCCAACCCAAAGGCAACGGTATCCAACACTTTTTTACGAGGGTTGAGCGATGCCATCGGATCTTGAAAGATCATCTGCATGTTTTTTCTTAAAAACCGGGTGGTTTCGCTGTTGAGCTTACCGGTAATCTTTTTTCCAAGAAAAGTTACTTCTCCGGCATTGGCATCATAGATTCGAATCAGCGATCGGCCTAATGTCGACTTACCGCTTCCCGACTCACCGACCACACTGAAAATCTCACCTTCATATACTTTAAAGGACACATTATCAACTGCACGGGTCGTCGTATGACGATCGATGCGAAAATACTGTTTTAAGTTATCGACCTGTAAAATGACATTTCTCATTGATCATCACCTCGCTTTTTATAGGCGTCGATGCGCGCTTGCAACACCGATGGCATACTTACCTTCGGAGCATCGGGATGTAACAGCCAGCTCGCCGCAAAGTGGGTGTCTGATATCTGAAACATCGGTGGATGCTCTTCAAAGTCGATCGCCATCGCATATTCACTGCGATAAGCAAACGCATCGCCTTTGGGCGGTTGAATCAGGTTGGGCGGTGTTCCCGGAATTGAGAGAATCTCTTCATTTTGACCGCTCATCGAAGGAATGCTGGATAACAATCCCCACGTATACGGATGCTTGGGATTATAGTAAATCTCCCTCGCCAATCCGGTTTCAACGATTTTCCCGGCATACATGACCGCGACCCGGTCCGCCACATTCGCCACAACACCCAAGTCATGGGTAATAAAGATAATTGCGACCCCGGTTTTCTTCTGGATGTCTTTAATCAACTCTAATATCTGCGATTGAATCGTTACATCCAATGCGGTCGTCGGTTCATCCGCAATCAATACATCCGGCTCACATGCCAAGGCGATCGCAATGACGACGCGCTGACGCATACCTCCGGAAAGCTGATGAGGATACTGCTTAATCCGCTTCTCAGGATTATCGATACCGACCAACTCCAATAGTTCCAGTGTACGCTTGACTGCTTCTTTTCTGTTCTTTACTTTTTTATGATCCAACATGCCTTCCATGATCTGATTTCCGACTTTCATGGTCGGATCCAAGGAAGTCATCGGATCTTGAAAGATGATCGCGATTTTATTACCGCGTATATTTTTCTGTAAATAGTCTTTCCCGCACTTGAGCAAGTCGACCTCGATATCCACTCCGTCTTTTTGATAGCGAAACAGACAAGATCCGACTTCGACCGCACCATTATCATCAATCAATCCCAAAATAGACTTCGTCGTAACTGACTTTCCGGAACCGGACTCACCCACGATGGCCAACGTTTCTCCTTTGTTGAGGAAAAAACTGATATCCCGGATGACATGATTGACCCCGAAATTCAACTGAAAAGATATCTGTAAGTTCTTGACTTCAAGAATAGGTTTTTGTTCCATAGTTTCACCTAAAATCCTTTCATTTTCGGGTCAAATGCATCTCTTAATCCATCGGCAACCAAGTTGAAACTGAGCATCAATGTGGATAATACGACGACCGGGAATGTGACCATGTGCGGATAGGTCAACATTGCCAAATAACCCCTGGAAATAAGTACACCCAAGGAGGCGATTGGCGGTTGTAACCCCAAACCGATAAACGCCAAAAACGACTCATAGAAAATGGCACTTGGAATGGAGAACATCGTCATGACGATGATCTGCCCGATGATGTTGGGTAAGACTTCTTTTGCGATGATGAAAAACGAGGAAGCTCCCAAAGATTTTGCGGCAAGGACAAATTCCATTTCCTTGATTTTCAATGTCTGAGATCGTACGACACGGCTCATCGATATCCAGCCGGTGATCATCAAAGCTAAGATAATTGAGGTTAGACCTGGTTTTAATACAAGTACAAGCAATATAACTACGACCAGATTCGGTATACCGGAAATGACTTCAACGACACGCTGCATGACCAAATCGACTTTTCCACCGAAATAACCGGAAATCAACCCGTAAGTGATGCCAAAGACGACATCGATTGCCACCGCAACAAAAGCCACGAAAAACGAAATTCTCGTACCCATCCAGACGCGTGCCCAAAGGTCGCGTCCGAGATTATCCGTACCAAACCAGTAATAGATATCTGTCAGTCCGCGTTTGATATATGGATTAAATCCGTTGACCGAACCATCAAAGATACCGAAGTTTTCCAGAAACGGAACACGGGCCGGCAAGTCGATATGTTCGGCAATCAGTTCATTGTAAATGTGCGTGCCCAACATGGGGCCGATCAATGCCATCGTTAATATGAAAATAATCGCAAAAAGACCGATGACACCACCCTTATTCTTCCTGAATCGCTTCCAGGCATCCTTGAAAAAGGTTGCGCCGGTATCAAATACCATCTCCTGAACCTGATGATCCTGAGTGGACACCGGAGTGAACATTTCTTTAGTTATGTTTTCCATGTTACCCTCCCTTTGCGACGCGAATGCGCGGATCGATGATTCCATAGAGAATATCGACAGCCAAATTCATCGTAATATACAGAGCACTGTAGATAAAAGCAATCATGACGATGACATTGAAATCATTGGTCAAAATCCCCTCTACCAGTAAATCCCCAATCCCTGGAACACCGTATACACGCTCAACGACCAGAGATCCGGTCATAAGTGTTACGGTCAGTGGCCCAAGAATCGTGACGACCGAGATCAATGCATTGCGAATGCCGTGGCGGAAAATAACTTTGATTCGCTTAACCCCTTTGGCTTCTACAAGTTTAATGTATTCTGATGATAAAACTTCGATCAGTTCGGTACGCAGAAACCGGGTGGTTTGTGCCATGACAAACATCGAGAGTGAAATCGTAGGTAGGATTGATGACCAAAACGGCATGCCGTGACGGTAAGTGATACTGAATATCCGCCATTTATAGCCAAAGAAGTAACTTAATAACAAGGCAAAAACATAGGATGGCACACTGACACCCAAAACAGCAACAAACGTCGTAATCGTGTCGACCCAGGTATTTTTATTCGCCCCGGATATAACACCGTATACAACGCCCATGCTTGTTCCAAGCAGTAAAGCCTGTAATCCGATTCGGATAGAAATTCCCAGTCTTGGCAATACGATATCCTGGACCAACTGATTTTTTTGAAGTGCCAAAGATATGCCGAAATCACCTTCAAGAAGGATATTCTTTAAATAAATGCCAAACCGCTGCCAGAAAGGTGCATCAAGGCCGTATTTGGCATACATGATGATTCGTTGTGCTTCCGTCAGTTTTTCATCATCAAACGGGGTTCCGGGCATAAACTGCAAGAGCAGAAACAAGATAAAAATGATGATCAGCAAAGTGACAATAGACCAAAAAACCCGTTTAGTTATGTACTTAAGCATGGCATACTCCTTTCAATGAAAACAAAGGGCCCGGTAAGGGCCCCTTGAATACTACTTAACTTTCGTGGCGCGCTTGTAGCAAGGCATACCAACAACGTGGTATTCGATTCCTGTGACTTTTGTACTGATCAACATCGCTGTTCCCGTTTGCCATGCAGGAATGACACCGGCTTCACCCAACAATAGAGCTTCAGCCTGTTTCAAAGTATTCCAACGAACGGTTAAATCAGCTGCCAAGGATCCGCCCGGTGATACGGAAGCGATGATCGCATCGTATTCAGCATTGGAGAATCTCGGATAGTTGTATGGTGAACCTGTTTCAAACAAGTCTTTTAAGTAGGTCAGCGGATCGGCGAAGTCTGGTCCCCAACGGGTCAAGCCCAATTGGTAATTGCCATTGTTCATCAGATCCAAACGATCTTTTTTGATTGTCGTTTTAATTTGAATGGTTAACCCCGGCAAATTCTTTTCGAACTCTGATTTCAAGAACTCAGCGGTACCTACGGCTAAGCCGGTATCGGTTTCCGGTGAACCCACCAGTAATTCAATGGTCAAAGCAGTGACGCCAAGTTCAGTTTTTGCCGCTTCCCAGAACGCTTTGGCTTTAGCAACATCCATCGCTTGGAATACACCGGAATCATCACGGAAATCT
The DNA here is from genome assembly GCA_002841515.1 of Firmicutes bacterium HGW-Firmicutes-19. Taxonomy (GTDB): domain Bacteria; phylum Bacillota_I; class Bacilli_A; order Erysipelotrichales; family Erysipelotrichaceae; genus UBA2227. The sequence goes on along the minus strand of PGZW01000054.1, from coordinate 7,802 downwards.
TTCCCGTTAGGACCCGTAACTAAACCAGAAGATACGATACCTGTTGCAACGATGGAACCATCACCCAACAAGTTATCAGCAATTTGTGCTCTGTCGAATGCATGAGCCAATGCTAAACGAAGATTCTTGTTTTGCATGGTCACATTCAATTGGTTGGGAGACAGGAACCAGACATAACCGAGTTTGACTTCGGTATAACCGGCATTGTCTTTATAGCGATCAACGATGTTGGATGTTATCGCAGTGACATCGATTGTGCCGGCTTCAAATTCCAATGCAGCACTTTGATAATCTTTAAAGATTTGGAATTCAAGTCCGTCGAGTTTTACTGCGGCTTTATCCCAATATTTGTCATTTTTCTCGAATTTGATCAAACTGCCCGAAATCCATTCCTTTAGAACAAATGGTCCATTGGAAATCAAGAATTCAACTGTTGTTGCATACTTGTCACCGGCAGCTTCAGCAAATGCTTTATTGACCGGGTGGAATGAAGGGAATGTCATCAACTGCATAAAGTAAGGCACTGCTTCATCAAGCGTTACGACGAATTTGAAATCGCCTTCCGCTTTGACACCCAAATCAGTTACTGGTTTGGTACCAGCCAAAACATCCGCACCGTTGGCAATCTTCAAAGATTCGACCAGGTAGGAGTATTGGTGGGTTTTTGCAGGATCTGCCAAACGTTGGAATCCGTAAACAAAGTCAGCCGCGGTCACTTTTGTGCCGTTGGACCAAAATGCGTCTTCACGCAAGGTGAATGTATACACTTTACCGTCAGCCGAAACATCCCATGCTTTGGCAACACCAGCGATGATTTTTCCATCGGCATCGTACTCGACCAATCCTTCGGTAAATGCTTTGATGACTTCAAAAGAAACACCGTCGGTTGCGACATGGGTATCCAGAGAAATTACATCACTGCTCTTAGCAACTTTTAAAATCAAATCTTCTCCTTCAACTTTACCGCCGGTACATCCGACGACTAAGAAGGAAATTAACAACAAAGCTAAATATTTTGTCAGAAATTTCATATTCTTCCTCCTTTGATAGTGTAATTATACGTTGATGAAAGAATATGTCAATCATTATTTACATTTTATTTTCATATATGATAATTATTTACATTAAGAGTGTAAATTCACGTCATAAAAAAGAGGTCGCCCTCTTTTCAACTCAGAATCATTTTTACGTAGACAAGGTTTAGTCTTAACCACTTATTGTCAAAAGCAAAATACGGGTTATCCCAAACGACCCCGCGTCGCTTGATATAGTTTTTACATTGCTTTGTCAACATCTTACGTTGTTCCTTTGACAGTTCCTTACTTATGAGCACATTGTTGACAATGATCTTTCGCAATATCAAATAATTCAGCTCTTTGGCAAATAAATCGTCGATATGCAAACGTTTGTATAACTGCATGATTCGATCCAATGCTTTGAAAATATCTTTATGCCCTCCTTCAAATACTTCTTCTCCAAGAGACAAAGAAAGCCAGTGGGCATAGGCGATTTTTGCCTTGTATGCAAACGCTTGACTGAGAAAAGGAATACCAAGCATCGTTTCAAATTCCAGAAAGTGTACTTTGTTTTGCTTGAGAAAACTTGTCCTGTAAATTTTTCCATAAATTGTGTCCGTGAATGAAGCCAGAAGTGAAGGATCATCGTAAATCGTTTTAGTTTGTGTGTAAGCCCGGGGATATACCCTACGTTGATGCCAAGGCAACCCCTGATGGTTGATCGGTGCAACGACGATGTCTGCATCCGTATCTTCTGCCAATTTCAACATATCTTGAATATCCGGCCATTTAAATCTGTGCTGCGATGTCACAAACATGACCAACGGGTATTTCGCTTGATAAACCATGTGATTGAGCGCATTGGCTTTCCCTTCAAGCGAAAAGGTAATGACTTTTAACTGTACATGCGAATGAAACGGAAAGTTCTTTAACGTATCGATATCATCCTTATGCTGGAGGTCATCGACGACGATCAACTCCAATTCATCTGCAAGCAAGCTGTTGATCCACGTCAAAAAACCCTGAGTATCGGACGGTTGATGCTGGCAATGATAACCAATGGTGAGGTTCATAAAATCGCCCCTGTCTTTTATAATTTAATTATAACTGAATGGCAATTTAATGAAAAGAAAAACGGCTTTTGCCGCTAATTCTTTTCAAAAATGTTTGATGCATCTTTTCCTATTGCTATAAAAGCAATAATGTACACAACAATTTCAAGTCGTCCCAACATCATTCCAATGATTTCGACCCATAGTACGCCCAATGGAGCATTTATTGATGTGATACCAACCGAAGTCCCGACAGTGCCGATGGCGGACGCAAACTCAAACAGAGAGTCTTGAAATGCATAACCGTATGAACTGATAATCAAACTGCCTGTCAATAAAAGAAGAAGATAAAGAAACACAAACTGATAAATATCAAGTGTCTGGTGACTGTCCAATGCTTTAGTTCCTTCAGCGTGATTTAGAATAACATCTTTAATCACCTGTTTAGGTAAAAAGCGTTTCTTTATACTAAGCACCAACGACTTTAACATTACAACAAATCGAAATTGCTTAATGCCCCCGGCTGTTGAGCCACTGCCACCACCGATGACCATAAAACAGATCAACAAGATAACAGCTACCGGCCGCCAATGAGAGTAAACTGTAATTGTAAATCCTGTTGTTGTAATCGCAGAGGCAGCTTCAAAAAATGCTTGTCGAACTGTAATGGTTTGTGAATAATACCCCACAGCTGATAGCAACCCGGTCAATAGCAACAGAGCAATGAAAACAAATCTTACTTCATCCATTTTGAAGATCTGCTTGTATCTTTTGTTGACCAAAAGCAAATGTCCGGCAAAGTTTGTGTTGCCTAAAATCATTAAAATGACCGTAATCAATTCTATGGGTATACTATCGTATGCAGCGATACTGTTTGATGTAACGGCAAATCCACCGGTTGATAGTGCAGCCATCGAAATATTGATTGCATCAAACAGTGGCATACCGAAAGCTACATACAATACAATACCTGCTACCATATAAGCTGAGTAAATCATCATCACTATTCGAGCAGATTTTGAGATGTTTGGCATCAGTCGATCGTTGTGACCTTCTGCCGAAAATAATCGCATACCATAAGTTTCCGACAAAATCGCAAACACGACTAAGACCAATCCGACACCTCCAAAAAATTGTATAACGCTGCGGTGAAGCAGAAACATCGCCGGAATATCTGTTACATCGACAACCGACAGACCGGTTGTGGTCCAACCACTGACAGCCTCAAAAATCGACCCGCTAAAATGCAGTTGCCCGGAAATCAGAAAAGGCATAGCCGAAAATATTACAGCAAATATCCACGAAAAGACTACAATGATTGCATCTTGACCGCTCACCAGTTTTTTTTGCTTGTGACTTTTTCCCAAAGATATACAGAAAATTGAGAAGCCATAGGCAAAAACTGCTGAAACGATAAAATACAATCCTTGATTCCATTCTGAGGGGTAAAAGAACAAACTGAATAGAGGAAGTAGCAGCACTATTGCAACAAATCTGCATAACATTCCGACATAGTAGATGACGCTTCGATATTTATCACTAATGGTCCACATGAGTTTGTACCTTTTTACCGAGCACATTCATCAAGTCTTCTTTTGAACCATCATTAAACAAGCAAATTAACTTGTCATTTGGATAGATCAATGTATCGCCCTTCGGAATAATGCTTTCACCGGTACGAATGATACAGGCAATAATCGATTGCTTGGGAATGGCAATTTCACTGATAGGTTTGAAGCATATTGCAGCATTTTCTTCGACAACAGTCTCAATCAATCCGACTTTTCCCTGCTCGATTGGTATATAGTTTTCAATGTTACGCAAAGTCGCCAGCTGTTCAATCATATTTGCAACAATATATGTTGAGCTAATGACATTACTTACGCCCAGTTGTTTGAAGATTTCAACGTTCTTGGGGTTTGAGACCGTGCAAAAAACTTTTTTAACCTTGAAGATTTGTTTTGCCATTTGACAGGCAATAAGATTATCGGCATCGGATGGCATCATGGCAATAAAAATCTCACTGTTTTCAATATGAAGATCTTCATACAAAAACGGTTTTGTCCCATCTCCACAAGCCACGATCGCCTCGGGATATTTATGAGACATTTCCACACAAAAATCTTCCGTGTCATTAATTAAGATGACATGCATTTTCCGTTTGAGCAATGCGTTGGCCAAAAAATCTGCCTTTTTCCGTCCACCAACGACCACAACACGATACACACTCATATACAACCACCGATAGCCTTTTCAAATTCAACGACTGATAATTTGGAAGTATCTATAAAGTCGATATTGTATTGTTGGCACAATGGTTCCTTAGAAGAGTCATATATCCTGCACAACACTTTATCAACCTTAAATATCCTTGAACAAATTTCCGAAATCATAAGATTTACATTATCCTTATCTGTTACTGCGATTACCAAATCCGCTTGATTGACTCTTGCATCAATTAACGTCTGAATATTCTCGGCGTCACCCACAAAGGTGTATCCACTGAAATCATCCGAAAGTTTGCGAAATGCATCTTCATCTTTATCTATGATCGTTACTGCGATTCCTTCGGATGACATTCTCGATGCAATCGTCGCTCCAAGCCGGCTACAGCCAATGACGACTACTTGCTTATTGCTGATTCTAGCCATGATATTCACCATTTTGCATTTGCTGACGTCTTTCTTCAAACGAAAGCTCATCAGCACCAAAGTTTGGATGCTTTTGTCCATGGCAATTGTTATCACTGCATCGAATCATATTTTCGATTGCCGGTTTAAACGTGCCATCAAAAACATTTGCCGCCCGATAATGTCGCATAGCCATTTCTTTGTTTCCTTGATACTCATAAATGACACCAAACAAGTTATGAACTTGAGGGGATCGGTCATTGATCAACAGTGACTTGACCAGCAGTTCTTTAGCTGCTGAGAAATTCATATCTTTGATTAATAATTCCGCTTCATGCAGATATTTATGCAGTTGGTCATAATTTATTTCTTCCATATGTTTACCTCCGAAGTAATTGTATAAGAAAAGAAATAAAAAAGGTGTTAAGGGAACATAACACCGCATAAATATTTCATAAAGATTTACTCATCATTGAATCGATATCCAACTCCAGTAACCGTAAGAATATATGTTGGTTGCGTGGTCGAAGGCTCGATTTTTCTGCGAAGATTTGCCATTACGACCCGCAAGTTTTGGATATCCCCTTCCGTCGCTGTACTTCCCCAGACATCCCGGATGATCATTCGACTCGTACACACCCTTCCTTGATTTTTGGCTAAAAACAGCAATATCTGATATTCGATCGGAGTCAAATGAATCTCAACATTTTTCAAGAAAATCCTGCCTTTATCAAAATCAATTAACAAGTTACGATATGAAAACTCACTGATCGCTAGGTTTGCTGATGTTTTGTGGGATAAATGCCGAAATGCAACGCGGATTCGCGCTAATAATTCCCCGGGATTGAAGGGTTTTGTAAGATAGTCATCCGCACCGGCATCCAATGCTGCCACCTTCGATGGGTGATCGTCTCTGGCCGTAACACATATGATCGTAGCATTGATCAGTGTTCGATACTTTTCAATCCACTCTACACCATCCATATCCGGAAGGCCAAGGTCTAGAATGATTACTGCCGGATTGTGACTTAAAGCCAAAGCAAATCCGCTTTGACCATCATTCGCCTCAATTACATCATATTTTTGGGTCATCAGCAGCGTTGACACGAAATGGCGAATGGACAAATCATCTTCAATGATCAGTATCTTACTCATGAATTCAATCTCCTTTTACTTTGAGGGAAAAGACGAATCTGCAACCGGTAGGTTTATTATCCAATACTCGAATCGTACCCCCATGTGCTTCCACGATAGACTTACAAATCGATAATCCCAATCCTAATCCTTGTCTTGTTCGTTGATTTCTTGTTTTAAAAGAGTAAAAACGATCGAATATTCTCAATTTTTCACTATCACTTAATCCTGGTCCTAAATCTGCAACCTCAAAGAAGGCCAAATTTTTATTTTTCTTGACTGACAACGAAATCGGGGTTGACTCTGGAGTATACTTTATGGCATTTTGAATCAAGTTGATCAATACCTTAATAATCAGTTTGCTGTCAGCATGCACAAATATTGCTTCAGACGGAATATCAACAGCAATCGGATGTGACTTTTCATTTGAAAAAATTGACAAAACTTCTTCTATGATTTCCTCTACGATGTGTTTTTGAAAGTCAAAGCCAATCGTCCCATCTTGGATTCTCATCATACTCAAAATATTCTCAACCGTTTCTAATAACCACTTAGAATCAGAACTGACATTCCCCAACAGGTCAAGTATGATTTCTTTGCTTATCGAATCGTAATTATCGACAATCGTCTGAACCGATCCAATGATCGAAGAAAGCGGTGTTCGTAAGTCATGAGATATTGCCGATAGTAATTGCACCCGCATTCTTTCCTGCTCAATTTCCAGCATGGATTCCTGTTGTTTTTCAATCCAACGCTGACGATCTTGAGCTAAAGCCAGTTGAGCACAGCAAGCTTCTATCAATTCTGTTTCAGCCTCATTTAAATCAATCTGAGGAATTATGATCACACCGGTCGGGCCGGTCTTTGAGCGAACAGGGAAAAAGTGGTGACGCATTGTTGCATTTTGGTTAATGACCACAGATAAATGCTGTGACTCTTTAAGACAGTCATCCACCGATTTTTGAAATTGCCGATTGAGTTTCGTTGTAGGAAAGACAACCATCTGCTTTTCTTTTAATGAGTAAGTTACTACAAAAATCTCAGAATGCAAGATGTGTGAAAGTCTTGACTGAAGACTGCTGATTGCCTGATCGAGGTTCATCGCCTGAAAAAACTCGCGACTTACTTCAATTAACATTTTGATCCTTGCTTCTCTTTCATCTGCCAACTTCGTTTCAATAGTCACTTTTTGAGTCAGTGTTCCAGTAATGATTGATACAATCAACATGATTCCAAATGTATAAAAATAATCCGGAGTACTCACTCGTAATGTAAAGAACGGCTCGGTGAAGAAAAAATTAAAAAGAATAACAGACCCTAAAGAAGCGGCGATTCCATAAAGAAACCCTTCTGAAAGGCGGGAAGTAAAAAAAACACTTAAAAGATATGTCAAAATGATCGTAGCTTCCGGCCATCTCAAATCTTTCAACCACAAAGAAAATACGGTCGCCATCGTTAAGGACATAAATACGATGATAATATTTTTTAAGTGTTTTTTAAATTTTTCGCTCTTCACTTAGCTTCCTGCACTTTCATAAGCTTTCAATCCTATTTGCCATAAGTATACACCAAAAAATGTAAATATCGTCGCAATTACATATAATCCACCCAAGTTTACAAGCGGGTTTTCGCGAGTCATAAAATATTTTGCCGGGAAGTAAGAGGTAAAAGCAAATGGAATCACATATGTGATCGTAAATTGTATGATTTTATGATAAATCGCGATCGGATATTTCGCAAATTCATTGGTAGAGTAAATCATTTGTAGAATGCTGCCGCTTCGCTTGGTCCATAAAGCAATGGCACTGACCATCATCTTAATTGAAGTATAAATAAGGGCTGACATGATCAACGTCAGCGGCAATACCAACACATCGGTCCAAATCCATTGAATGATACCTTGTGTAGATGAGTAAATAACCAGACTTAATCCGACAAGAAACTCCCCCAAAGCATCGATCTGCCAGGTT
>PGZW01000053.1 GCA_002841515.1 Firmicutes bacterium HGW-Firmicutes-19 | reverse complement strand
CTCTGCATCCCAAAACCATCGTATCCGGGTGCAGATCCAATGTCTGTGCAACATGTTTGATATCTTCGATCAAATGCTGACCATCCGCATCCGCCATTACACAACCGGAAATTTCATCATGTTTCAAAAGTTCCCTCATGCCCGTTTTAAGGGCACTGCCTTTTCCTTGATTGTTTGGATGATGAATGACTGTGCAATGAAATGTCTGTTCAAGGTTATTGAAAATATATTGACGATCGAAAGTGCTTCCGTCATCGACAATTAAAACATTGAAATGTTCAGCGATTAAATCTCGAACCAATGTAACTAAGCGGTCATCCGGTTGATATGCAGGGATCAGAACTGAAATGTTCATCAAATCACCTCTTATATTATTATAGTCTTATGTCACAGAATATAAAGAACATTTGATAAAATTGAATTTTTATCCAAAATAAAATCCGGTTTCCCGGATTTTACCATTTTCCCTTATTCATGTGACCGGCCAATTCAGCCTTTGAAATCTGTTTGATCAAAATTGCTTCTTCTTTGGCTTTTTTAAAAAGTTTCACACATGCCGGATCGAGATTATCGTCGATTCCTGCCTCCGCCAAGGCTTCGATTTTGTTACAGTAGTTGATCAAACGCATATGCAAATCATTGGTATATTCACTACGGAACACTTTTTCAGTGGCTTCATCTGCCAATACATCAAACTTTTCTTTCGGTGCATTGCACTTCGGACAAAAATCATGCAATTTGTCTTCTTCCATAATCAAACCGCAAACTTGACATTTTACTAATTTACCCATGTTGCTACCTCCCAATAGCTATGTTGCTATTCACATTATATCACAATGTTGGATTCGCAATTAATGACAAATTCTCGACAATTTTCTTTCATAAATTTTCATGAAAATCTTGTCATTTGCTATGTACAAATCTGTTTTTTTCGCATAAAATAAGAGAATGTTAAAAAAGGGGGCATCCAAGATGAGCAAGCATCCATTTGAATTGTTTGGCAAGTTTCTGTTTAGCGATGCGGTAATGAAAGAACGATTACCACATCCCATCTACCTTAGATTTAAAACATCGTTGAAACACGAGACGCAACTCGATCAAAAAACCGCCGAAGCCATCGCTCATGCGATGAAGACCTGGGCGATTGATTTAGGCGCCACTCACTACTCTCATTGGTTTCAGCCAATGACCGGCGCGACTGCCGAAAAACATGACGCATTTTTAGAACCCGGAGAAGACGGTTTGCCATTAGCACGATTTAGCGGAAAATCCTTAATCAAAGGAGAAACCGATGGATCCAGCTTTCCAAACGGTGGACTCAGAGCTACTTTCGAAGCCCGCGGCTATACCTACTGGGACATCAGTTCCCCGGCATTTATCCGCGATAACGTCCTTTGTATTCCGACCGTATTTGTTTCTTACAACGGCGATACACTCGATAAGAAAGCACCGCTTTTGAAGTCCATGGACGTATTGAGCAAACAAGCCTGCCGGGTTTTGCATTTACTAAATGACAAGAATGTCAACCGGGTTACCCCTTCTTTGGGGTTAGAGCAAGAATATTTCCTGGTCGATGAAGCTCATTTCAAGGCCAGGCTTGATTTATTATTAACCGGTCGTACCTTGATTGGTCAGTTCCCTCCCAAAGGTCAGGATTCCGAAGATCATTACTTCGGTTCGATCCCTTCACGCATCAAATCATTTATGGAAGAAGTCAATCTTGAATGTTGGAAACTGGGTATTTACTCACGCGTCGAACACAATGAAGTGGCTTTCAATCAGTTTGAAATCGTACCGGTGTTTGCGGCTACGCATATCGCCGTCGATCAAAATCAATTGATGATGGACATTTTGAAGAAGACCGCCAAAAAACATGGTTTGGCTTGTCTTTTACATGAAAAACCTTTCGCCGGAATCAATGGATCCGGAAAACATAACAACTGGTCATTAATGACCGATACCGGATCAAACCTATATGACCCCGGTGATACACCGGAAGAGAATCTGCGATTCTTGATGTTTGTCGTATCACTGGTCAAAGCCGTTGACCAATTTCCCGAACTGCTGAGAATGGCTGCCTCTGGCCCAGGCAATGATCACCGTTTAGGCGCAAATGAAGCCCCTCCGGCCATAATCTCCGTATACTTAGGCGCGATGCTGGAAAATCTTCTCAATGAAATCGAGGCAGGAACGGAATTGACAACCAATGGCAATCATCTCCACTCCCCTCTTTCAACACTCAAAGCATTTCCAAAGGAACTGTCTGACCGTAACAGAACTTCCCCATTCGCCTTCACTGGGACAAAGTTTGAGTTTAGAATGGTTGGTTCATCCCGTTCTGCAGCTTCTGCCAATACCGTGCTCAACACAATTTTAGCTGACGCATTGCTTGAAATGGGTGATCATCTCGAGAAACTGCTCGAAACGCACGATGTGAAACAAGCCGTCTATGCCGTTTGTACCAAAGTCATGCAAGAACATCGCCGCGTCTTGTTCAGCGGAGACGGTTATGCAGAAGCTTGGCTGCACGAAGCTAAAAAACGCGGATTACCAAACATCGCTTCATTTACCGAATCGATTGACAGTCTGATTGAACCCAAAGCTGTTACCCTTTTTGAAAAACATGGTGTCTATCATGAACATGAGCTGGTTGCACGTGCTGAAATCTTGCACGAACAGTTCATCCGAGCCATCAAATTTGAAGCAAAAACCCTAATTGACATGATCCGCAAGCAAATACTGCCTGCAGCAATCCTGGACCTTCTTCCCTATCAACAAGCAACGACAAGTGTATATGCCAAAAAGATGGTCAAAAGATTATCGGATGGCATCGACTGTCTTGATGAATCGATAACCGTTCTTGAAGGTCTGATCGAGGAAGGATATCTCATTGCCAACCATCGAGAAAAAGGCTTATATTTGCAACAAATCATCCGCCCTCAACTCAACGAAGTGCGCAAATGCGCAGACGCTTTGGAAGCAATCATGAACAAAGCGAACTATCCGATTCCGACATACAGCGATATCTTATTCAATTTTGACTAAAACTTTGATTCAAATCAAAGTTTTTTTTATTTATAACTTTATAATAGAAAGTGGAGGTACACATATGACCACAAAATTCCAATTAGAAACATTGACATGCCCCAGCTGTGCAATGAAAATCAAAGCTGCTCTGGGAAAAGTTGCCGGTGTCGAATCCGTTGAAGTATTATTCAATGCCAGCAAAGTCGTCGTTACTTACAAGCAAGAAGCGCATGCTGTTTTAGCGTTAGCCGAAAAAAGTGTTGAAGAAACTTTGGCGCGCATAGGATTTCCGGTTATCAGCAAAAACTGATGAAATTTGATGTAAAAACCAGGCTTATTTCAGCCACCTTACTGATCATTTTAGGATGGATCAGCCACTGGTTATCTCTATCCCTTATGTTTTATGTTTTTATGATTCTTGCTACCACATTAACGATTTTTCCAATCGCAAAAACAGCGATGGCAGGACTACGTTATAAAGTGATCGGTATTGACACGCTGGTGAGCATCGCAGTTATCGGTGCTTTGCTTATCGGTGAAGTATGGGAAGCTGCGGCTGTCAGTTATTTATACACATTAGGCCATTACCTTGAAAACAGAACACTCAAAAAAACACGCGGAGCCATTGCATCGCTGCTCGACAATGTTCCCAAACGCGTCACGATCATCGAAAATGGCATATCAAAGGAAATATCGGCACATGAATTGAAAATCGGTGATATCCTTTTTGTCAGAAGTGGTGAACGTATTGCGGCAGATGGAATAATCATTGATGGCAGTGCAATGATCAATGAATCGTCCATTACCGGGGAATCCGTACCCATCGTCAAAAACACCGGTGAACGTGTGTATAGTTCGACACTGATCGATACCGGCGTACTCAATGTAAAAGCAGATCACATTGGCGAAGATTCGACGTATGGACGCATCATAGCTTTGGTTGAAGAAGCGCAAGACAAAAAGGCTAAGATCCAGCGATCACTTGAGAAGTTCGCTCAGTACTATACCCCCTCTGTCATCCTTCTAACCATTTTCGTTTATATTTTTACTCTAGATATCCGACTTGCCCTGACTCTGCTTGTCATCTCTTGTCCGGGTGCTTTGGTCATCTCTGCCCCGGTTTCTATCGTTGCAGGTATTGGAAACGGTGCTAAGAATGGCATCTTGTTCAAAGGTGGCGATGTCATGGAGAAATTGAGTGCTGTTAACGTCGTTGCCTTTGATAAAACCGGAACGCTGACAAGCGGCGAACTGGTCATCAAACAAGTTTACACCCATCAAATTGATGAAAAGGAACTGTTGTTTTTAGCAGCATCACTTGAAAACTCTTCCGAGCATCCTTTGGCTAAAGCTGTCATCCGATTTGCTCAACAACACCAAGTTGACCTAACAATGGCTAAGGATGTTGAAGTATTACCGGGATTTGGACTCAAAGGTGTCGTAAGTGATCGATCAGTCATCATTGGCAGTCCGCGATTGTTCGACGATCAGAAGCGATCATTGATGGATAATCAAATTAAAAAACTCGAATCTGATGGTTTGACAGTCATTGCCGTATCAGTCAATGATGAAATAAAAGGATTATTTGGCATTGCTGATCAAATAAGACCCAGTACAAAAAGCGTTGTCGATAAACTCAAGAAAATGAACATTCTTCCGGTCATGTTGACCGGAGATCATTCTCAAGTAGCTTTAGCCATCGGTAAGCAAAGCGGTATTGACATCATCAAAGCCAACTGTCTGCCAGCAGATAAAGTAAATTATTTGAAAGAACTGAAATCACAGTACGGGATGACCGTAATGGTTGGTGATGGCATCAATGATGCCCCTGCTTTGGCAAATGCTGATTTCGGTATCGCGATGGGGTCCTATACCAACCATACAGCCATGGAAAATGCGGATGTCATCTTGAGCTCATCAAAACTTGAAAAACTGCCTTATGCCATCGAGCTAAGCAAGGCAACGACCCGCAACATGAGAACCAACATCGTCTTTGCTCTGATTGTTGCCTTCTCACTGATGATCGGCGTGTTGACAAAGCATGTATTTCTTTCCGTTGGAATGTTGATTCATGAACTAAGCGTATTGATTGTCATCATTAACGCCATACGACTTCTCAAATTCAAAAACAAAGACGCCTGAGGCGTCTTTTAACATTCGATGTTTTTGTCTTTAAGTCGTTGATTCACTATTTCCTTAACAATGACATAAACGACAGCGAAGATTGGAACTCCTAGAAACATACCAATCAGACCAAAGAACCCGCCCCCCAGAATGATCGCAAACATGATCCAAAGACTTGGCAATCCCATGGAATCCTGCAAAATCAGTGGACCGATAATGTTTCCATCGATTTGCTGAAGAATGATGATAAACAACATAAACCAAAGCGCTGCACTTGGATCAACGATAAACAATAGAAATAAGGCAGGAATCGCTCCGATGAAGGGACCAAATACCGGAATCATGTTGGTAACACCGATGATCAGACTTATCAGCACCGGATATGGCCAGCCAAAGAGGATCATGACGATATAACAGATGATACCAACGATAATCGAATCAATCGTCTTACCGATGATAAAACTATTGAACATTTTGGCAGTCAACTTTGATATTTCAAACAAACGTTCTGCCTGATTCTTGGAAAAAATGGCATATGTAAGTTTTTTGAACTGAAGAGCAAATCGTTCCCGATCGAACAAAATATATATGGAAACAATAAAACCAATGACGATCCTCACCAGGACACTGACAAAAGTCCACGAGAAATTCAAAATTACCGGAATGATGTCACGAGTGATTTGAGCCAGATTTTTCAATAGTTCATTACCGGTATCAATAAGCAAAACCAAAACCTCTTCCCGCAGGTTCAAGCCTAAAAACCACTGCGTCAGAAACTGCTGAGCTGAAGCTACATAGTCCGGCAATAAATTAGACAATTGGGCAATGGAGGAAAGGACCTGTGGAACGATGGCCGCAATGAATACCCCAAAAATCGTCAGTGCACTCAAAAATGCCATGACCGCAGAAAGCTTGCGCTTACTGCGTACACTCAACTTTGAATTCTTCAATAATCTGCTTTCAATCATAAACATTAACGGGGTGATCAAAAAAGCGATAGCGAATCCGACAATAAAGGGTAAAAGCAAATCGACCATTGACTGAATAAAGGCAAGGATCCCGGGTAAATTCTGAATCGCGAAATAAGTCAGCAACACAAGAATGAGTGCGATGGTCAATGATAAAGTATTGTTTTGCTCTTTAAAGTTATATTTAAATGGCATTTCTGTCTCCCTTCAGGGTTGATTTCAAAATCTGGTCCTTCAGTAATTTAAATTTATCGGTGTGCTGAAATCTCGTCTGACTTTCACGATAATCCTGTCCAAAGCTTCCTCTGGACACCATGATGATCGGTGGCATTTGAATCCGCTTGTACACCGAATTTTGAATACTGTTCAGTACCCAACTCAAATCGTCGATGAACTTCTTGGGATCATCCAACCCGTAAAACTTCATCCACCTACCGGCTTCCGTAGCAAATATGTCCCCCGACAAGTAATCTTGCATCAGTTTCTCAATTTGAAATCCCGGATATTCCGTGAGTTTCTGAATGAGCCAATCATGATATCCCCACTTCATCGGGTCGACTTGAGCTTCTTTCAATTCCGCGGAAGGCGCAAATTGCCACTCAATCTCTCCATCACTGATGATTGGTAATAAGTTATTCGGTATGATTTCTTGCTGAAAATGATCATTGATTTCTTTGCCCAGTTGAGCTAATTGCATCTTGGTGCAATCTCCCAACGGAGCCAAGGCTCCGATCGTATCTCCATACAATGTACAATAGCCCAACGCCGTTTCAACTTTATTGGCATTGTTGATGATGATTGCCTTTTCAATGGAAGAAATCGTCGATAAACAATGACCTCTCAGACGCGCCTGTACATTTTCAACCATCAAGGATTCATAAGGTTCGTTATAGCCAAACATTTTCATTGTCAGCAATGTCGAATCTACCATAGCCTCAATACTTGAGGCAAGGTATCGGATTTCAAGACGTTGACATAACGTTTTTGCATTGGTTTTTGTGATGTCCGTGTTGTATTTGGTAGCCATATTCACCCCGATGACACGTTCACTGCCTAAAGCCATAGTTAGTAATGCGGCACTGATGCTGCTGTCCATGCCGCCGGATACGCCGATCAGCCAATGGGGTTTAAATGGGAAAACCTGCCGGTCAAACTCTTTGATACCACAAACCAAAGCCAATAGCAGTTTGTTTTCCGTCACTGTTTCATCTTTGATTTCATCGCTGGTATCCACGATTTTGCATTCACTTTCGAAACGGTCATTACATCCATCCACGCGAATACCCCTGCGGTCATACAATGTCGAGTTCCCGTCAAATACCACCACGGTTTTCCCGTTATTTTGCATACCGGCCGCATTGACATATATAAACGGTGGTATTTTTTCCGGAAATTTCTGATGATGTTTAGCCAACTGTTTGCTGCGAGATAACTCCTTGTTGCGTGTCCATGGTGAACTGGAAATATTGATGATCAAGTCACTCTGATACTCGGTAGCTTTTTGTGTAGGGCTGAATGAGTAGTCATTATCCCACAAATCCTCACAAATCTGAAGGGATATTTTAATGGTTTTGCCATCCTTTTGAAATTCAAAAGGTTCGCAAACATCCTCTTGGGTCCATTGCGCAAGTGTTAGTCCGTCAACAAAAAAGCGTGTATCATCAAATACCCGGTAATCCGGCAATAAGTGCTTCACATACTGTCCCCAGGCGGAATTTGGGCGGCTGACCCATTGCTTATCAAAGGCAAAAAAAGCGCTGTTGAAACGAGCGGGGCGGCCGTCCTGGCCTATGAATGTCTGACCGCCATACATTTGGCTTACATTTCCCCATATGATCCCTATACCATCACTCAATTCTTTAATCGTATCATTTTGACTCTGACAGAAAGCCACAAATTCGCCATCGGTCCACTTGTCTTGGAGGAAATAACCACTCACAGCCATCTCGGGAAACACAATGATATCTGCGTTTTTTTCTTTTGCTTCAAGAATCATCGATTTCATCGATCGTATATTTTCTGCTATATTTCCGCTTTGAACATTGATTTGTCCCAGTGCAATTTTCATGCGCAATCCCTCGTTTTCCTATCATCATTATAAGCGACCATTTCTTTCTTGTCTATTTACTTAAGGATGGAAGCAGTGATATACTCAGATTAACGATAGGAGTGATTCTTATGAACAAACAAGAGTATCTCCGTTTGCTTAAACAACAAATGAGTCATTTGGATCAAGATACATCTTTGGATATCATGTCACAAGTGTTGAAAATTTTTGATCAAAAATCGGCGACAGGTTCCAGTGAACGCGAAATCGTTGAGCAGCTTGGCAATCCCGCAAAACTGATATCAACGTATCGGCCATCTGTGAAAGAAGAGTTTTCTGATGATATCATCACGGAAAATGATGGGTTCGTTGAAAAAGTTGATGAAATTGAACCTTTGGCAGACAAATCTGCTTCTGAGGTTGCACCGCTTATTGAAGTGTTGGCAGATACAAAGCCATTGAGCACTGATTCAACGATTAGCCATTCGCCCAACAGTGTTATTGTACGCTTTTTGCTCGGTCTTTTGATCGGATTCCCAATATTGCTTGTTTTATTCTCAGTTGTTTTGGTCGGAATCACGGGCGCAGGATTTACATTTATCCAAGGACTCATTATGACTTTTGATTTGCCTTATCGTATTTGGCAGTTTCCATTTACGATTCGCGAAGATTTTTCTTTGCTGGTCGGTATTGGTTTAATCATGGTTGGCAGCGGACTGTTGACTTTGTTTATCTCCGCTCTTAATGGAGTGTTTTTTGGTTTCAAACATCTGATCAAAGGAAATTTCAGGTCATTCCAATGAGAAAGTCGTGGGGATTATCCTTAATTGCATGGGGAATGATGATTTTGACTTTTGCTTTTGTCTGGTTTCTTTGGGCAGGAAAAGACTTAATCGATTATAATAACGAACTCCCCGTTCAATCATTGTCGTTTAAACAAAATTTCTCCGAAGTAAATAACATAACGATTCACGGAGGATTGGCAGATACGATCATCTTAACACTTGATTCTTCAACGCAAATCAGTGCAAATATCACCGGACATCTCGATGCGATACGCGCAACCCGCGAGTCCAGAGATTTCATCATTGGTTCACCATCAACAGGAATCAACATCACTCAGTGTTCTTGGTTTAAAGAGTGTCCACCGGTCAGCCGGCTGGTAAGCATTGAAGTCATCATACCCTTTGACTTTACCGGAAACATTTTCATTTATGGAGTTACACCGACGATTACGGTAAGTTCACCTCGTATGACGAATAATTTTAAGTATCTTGCCATCAATACGGCTGAATCAAAAATCGAAATCAACAATGTTTCCTCGGATATATTTATCAACACAGCAAAACTTGATTTGACCGTACATTCGATTGCTAACAGCTTATCCGTAAATTCGACATCCGCAAACATCAATTATACGCCGGCAATCAACGAATCCGTTAATCTTAATATATCAGCCGGATTTGTTGATTTGAGTATTTTACAGATGCCGAACAAGGGAGTTTTGATAGAATCGACCGGGATCAATACGACGATGATCGAAGATCAAATTGAACGAAGATATTTCGCATCACAATCCTTTGAATTTGATTACGAAAGTTCCGAAAACAAAATCGATGTATCTGTCAATGCTCTGTATGCCATTATAAATATTGATAAAAAAATAACTCCTTAATGAATGAAGAGTTATTTTTTACGCTGTCGGACAACTTCGAAGCATAATACAGCGGTGGCCTGTGCCGCAGGTAAGGCGACTTTGGTGTCTGTAGGATAAGCAATGTAAATGTTTTGATGACTGTGTTGAATGATTGCTTTGGAAAGACCTCTCATTTCACCACCAATGCAAAGGCAAAGCGGTTGATTCAAATCGGCACTGCTCATTTCAATCGCTGAGTCGTCACGCAAGGCACAAAAGATCTTAAATCCAAGTTCTTTGATTTTGGCTCCGGTCTGATCAAAGTCTTCCGATAAGACCCAAAGCATCCGCTCACTGACCCCCGCCGAAGACTTACAAATGACACTCTCACTGAAACTCCAGTCTCTTGAGCGTGTAATGACGGCTTGGGCACCGGCTGCGGCCGCGGTCCTGAAAATGTAACCTAGATTAAAGGGGTCTTCGATCCCTTCGACCAACAACACAAAGTCCATTCCCTTAATGTTGTCTATGTTATCAAATCTTCTTTCACTGGCCGATGCGATGACACCGCCATGAGTTTTTCCACTGGCAACCGTATCGATTTCTTCCCGCAATTTCCAGAAAAAAGGAATTCCATGGCTCTCACATAAGCGCTGAATGTATTGAAAGTCACGTTCCGACTTTTTATTTTTATCAGCCCAGACATACGTTACTTCCCTCTTCTTCCCTTGAATGACCGCTTTTACGGATAAAGCTCCTTCGAATATCATATACGCACCTTCCTTATAAAATCCTCTGGCATTACCTTAAAGGGGATTTTTATCTGCACGATTTCCATCGGCTTATATACTCTATCAGTCAACTCCTGGTCACTGTTGATAATGTCTGTGACCGCGAATTGAAGATGATCGGTGTTGGGACCAAAAACTTCGCACAGCCATCCTTTACTGAAATGGTTACGGACTTCAATGGTAGCCATCTGATTCAAAGGGTCGTAAGATATCACGGTCGCAAGGAATTCTTGGGTGATTCCTGTTCCATTTTTATCATAAAGATGCCCCTTAGCTGATGGTTTGTTCAAGAAGAACCCGTCAAATGTTTCACGGTTTTCTGCTTTCGCAAGCTCCAAATTACACCGTTCGACACTTTCATGTTCATCTTTTCCAAAAAGCAAATCATCAATCAAACGACGATACGCACCGACCACTGTCGCCAGATAATACTCGGATTTCATCCGGCCTTCGATTTTTAATGATGAAACACCCCGTTGGATCAAATCAGAAAGCACAACCGTGGCATTCAAGTCTTTTGAACTCATTGAAAACAAGGTATTTTCATCATGTACCGGTTGAAGATTTTCATCCAGACAGAAATATTTCCAGCGGCAGCTTTGTGCGCAACCGCCTCGATTGGCATCGCGAAGGGTCATGTAATTGCTCAGTGTACAGCGTCCCGATACATTGACACACATGCCGCCATGAATAAAAACTTCGATCGGCATTGATTGACCTTCAACGATTTGTGTAATATCTTCAAGAGAACATTCCCTTGCCAACACGACCCGATCGACGCCCATGGCTTTATAAAAATCCAATGTTTCAATATTTGCGGATGACTGTTGCGTGCTTAAGTGGACTTCCATGCGTTGACTGATCTGACGGGCAACTTGCGCAATGTAAAGTGATGCGACGATAACGGCATCGACTCCGATCTGATCTAGCGCTCGCAAATAATCATGAAGTCCTTGAAGATCTTCCTGATGAGGTATCATGTTGACCGTTACATACAGTTTTGCCTGGTGACTGTGTGCGTACCTTACGCCTTCCTCAATATCCGCCAAATCAAAATTGCTTGCTCTTGAACGTAAAGAGAATTTCTTCCCTCCGATATATACGGCATCGGCACCAAAATGAACCGCTGTTTTCAAACGGGGCAAATCACCGGCCGGCGCTAATAGCTCTGGTCTTATCATTCGCTCACCACCTTGATTGCACTTGTCGCAGTATAATAGAGTGCCTTTGACAATGAGTATCTCTTTGAAATCTCAGATTTTGCATATTCAATATCTATTTCCTTTTTAAACGCTTGAATCACCTTTAAAATCGTATCATCATCCACAAACAGCGAGTCGATCATCAGATGTCCTAACCCATTTTCCGCCAGTTTTTCAACTTCATCGAAGATTTCAAGAACTGAAGATGTGAAAATATGAAAACCATGAGTATCTTGAATTGCGTAATAACCTTCGGTACGGCCTTCTTCCTGAAGTGTGAACCGTTTATACATTACTTCCACATCCTTTTGTATGTGGTTGAAGTAATTGCTCATCAACGGGCGATTCGATGTACTCATGCATTGATGGCCAAACCCCGAAATCAATACACGACTGCCGAATCGCTGTACGATTTGAGTCACTTCACTTAAGGTAAGTTCTTTTGCGAGTGCTACGATATCTGCACCCATCGAAAGCAAAACCTCAACATCGTACGCATTAGTGATGGTTGTGTCCGTTTGCAGAACGATCGTTTTCAGTGGATAGTTCTTTTTTAGATAATGCAAAACGCCAAGATCGGATACGATATATCCGGTTGGCAAATACTCATTGATTTGTAAAATCTCACTTAGAAGGTCTGACCACTCGCTTTGAAGGATCATCCGATTGATAGATAAATACCATGGCAGATGAAGTTGATTGGCTTTCTTTGATAATATTTCAAGTTCGCTGACGGTGGACGGATGTTGCGTTTTGGTTGAACAAAAAACCGTCGAAAAAATGACGGCATCGACATTTGATAATGAATATGATTCAAGTTGCTTATGACTGTGGACGGGCACAAAGATGTTCATAGTCCCTCCTGTGTTTATGATTCGATAAACTCCCGGTTTTTGTTATTGAAACCGACAAATATGGATAGCATTGTTAAAACGATCAATCCGCTGATCAAAGTGAATACCAATTGATACAAGGCGGATCCTTCAATTGTTGAAGGAATGTTTTGCAAAATCAATGCATAGATTTTATCACCGTAGAATATACCAATGGCAAAAAAAGTCTGATAAA
>PGZW01000052.1 GCA_002841515.1 Firmicutes bacterium HGW-Firmicutes-19 | reverse complement strand
CATGATGTGACCTGTGCTTTTATGCGCAATTGGGATGCTTATGCCAATAATGATATTCTGGGCAATCCTACCGGCGGGCTGGATGATATCTGTCCGCAGGAAGAAGACTATCTCGATGCGAAGAAGGTAGCAGACAAACTCGGACTGCCTTTGTTGCGCGTTGATTTCGTTAAAGAATACTGGGATGATGTATTTTCGGTCTTTTTGGAAGAAACCAAAAAAGGACGGACACCCAATCCCGATATCTTGTGCAATCGGCATATCAAATTCAATGCTTTCTTCACGTTTGCCAAATCGCTGGGATTTGATTGGGTAGCTACCGGACATTATGCCCGGGTAGTTCACTATCAAGACAAAAATTCCGTTATGCTCAGAGGATTGGATGCAAACAAAGATCAAACCTACTTTCTGGTACAGGTACCGCAAAAGGCATTGAATCATACGTTGTTTCCGGTGGGGGAACTGAATAAAGCCGAAGTGAGAAAAATCGCCCTTGAGCTTGAATTATCGGTCGCTCAAAAGAAAGACTCGACCGGCATCTGCTTTATCGGTGAACGTCACTTCCGCGAGTTTTTACACAATTACATTCCCAAAGCACCGGGGAAAATCGTAGATATCGACACAAACAAAGCCATTGGCGAGCATCACGGCGTTATGTTTTATACCCTTGGTCAACGCAAAGGCATGGGAATCGGTGGAGTAGAGGGCCCTTGGTTTGTGGTTCACAAAGATTTAAAGAGCAATACGCTTTACGTTGCGGCTAAGGAAGACAATGACTGGCTTAAAAGTGACGAGTGTCATGTGTCGCGGATCAACTGGTTTGGTGAGATACCCGCCGGTGAACTGATTTGCACTGCAAAGTTTCGCTACCGTCAAAAGGATCATCCGGTGACCATCTCATTTCAAAATGATTTGCTTGTAGTTAAGTATGATTATCCGATCGCTTCGGTCACCCCCGGTCAGGAAGCCGTTTTCTATCTTGGTGATGTGTGTCTGGGTGGCGGAGTTATTGAAGAAACATTTATGAATGGTTGTACGTTTGGTGAAAGAATGTTGAGGGGGAAGTCATGATCAAAAGAAATGCACGGTTGGATCAGAATTTACCGATGTTGCGTTCGCAGGTATTTGCTCTGATAACGAACTATTTCGTCGGATACCTGTTTTTGTATCCGCTTTTGGGTGTTTTCATAACATATCAGTTGACCGGAGCTGCAGACAGCATGACTCAAGAAGTGGCTTTCGTCATTTACGGATTTCTGATTTTATTTACAGTATATCTTTCAAGACCGATCATCAAAGAGTCTTTTCGAATGGCCAAAGGGCGTTGGTTCAGTCATATCAAAAAAATACCGATCAATTACTTATTTCTTTTTGCTTCACTGTTGATCGTCAATACGACCATCACGGCACTTACCGGCGTTGAAACCAGTGCCAATCAGGATTTGGTGTTTCAGAGTCTGAAAGAATCACCGGCACTCATTATTTTCGCTGCATTGATCATGGCACCGATCGTCGAAGAACTGGTTTTTCGCGGGGGGTTGTACCGTGCGTTGCGAAACCGTTATTCATACAAAAGAGCGATATTCATCAGTATGTTCGCTTTTGGTTTCATCCACGTCTTCGCATCGCTTTTAAGCGGAGATTTTATGGACTTGTGGAACATATTCACCTATATGGCCATGGGCTTTTTCTTCGTTAAAATCTACGAGGAGACCGGGTCGGTTTTTCCGGCCATCCTCTTGCATTTTTTTAACAATGCAATCGCCTTGAGCATTATGTGGTTAACCACGGTGTTATGAGTGATTTAAGCATCATCACCGGAAAAATCCGCCAGGTTCTGTTTCGCAGTGAAAGCAACTCGTTTACCGTGTTGCGTTTTCGACTGTATGAATTGACGGAAAAGGATATCTTTGTGACGGGTTATTTACCCGAACTGCCCAAAGACATCCTTTTTGAATTTTCCGGTTCTTATATCGATCATCCGAAATACGGGATGCAATTCTCGGTTGAAAGCTATCGACGCCTGTTGCCCAGTGACAAGGACTCGATCATTCGCTATTTATCATCACCGTTGTTTCCGGGAGTGGGCAAAACTCTCGCTCAACGCATCGTCGATGCCTATGGTGAGGATGTGCTGATGTTGATCCGGGATAATCCCGAGATTTCTTTGGATGTTGCGGGGATGAATCCGAAAAAGCGTGAAGTGATCGTTCAAGGGGTTTGTGAACAGGATAATCTGGAAGAAGCGGTCCGCTTTTTTACGACCCATGGTCTCGGTATCCGTAACATCATGAAAATCGATCAGATTTATGGGGATAAAGCATTGGATCTGATCAGTGAGAATCCGTACCGATTGATTGATGAGGTGGATGGAATCGGGTTTGCGACGGCTGACAAACTGGCCTTATCCATGGGTTTTGACACCGAGCATCCCTTGCGCAAGGAAGCTGCTGTAGTTTCAGCCATCATGGATACATGCATGTCTACCGGGGATTCCTATACTGATATCGAAACACTGACAACCCGGTGTTCTAAAATGTTTGGTGAATGGCCGATGGATGTCGATGAAGTATTGAATCGGCTGATCAAAAAAGAAAAAGTCGTCAATGAAGATGGGAAACTCTATCACCATTCACAATATAAAGCAGAAATCGACATTGCTAATTTCTTCGTGACTTTTCCGCTGCGCACCTTTGATCACAGTGACAAAGACGTGGATGAATTATTAAGTGATTTTGAGGCACGTATCGGCATTGAGTATGATGATATTCAACGTCAGGCGGTGCTTAACTTTTTTGATGAAGACATCATGATTTTGACCGGCGGACCCGGAACCGGGAAGACGACCATCGTTCAAGGGATCATCGATGTATGCAAAAAACGCCATCCGAGTTATGAGATCATTTGTTGTGCTCCGACCGGACGGGCGGCGAAACGCATGAAAGAAGTGACCGGAAACTTTGCGACTACGATTCATGCGTTATTGAAGTGGAACCTGGAAACCAACACCTTTGGCAAAAATGGGTCGGATCCGCTGTTGGCCGATGTATTGATCATCGATGAATTTTCCATGGTCGATGGCTGGTTGATGGCTCAGTTGGCATTAGCGAGCGGCTATGTACGAAAAATCTTGTTTATCGGTGATGAAGATCAGTTGCCATCGGTTGCCTGTGGCAGCGTTTTGCGTGACTTGATTGCTTCCAATCGATTTAAGACCGTACGATTACAACACATTTACCGTCAAAAAGAAGGATCGGATGTCATCCAGTTGGCACAGCATATCAAGGCCGGAAACTTTGATGAGTCCATGTGTAAAAATGATGTTCGTTTCTTCGGAGCGAAGCCCTATGATGTCAAAGACCTCATTTTGCGCATCGTGGATGAAGCCATGATGAAAGGCTATCGCATCCAGGATATTCAGGTGCTTGCGGCGAAGTATGGCGGACCGGCCGGCATCGATGCATTGAATCACGCCCTACAGAAGTTGTGTAATCCTCCGGAAAAAAGAAAGCGCGAACTTCAAGTCGGTTATCGGTTATACCGTGAGGGAGATAAGATATTGCAACTGAAAAATCAGCCGACCGACGATGTTTATAACGGAGATATCGGCATATTGGTCGAAATCGTGTATGCTTCGGAAGATGAAAACAATCAAAACCGGATGATCGTAGACTTTGAGGGCATCATCGTTGAGTATTCTCCGGAATGGTTTATCAATATCACCCATGCATATTGTATCAGTGTGCATAAAGCACAGGGCAGTGAGTATCCGATCGTAATCATGGCGGCCATTATGGAATACGGTCAGATGCTTCAACGTCGTCTGATGTATACCGGCATTACCCGGGCGAGCCGGTCGCTCATTTTGGTCGGACAAAAAACCGCCTTTGAAAAAGCGGTTTCGACGGTAGATAAGGATACTCGCAAGACCTATCTGACACAACGTTTGATTGACGTGCTTACTTAGTTTTCGGATAAATGACGACGGCTTGATTGTACCATTGCAACATCGAGGTCAACAGCGCTTCGGCTTCATAATAACGGTTTTGACCTTTCGGTGTACCATCGGTATACGTTGCACCCCAGTTATTGGGATCATAAACTTCAAAGTACGTCTTGTTGTCAACGATGACATAGCCCTTCAATATAAAATAGTGACCAGTGACATAATCGTAGAATCGGTTGGTTCGCTGGTTTTCATTTGAGTTACGCGGGATAACGTCCATGTTGTTGTTGATGATGGCGATATTGCCGGCATCGATGATAAACATAAGATCGTACTTATCCTGGATAATCTTCATTTGATAAACGATTTTATATTTATCCAGAGCACCGTTGATATCTTCGCCATACCACCAGCCACCCAACGGACGGAAATCTTTGCGGATATCTTCACCGGTCAGTTTGAAGTCCTCATCGATCCATTTGCCGACCATCTGAATCGAGGTAGGACCACAGTTGTTGCCGGAATGTTCACCGGTATTTGCCTGATCAAAAAACCAGAGATAGTCGCGGTCGTTGCTTTTATAAGTGCTGATGCTTTTCCCCAATCCCCACGTCTGGACATTGGCATACAGATTTTTCTTATGTTGTGCAGGGTCGATGGTATCGTTTGGATTCTCTTTATTGTTGAGCAGACGAAAAGATATTCCGGTTACGATTAAGAGTAAGGAAAGCAGACCCAATAGCCAATAGTTTCGCTTGTTCATAATTACCTCGGTCTTTTATGGAGATATTCTATCATACTTTAAATATTTGTTGCAGTTGTACGATTCTTTGACGTGTGCTATAATTTCCGTGTAAATCGTTGATGAAGCCGAGTAATCCAAATCAAGTCTGCAGAGAGGAAACGGATGGTGCAAGTTTCCGGCATTGGTGGATGAAGCTACTTCGAAGAGGAATCAAACATTCCCGTGGATGTCACGTTACGACACAAGAGGTGCACGCAATGCGTGAATCAGGATGGTACCGCGAGACTTTCGTTCCTGTTGTTGGGGAACTTTTTTTTATGAAAAAGGAGCAAATTATGAAACAGTTGACAGGCAATCAAATCAGACAAATGTTTTTGGATTATTTTAAGAGCAAAGGACATATGATCGAACCGGGTGCATCACTGATCCCCATCAGCGATCCGACGTTGTTGTGGATCAACTCCGGTGTAGCGGCGTTGAAGAAGTATTTTGACGGATCGGTCAAACCGGCCAACAACCGTATCGCCAATGCGCAAAAATCCATTCGGACCAATGATATCGAAAACGTCGGAAAAACGGCAAGGCATCACACGTTTTTTGAGATGCTCGGTAATTTCTCAATCGGGGATTATTTCAAAGAAGAAGCCCTGCAGTTTGCCTGGGAATTTTTAACCAGTGAAAAATGGATTGGTTTCGATAAAGACAAACTGTATGTGACCGTACATCCGAGCGATGAAGAAGCTTATCGCATCTGGGTCGACATCATCGGTTTTGATCCCAAACGTATATTGAGATCTGAGGAAAACTACTGGCAAATCGGGGAAGGGCCTTGTGGACCTAACTCTGAAATCTATGTGGACCGCGGTGAGAAATATGATCCGCAGGGAGTGGGTGAACGTTTGTTTTTTGAAGAAATCGAAAACGACCGTTACATCGAAGTATGGAATGTCGTCTTTTCACAATATGACGGTAAAGAAGGTGTGCCGCGCAGTGAATACAAGGAACTGCCGCAACGCAACATTGATACGGGAATGGGTTTTGAGCGTCTGGTCTGTCTGGTTCAACAAGTAGAAACGAATTTCGATACTGACATATTCATGCCGATCATCACTGCGAGTGAAGCATTTGCCAAGGTTTCATACAAAGAATTTCCGATGGCCTATCGGGTCATCGCCGATCATATCCGCACCGTGACTTTCGCTTTGAGCGATGGGGCTTTGTTTGCCAATGAAGGACGCGGTTATGTACTGCGCCGGATCTTGCGCAGAGCTGTCCGTTATGGCATCAAAATCGGTATCAGCGGTTCATTTATGTACAAACTTGTCAATGTCGTTGCCGATGCCATGGAAGAATTTTATCCGTATCTGCAGGAGAAAACCGGATTGGTTGCTAAGTTAGTAAAGGCGGAGGAAGAGCGTTTCCACTCCACCTTGCAAGACGGCGAGAATCTGCTGCACAATGTACTGATGAAACTTGAAGGTAAAATATTGGATGGAAAGACCGTTTTCAAATTGTATGATACTTACGGATTTCCGGTCGAACTGACCAAGGAAATTGCTGAAGAAGGCGGATATTCGTTGGATATGGATGGATTCAATCAGGAGATGGAAGCTCAGCGTGCCCGTGCACGGGCTGCCCGTGAGGAAGTCGAGTCAATGTCTTCTCAGTCCGTCGATTTGATGAATTTCACATTGGATTCTCATTTCTTAGGGTATGAATCGATGAAAAACAATGCGGTTGTCGTGGGTTTGTTTAAAAACGGACGCTCTGTCGATGTGTTGACCGAATCTGGCGAAGTCATTTTGGATCAGACGTGTTTCTATGCAGAAAGCGGAGGTCAGGTGGCGGATACCGGTACTTTGTCAGGGGAGTGGGGTTTGGCATTGGTCAAAGATGTTCAAAAAGCACCGCGCAAACAACATTTGCATAATGTTGAGTTATCATCCGGTGAATTGCGTCTGGGTGACAAGGTGGTAGCAGAAATCGATTCTGCGCGTCGTTTGCGGATCATGGCCAACCACAGTTCTGCACACTTGCTACAAGCGGCTTTAAAGAAGGTCGTAGGTTCTCATATTGCGCAAGCCGGATCGTTTGTCAGCGATGAATATATGCGTTTTGACTTCACTCATTATGAGAAAGTGAGTGACAAACAAGTCAAGGAAATCGAAACCATGGTCAATAAGGAGGTTTTCGCACAGCATCCGGTCACGATTGAATTTATGAACATCGATCAGGCGAAAGAAAGCGGTGCGACAGCACTGTTTGACGAAAAGTATGAAGATGTCGTACGTGTCATTACGATGGGGGATGTTTCAAAAGAACTGTGTGGAGGAACCCATGTCAACAACACCAAAGAAATCGGTGTATTTAAAATCGACAGTGAAGAAAGCATCGGTTCGGGAATCCGCCGGATCACCACCAAAACCGGCATGAAAGCTTATCAGGATTTCGTAGCTCTTGAAAATCAACTGGAATCGATTGCTTCCTTGGTTCGCATGCAATCGACAGTCAATCTGGAAAACAAGATCGCCGCGATGCTTGAGGAAGCTGCCAATACCAAGCGCGAGTTGGACAAACTAAATCAGAAGATGTTGAACTTCAAAGCTCAGGAGCTGGCTTTAAAAGCGGTGGAACACAATGGTTTGACTATTTTGTTAACAGGTGTTGAAGAAACGGATACTCACGGATTAAAGACGCTCAGTGAATCATTGAAACGTCTTCTACCGGATGGTTTGATATTTCTGTGGTTAAAAGAAGAAGACAAAGTGACGTTTGTTGTATTCTGCAGTCCAAAAGCAATTGCTGCCGGATTTAAAGCCGGAGAAATGGCGAAGGAAGCAGCCGTGATTACCGGCGGTAATGGCGGCGGTCGTTTAGACTTTGCTCAGTCCGGCGGTAAAGAAGTGTCAAAATTATCATTGGCCATCGAAACAATCCGGGTGAAATTAGGTTTAAGTCTTTAAATATCAAGCGCTTTGAGTTAGAATGTACACAAAGGAGGGGATCACGTATGAGTAAACAAAATACCGAAACGATGGCATTTAAATCGGATGCAGTTCGTAAGGAAAACATTAAGCAGGTATTGCGCCTTGTAAAGGATGTTTTGGAAGAAAGAGGATATAATGCCGTCAATCAGTTATCAGGGTATTTGATTTCCAATGATCCCGCTTACATCTCGAGTTTTAAAAATGCCCGCAGCGTCATTCAATCGATTGAACGATATGAAATCATCGAGGAATTGGTGCGTTGTTATTTGGATGATGGGGAATGAAGCGACTGATTGGATTGGATTTAGGCAGTAAAACCGTTGGGGTTGCAATCAGCGATCCCATGGGCATGCTGGCGCGGACCCTGATGACCGTCCGCTTTCCTCAATACGATTTCGAAACCGCCTGTAAGCAAGTGATTGAACTTTGTAAGCAAAATGAAGTCGATGAAGTCGTACTCGGACTGCCTCGACACATGAATGGCGATATCGGAGAGAGTGGCCAGATGGCGCTGGATTTTAAGGAAATGCTTCTTGAATCCGGTTTGCAAACGGTTACGATGTGGGATGAACGACTGACGACAGTCGCTGCTCAGCGTCTGCTTATCAGTGCTGATGTATCTCGTAAAAAGCGCAAGGAAGTGATCGATCAGGTAGCGGCCGTAGGAATACTGCAAAGCTATCTCGATCGGAAATAGAAGGAGGTTCTCTATGGAATCAAATACATTGTTTGTCGTTGACGATGCCGGCAACGAAATTGAAATGGAAGTGTTGTTTACTTTCGAAAATGAAGAAAACGGACACAAATATGTGCTGTACTTCAATCCGGAAGATGAATCAGGCGAAGTGTTCGCTTCGATTTATGATGATGAAGGCAGTCTGACTCCAATTGAGAATGAAGAAGAGTGGGCGTTGGTCGAAGAGGTGTTCGGCGCATTTATCAATGAAGAAGAAGAAAAGGTTAGCTAAGTTTCTCGCCGGTCTTCTGGTTTTGATTCTCGTGGGACTGGCGAGCACTTATGTACTATATACAAATTTATCCAAACCGGCAGCGGGTGAAAGCGATGCCGTTTTATTTGAAATCAGGTCAGGCGATGTATTGAGAAGTGTGGCCGCGAATCTGCAGGAACAGGGCATCGTCCGTTCTGCGATCGTTGTTGAAATAACTGCCCGATTAGAGAAACTGTCCGGTTTGAAGGCTGGATTGTTTGTTTTGGATAAAAGCTGGTCTGTAACTGAAATATTGACGACGCTCAACGATTCAACCAAGACGATCGTCGATACGGTGCGTATCACTTTTCCGGAAGGGGATTGGGCCCGTGATTTTGCCCGAAAATTAAGTAATCTGACCTCTGTGGAAGAACAGGATTTGTTTGACCTGTGGAATGATGAGGCTTTTTTGCGTGAGATGATCGAACAGTATGAGTTTCTGTCTGCCGATATCCTTAATCCGAAAACACGAATCCGGCTGGAAGGATACTTGTTTCCAAACACCTATGAATTTTTCGTTTCTACCAGTGCCCGGGATGCGACCATAAAGCTTTTGAATCAAACCAAGAGGATTTATGACAAATACAAAACACAATTTGAAGATTCAGAACTATCGGTTCACGAAGTCTTCATCCTTGCTTCAATCGTTCAGTTTGAAGCATCAAAACCGGATGATATGAAGAAAGTTGCCAGTGTGTTTCTCAACCGACTTAAAATCGATATGCCTTTGCAATCTTCGGTCACGGTTTGTTATTCACTGTATGAGTATGATTCCTGGAAAGATTGTGAAACCAATTCGGGGTTTGAATCTCCTTACAACACGTATAAATATCGGGGATTACCGGTTGGTCCGATCATGAATCCGGGAGAAACTGCAATCGTTGCGGTATTAGAACCTGCAGATACGGATTATTATTATTTTATGGCGGATGTGTATGGCGATGGAACTGTCTATTTCGCCAAAACGTATGCTGAACACAGTGCAAATGTAGAAAAGTATTTAAAAGGAAGGTAATTTATGCAAAAACCTGTCATTATCGGAATCGCGGGGGGAAGCGCTTCAGGGAAAACATCGATTGCCAAGCGTCTGAAAAAAGCGTTTGAAAGCAGTAATTCGGTTTATATCATCCGGCAGGATGATTATTACAGCGATCAAAGCCATATGCCCTTAGAACAGCGGTTGTTGACCAATTATGATCATCCGTTTGCTTTTGATAATGATTTACTCGTAGAACATCTCGATAAGCTGGCGAATCACATATCGGTTGAAAAGCCGACCTATGATTTTATCAATCATACGCGCAGCAGTGAAATCGAAATCGTAGAGCCAAGCGATGTCATCGTACTGGAAGGATTGTTTGTACTGGAAGATGCACGCATCCGACAGCGGTTGGATATAAAGATTTATGTAGATACTCCGGCAGATATCCGGTTTATTCGCAGGCTGGTCAGAGATGTGCGTGATCGCGGTCGCACCTTGGATTCGGTCGTTCATCAATACACGACGACGGTTCGATTGATGCATGAGCAGTTTATCGAACCGACAAAGCGATATGCCGATGTGATCGTTCCCGAAGGTGGAAAAAACGAAGTTGCGATTGATTTACTGACAACGAAAATCAGTAGCATCATTCGTGAGAATGTGCTATAATGTCGCAAGTTAGGAGTTGATACCCCATGGCACAAGAAAAAGTATTAGTTACTCAAGAAGGTTTACAAGAGCTCATGAAAGAGCAACAGCATTTAATTCACGTCGTTCGCAAAGAAGTCATCGAGGATTTACAAGCAGCCCGTGCGCAAGGCGATTTATCTGAAAATGCCGATTATGATGCAGCAAGAGATCGTCAGGCACGTGTAGAAGCCCGTATCCGCGAGCTTGAAAATATGTTGAACAACATCGAGATCATCGATGAGAGAAAAGGCGGACAAAAAGTCGTACGCTTAGGAACGACCTTTACGATTTTGGATTATGAAACCAATACAGAAGAAAAGTATACGATTGTCGGTTCGGTAGAAGCTGATCCGCTAAACGGTAAACTTTCCAATGTTACACCCCTGGCTCAGGCATTAATGGATAAAAAATCCGGTGATGAAGTCATGGTGAATGTTGATTCGCCATATACAGTCAAAATTTTAAGCATTGAATAAGCACTTCGGTGCTTTTTTTTTGGAAAATCATCATTTACTTCGTACTAAAGAATGAGGTGATCCAATGAACCGCATTCTTTTTGTTATTTTTCTTGTTGCTTTGACATCATCCTGCACCATCCCTCAACCCTTCGATTTTCAGATGGATCGAGCTTTTTTGATTACGATCAACGGTGCGATCGAACATCCGGGTACATTGACGATGGATCCGTATCCGACCATCGGTGATGTTTTGAGTAGGGTGAATGTATTGCCTGAGGCAGATTTATCATCCATTAACCTCTCAACGATTTTGCATCACAAAGACGTTTTAAACATTCCATATAAAACGTCGATGCCGTGTATATCCATCAATATGGCCTCCATCGATGAACTTATTTCTCTAAACGGTATCGGTGAAAAAACAGCACAGTCGATCATTGATTATCGGACATCCGTTGGTCTGTTTCAGAAAATCGATGATTTATTGAATGTCAAGGGCATCGGCATCAAAACACTTGCGAAATTCAAAGAACGCTTATGTCTGTAGAGCGGGGGATATTTCTTGTATTGATTGCTTGGATTATATTTAAAATAAGTGCAGGAGTAATCAGTTTTATCGTATTTCTGTTGCTGGCAATGGCATTATTCGATCGGGTCGGTTTAAAATATTGTTTCTTATTTATGTTGGTGATCAGCATGTCTTATGTGCTTAATAAACCAGCGACCTTGACTGATTTGTGCGGAACGATCATTGATATCAGAGAAAAAGTAACCTTTTTAAGGATCGGAAAAGTTGAATATTCAATGTTTGATCAAAAACAGTTATCCTTGGATGATCAGATTTGCGTAATCGGAAAAGTCGTATTAAACAAGTCCGGCTCTACCTTTGTCAGTGATCCGATTTTGCGCTGGGTGAATCAACGCAATCACGGCGGAAGCATAAATGTTGAAAGCATTGAAATCATCTCAAAAGGCAACACGTTCAAAAGCAGGTTGTTTGACAGGATCAATATCACTGATGCTTCCGGTTGGCTGAAAGCTTATCTTTTCGGTCACCCTGCACCAATCAATGGTGACTTCACCTCACTGTTTGTTTCTGGTGGCCTGATCGCATCCTCACTGACTGCCATGATCAGAAACATACTGGGCTACTTTTTTACTGAAAAAGTACGCCGTTGGATGATGTCTTCCATCCTTGTCTTAATCTGGCTCTTTTGGGGTGGTTCTTTCGTTTTGATGCGGTTATTTCTGAGTGATTTAAGTCGGTATCTGAACATTAAACCGCTGGGTCGCGTAAGTTTGACATACTTGTGCTTATTGTGTATTTATCCGCATCATCTCACTCATCCGGCTTTCGTCATACCGCTGACGTTGTCTTTGATCAATGTTTTCGGTTATCCGCGCTTTTTGTCAAGGATGGCCATCCTGCCCTTGATATTGACAATATTGACGTATCGCTTTGATTTTGTTTCAGCACTCTTGTTTCCGATACTTCGCATCATAGCCATGTTCGGCTATCTGTTTGCCTGGTTATGCACCTTGCTTCCTCTTCTGATCCCACATTTCATTAAATTTTGTGAGATTCTGTCGATCCATGAATTCGAGGCAGTAACGAAACTGAGATTGACCGGACATCCTTCGATCATATTCTCAATCATCTGGGTGATGGTCCTGTTTTCTAAACGATTAAGCAAAAAACAGCTGATCATCAAAACGATCGTTTTGATTGCGGTATTTCAGATGAGTCCGTATCTAAACCCGTTTGTGACCGTGACGTTTTTCAATGTTGCTCAAGCAGACAGTGCTCTGATACAACTGCCCTACAACCAGGGAAACTGGCTGATTGATACCGGTCGAACAAGTACTTCCGCGTTGCTTCGGGCGAATTTGTGGTATCGCGGGATTTCACATCTGGATGCCGTATTCATTTCCCATCAGGACAGTGATCACAGCGGGGGGTTGGCCATGCTGATGAGGGATTTTTCTATCAACGAAATCATAAGGGATGCCACCGATTATCATCATAATGGCTACATCATGTATAGTCTTATGGATGTTGAAGAAAATCTCAATGACAATGACAACAGTCTTGTTCACTTGTTTTCAATCAACGGACTCACCTATTTGTTTCTTGGGGACATTTCAAAAAGCAGGGAAGTTGAGCTTGTCCGTAAGTATCCTTTTTTACAGGCCGATGTTGTCAAACTTGCACATCACGGCAGCAAGACCAGCACTTCTGTGGAGTTGATCGCCAGTACTCAACCAAGATTGACGATCATCAGTGCCGATCCGCGTCTATACGGTCATCCGCATAAAGAAACACTTAAAACGTTGTGGCAATTTCAAATCCCTACACTTTCAACGTACCTAAACGGGGATATCCGTATTTCAACCTTGGGAAATTTCCATTTTGTAATGTCATCTTCGGGTGGATTTGGTATAATGAAAACGGTGATAAAATGAATGTCGTCATAACCGGTAGCGACC
>PGZW01000051.1 GCA_002841515.1 Firmicutes bacterium HGW-Firmicutes-19 | reverse complement strand
CAATATTTGGAGATTCGAATTTTGTAGGCAGCTTGCCTAGAATCACTAAGAAAAGTGGTAAGTCAACAATATCATTCTCAAAAAACCACGACTATGTTTTGATTTATTCAAAATCAAAATCAAATGTATTTGTCATGAAAGAACATATTGATGAAGGTTTTAAATATACGGATGAACATGTTGATAAAAGAGGACCATATAAGCTTAACCAAACTTTGGATTACAATACATTAGGATATGTTAATTCTCTCGATTTTCCAATACAAATAGACGGAAGAACTTTTTATCCTGGAAGTGTTAATGAAGAGGAATTCAAGCTTAGAAAAAGCGAGAATCCTAAAGATGGTTTTCGATGGAGATGGAGTAAGGATCTTGTAAAATTCGGTATAGAAAATGAATGGATAGTTGTTAATGAAAAAACAGGAAGGCTATATACTAAAACTTATTTAAAATGTACTATTAAGAAAACTGGTAAAGATTATCAAATAGACTATTTTAGTAGAACAAAGCCTATGAGTACTCTCGAATTAATAGAAAACAAATACTCTAACGACAATGCAAGAAAAGAGTTGGATTCATTTAAACTTGAAGATAAGTTTGAATACCCAAAGCCTTCTTCATTGATCAAAAGACTACTTGAAACATATTATGATGAAAGCGCGGTAATACTTGATTTTTTCGCGGGATCAGGTACAACTGGACATGCCGTGTTAGAATTGAACAATGATGATGGAGGAAATCGATCATTCATACTTTGTACTAATAATCAAAACAATATTTGTGACAATATTACCTATCCACGAGTTCAAAAATTAATTAACGATTTTGGTTCAAATTTAAGAATGTATGATATTGGATTCATGCCAGTTAAGGATAAGTTATATTTAGAATATGCAGATGATCTTATAGTACATATGAAAGACCTAGTGGAGTTTCAATATGGATTTACCTCAGAGAAACTCACAAAGTATTTAATCCTTCTAGATGATGAATCAATTAAAGGCTTCTTAGATAATATTAATAGTTACAATCATGTTGAGAAGGTTTTCATCGGAATCAATGTATTATTAAGTTCTGAATCGAAAAAATTGATACTTGATAGAGGGATTGATTTGTTCATTGTTCCTGATTATTACTATTCGGATTTTTAGCAGTATTTCTATTGTTAGGATTTAAAATCGGGGTCAGTCCCTTTTACTTTTACGTGAGGAGGATGATTGAATGGAACTAAAACCATTTCAACAAAGAGCGGTTCAAGAACTATTTTCAGGGTTTTATTCAGACAAAAGTGAAATAGTTTTGAAAAGTTGTACAGGTTCAGGGAAAACAATAATCATCTCTTCATTTATTAATCAGCTGATTAAAAGAGAAAGCGATTATGTCATTATTTGGCTTACACCAGGGAATGGTGAGTTAGAACTACAAAGTAAATCTAAAATGAACAAGTATTATCCAAGAAATGCGACTAAACAGTTATCAGATATACTTCTTTTGGGGTTCGAGCGTGGGGATATAGTTTATATAAATTGGGAACTCGTTAACAAAAAAGGCAATAATGCGTTAAAAGATGGAGAGAAGTCGGATCTAATAGACCATATTAAAGTTGCAAGTAATAACGGTTTAAAGTTTGCTATTATTATTGATGAGTCTCACTCACATGACACGATTAAGTCAAGTATAGTCAAAGACTACTTCAAGCCTGAAATTGTAATCAAAATGTCAGCGACTCCGAATAATTATGAGAATCCATACTTAATTGACATTCCAGAAAGTGTGGTGATACAGGAAGAGTTGATCAAAAAGAGAATAATTATAAATGAGAACATTGATTCGAATGAAACTATAGATGATCAGACGTTTTATTTGTTAGATAAGGCTTTAAATAAAAGAGATGAAATAAAGAGAGAATTAGATTCATTAAATGTAAATATAAATCCCTTAGTTCTTGTGCAAATACCTAACAATTCAAACTTCATGTTAAATAAAATTGAAGAATATTTTTATAAGCAAGAGATAACATATGAAAATGGTAAGTTGGGAGTTTGGTTAAGTGATAAAAAGGCAAATATTGAAGACATCGAAAAAAATACTAACTTTACAAGTTTCCTAATAATCAAGCAAGCAATAGCGACAGGGTGGGATTGCCCTCGTGCACACGTTCTTGTAAAGCTAAGGGGAAACACCTCAGAAAAATTTGATATTCAAACGATTGGACGAATTAGAAGAATGCCAGAGGCAAAGCACTATTTGAATGAGATTGTTGATAGTGCCTATCTTTACACTGTTGATATGAAATTTGTTGAAGATGTAAAATCTGCCATAGGTAAAAATGCTATAGATGCTAAAAAAATATACTTGAAGGAAGAGTATAAGAATGTAGTTTTAATCAAGGAAAATAGGTCTTATCAGCCAATTGGTGTTGACCCCGAAGTTGCTCTAAAATGCATACATAAACATTATATTGATAGATACACTAATTCGATGACTGTGGAATTGAAGACGAGTCTAGAACATGCTGGTTATATTTTTGAAAATCATGTAATAAGATCATTGCATAGAGGAACAGTTACTGTACTTGATTTGAGAAGAATGAATCAGTTAGACAAAATTTCGATTTTTGAACCTTTAAATACTCACACACATGGACGAGATTTTCATAATATTCTTTCCGAGATTGGATCAAAAATTGGAATGACATATGATCTTATGAGAGTAATTACAAGAAGACTATTTGAGTCCAGAGTGAAGCCATACAACAAAAAAATACTAAAGTTAGATACTAAAGAACTCTATTCGTTTGTCATTAATAACCGAGATTTACTAGTGAATGATTTTTCAGACGCTATGTCTGATGTCAATCTGCAAAGTTTAAATTTAGTACAAAAACTAAAGATCAAGGAGGAATTTAGATTTCCTAATGAAGTTATTTTAACATATGATTCATCATCAAGAGTTCAAAGAATATATACAAAAAATGTTTATGAAGGATATTTGTCTTCATCTGAGCCGCGATCAAATCCTGAAAGAGAATTTGAAAAGTACATTCAAGAAAGTAGGTATGTGAAATGGTTCTACAAAAATGGTGATAAGGGGCAGGAGTATTTTTCAATCGTGTATCAAGATAATTCGGGGAAGCAAAAATTATTCTATCCTGATTATGTCGTATGTTTAAATGATAAAGTTTGGATAATTGAGACAAAGGGTGGATTTAAAGCAAGTGGTGAAAGTGAAGATATTGATAAATTTTCGCCTATTAAGTTTGCTGTTCTTAAAGAATATGAGAAAGAGAACAACATTAGGGTCGGTTTTGTTAGAAAAGATAAAAAATCATCTGAGTTTTTCATTGCTTATGAAAAACTCGATGATGATATAGAAAGTAGTAATTGGCATTTATTAGAAAGTATCTTTCAGAACGGAGAGTAATATGTTCAAGAAAATTGTTTTTCAAGATGGCCATCAGTTTGAGAAGTTGGTTGATATTTCAGTTCACAAAATCTGTTTGGAATTAGCAAGAAATACTTCATTAAAAAAACTGAACAATACTATTGACACATGGCAAACAAGGCATCCTAATGCAAAAGTATTGGATTTGCTTTTCGGAGATTATGCCAAAAATGTAGTAAAGCAATATATTCTATTTAAAAATGCTAATATAAAAATTATAGAATATGATCAAATAAGGTCAGACAATTTTGTTAATAGAGACTTATTTGATTTAAAAATTGGAGAAGATGAAATCGAAGTGAAGTCGTCACTGGAAAAATACACAAGAGATCTTCCTACTATTAATACAAAGCGTAATATTATAGTAAATCGACATAGTAGTCATGTAAGTGAAGCAAGATATATCTTCCAAGTTTTCTATATTCCCAAGGATTTGAAAAGTTTTATAGCAATGGAGGAAATTAATGCTGAAAAATCTAGAAGATTTAACAAAGACCTTTTTGAAGAACATTTGAAAATGTTTTCTCTGGATCATATGGATGTATATATTTGTGGTTGGATAATAAATGATAAAAAGGCTAAAGATTCATTTGGTGTATCTAACTCAAAAACAGGCGCACAATATAGGTCTTATGCTTCAATGCCAATCGATAAATCACAAAATCCAGAGACATTCTTGTCACTATATTAGTAACATAGAGGTTAACTTGACAGACCTTGATTCGATGTTACAAGTTGAAATATTAGATTAACAGAATTTGAAGTAGTATTTGCGTGCCATAGTAATCAACGTAAAATCCGTGTTAACAATGGAGTGGCAAATAAAACGTAAATAAATGTGGTCACGATGTGGTCACGAAAATAAAAAAGCCACTGTTTAGTGGACTTTTTGCACGTTGGCAGGGGTAGTAGGAGTTGAACCCACATTAACGGTTTTGGAGACCGCACAGTCACATAGAATGATGATTATTGAATCTACATTATCAAACATGTATTAAGTTAAACAATTCCTAAAATAATGTAAAAAAGTTTTAAAAATGATAAAATATTCATAGTGATGAACTTGGGGGTTATAATAATGAATGATAATAGTGAAATGGGAATATGTAGAACTTGCCTTGATAATGTTAAATTGACTGATGAACATGTCCCACCCAGGTCTGCAAATAATAGTCATCCGATAAAATTATATAATGGTCTAGATTTAATTAGTAACAAAAATGATAAGCCGTGGGATGTTAATGGGTTAAGGTATGATAATAAGCAAAAAGGAAGAACTTTTAAATCCATATGTGCCAAATGTAACAACAATTTCGGTTCGTGGTATGTACCTTATTATGCTGAATTTGTAAACGAGATCTATGATAGAATTATAATAAATCCTCAAAATCAAAATGTAACAGGTGAGTTTGTTATTAAAAATATGTGCAGTCTTGCAATATTCAAACATGTGATCACAATGTTTATGGTTATAAATAGTATTAAGATTTTTGATGATACTGTATACGATTTTATCAGTTCTAGAGAATCAACCGTTTTTCCTTCTGACAAGTATCGAGTATATATGTATGCATTTCGAGGTGGCATGGAGAGGTTTTTGCCAGTATCTGTAATGCGAAAAGAAGATGGAATTTTGAAAATTTCGGAAATATCGACTATTCCAGTCGGTTTCGTGCTTTGTTTTAATAGTAATCGACATTCTTCTGTCAAAGGTGCAGATATCACATTTATGTCAGAATCCAATTATGATGTAAAACATGACATTAAACTAAACATGAATATTTATCAATCACATACAATAATCCCGTTGGATTATAGAGCAAAGGATGAATTTGATTGAGCAAATGTTCAAAAAAAATAGTACATCAAAATCAACTGATGTAACTAGATATAATCCTAAAGGGGGATAAAAATGAAACTAGGAGTAAGAAAACCCAATTTGACCAAAACACTAAAAGCGAAAACAACAGGTAAGATCAAAAGAAGTGTTAAAAAAGCAGTAGTGCCAATGTATGGCAAAAAGGGTACTGGATTAATCAAGGATCCAGAGAAAGCAGTCTATAACAAAGTATATAAGAAGACATCATTTGACTTACTGAAACTGTTAGGAATAAGAAAGTAAAAATTAATCGAGTTACTTAGGTCGTCTGTTCTTTCTCTTTATGTATGCAATTCTATGTTTTTTTGGTATGGATAATTTTTCGACATCTATCATTTCAACAAACCCAGCTGAGATAATTCCAGTAGGAACTGCGACAAGTCCAATGCCAAGTAAAGCAATAATACCAGCCATGACTTTACCACCAAAAGTAATAGGGTATATATCGCCATAACCAACCGTTGTAAGGGTTGCAACTGCCCACCAAAGTCCGGAAAAAGCATTTTCAAATACATCTGGTTGAACTTGAGATTCAAGATTATACATGATCACAGAAGAAATTATCATCAATAGAGAAACTATGATCAACGAAGACGCAAGTTGATTTTTTTTGTTGATAAACACGGTTGTTATAGTCTTTAGTGCACTTGTATATCTGTTAATTTTTAGTAATCTCATTAAACGAATCATGCGTAATGAACGAAGAATTCTTAAGTCTACTGGTATTAAAAACGGTATGTAAAACGGCAAAATTGCTAATAAATCAATCATAGCCATAAATGAGAAAACATGTTTCACTCTTGCTTTAGTTGGAGAAACCCATTTAATTGCGAGATCAGATACCCATAATCTGGCAAGATACTCAAGTGTGAATATTATGACTGATATAGACTCAATTTTAGATGATAGACTAAAGTACCAGTCTGGCATGTTAAAAGTATCAAGTATAATCAGTAGGAGATTGATCACTATCAAAGATATAATGCTCAAGTCAAAAATGTTAGAGTAAATATCATTAACATCATCTTCTCTGATTAGGTTGTAGATTTTATTCTTAATTGACATAATTCGCCCCACTTATTTCTACTGTAAAAATGATTACTAGATAGCAGAAAAAGAATTATAATGTCTTGATATAATTCTCTACTAACTCTTCTATTTCCTTATAGTTTGATTCTATTTCCAGATTTGATTTTATGTCATATAACTCGTTATACTGTTCTAAAAGTTGCTGCAAAATATATTCACTATCTGGAACAATGACTACACCATCATCGGCAGTGAAAGATACAAGACTTTTATACTGATCATATAAATCATTAGTTACCCATATCAATCTAAAATACTCGTCAAGTAATATTCTAATAATCTGAAATTGGTCATCTGGATCACTATTTGTCATGAAGTCAGCACCTAGAACATTGTAGAATTCAGCTACTTTGCTAAGTACCTCAATTCCAGGTTTTCTTTTATCATTCTCATATTGTGAGTATGAATTAACTTTTATTCCAAGATAATCTGCAATTACTTTCTGAGTTATGCCTTTTTGCAACCTCAGTTCCTTAAGTTGAGTACCAATACTCATGATCATCACTCCTTATGTAATCAATAATATCATAATGTTCTCAAATTGTGAATATGATATTGACATTCTCAATATGAGAATATATACTATAGTCAGAAGTTCTCATAATGAGAATAAAGGTTGTTTTGTTGGTTTATCCAACAAACAACCAAGTGTGTAAAGGATAGTATTACCCTTTACACACTTATGTGCAAAGTGAGGTAGTATGAAACGATCTAGAAACTGGATTCTAACAAACAATTATAGAGAACGAGAACCACTAACTGACAATCAACTGTCCGAAATTATAACCAATATCAATGGAATTACCTATTATGCATTCCAACTTGAAAAGGGGGATAAGGGAACAAAACACCACCAGATTTATTTGAATTTTAAAGACGCAAAGTCCTTTAATACTATAAAGCAATACTTCCCCAATGCACATATTGAATCAATGAGAGGAACACCACAACAAGCCTCAGATTATTGTACAAAGATACAATCAAGACTAGGAGATGTAGTTATCTGGGGAGAAATGCCAACACAGGGTAAGAGGTCTGATCTGGAAGAAATCTATGAGATGATAAAAAACGGTGCTACAAATAGAGAAATAAGAGAACAGTATCCAGGTCAATATATTCGATATCAAGATAGATTCAATCAATTAAGGCAAGAGATGTTAGAAGAGGAGTATAAAGACAAGTTCAGAAAACTAGAAGTCATCTATTTATACGACAAACCAGGAGTCGGAAAATCAAGATTCATCATGGATAAGTACGGTTACGAGAATGTATATAGAGTATCTAATTACAAAAATCCGTTTGATCAATATTGTGGTCAAAAAGTAGTCGTATTTGAGGAGTTTCGAAGTTCGCTACCAATAGACTCAATGCTCAACTGGTTAGACGGTTATCCTATACGACTACCGGCAAGATATAGTGATAGGGTAGCATGTTATACGATCGTATTTGTTGTATCAAACTGGGAGTACCATAGGCAGTACCATAATGTGCAACAGGAACACCCAGATACATTCAGTGCATTTACTAGAAGATTTACGAAAATTGGTAATCTAGCTGAAGTCAAAGAATACTTCAAGAACAAAAGGGAAGAGGAGAACACATATGAAACTGAACCAAGCCATTGAGAAGTATGAGAAGTATATTACGGTAACAAGATCTAAAGGAACACTTAGATATTTAAAGGGGAAAACGAGTATTCTATCCAAGTATCTCGGCAAGTTGGAATGTGATGATATCAATGATGATGTCATACTCGACTTTATTATTAAACAACAAAAAAGAAATCCCAATCTCGCAAATCGTACAATGAACAAATATGTTCAAACACTAAATCAAGTGATTCGGTATTCGACTGGAAGAACTGTTCAGTTCGATAAAATGCCAGAGAATAAGAAAACGATCAAGACAATATCAAAAGATATCCAAGAGAAGATATATGATTACTATGAAAATAACCAATCAAACATAATTCTATTACGCAACTATATTATGTTTAGGTTGCTGATGGAGACCGGACTAAGAATATCTGAATTACTGAATCTTAAGGTAAGTGATTTTGACTTCTATACTGGCACAATTCATGTTCGTGTGACCAAAACAAACGAAGAGAGATATGTGTTTTACAGTAAAAAGACAAGTCAGCTGCTAAGCAAATACATTGTTGCCTCAAAGATAAGCAATGAACTATTTATAGATTTTGTAACTGGAGATATACTGACAGTATTTGGAGTAGAATCTATCTGCCAGAGACTAGCACATAAATTAGAGATCAATCAGTCAATCAGTCCACACAAATGGAGACATACATTCGCTACACAATTCATTCGAAAAAGTGGCAATCTTGAGGTACTAAGACAAATACTCGGTCATACCAATTTAGCAACAACCCAGAAGTATTTACACATTAACAAAGATTTCTTACACGAGGAATACTTCAGAATATATAATAATTGAGGTGCACAACGGTCTTTTGCACTACGGTAAACAAACACAAATATTAAACCACTAAAAAAACCACTAAACAGTGGCTTTTTTGTCGTTTCTGGCAGGGGTAGTAGGACCGGTTGAGAAACCTTCCCGTTTCTGTATTTCCCACTCTTTAGCGGGCTTTTTCGTTGGTTCCCTTTCCAGTCTTTACCGTTTCTACAGGAAAATGTGGTCACGATGTGGTCACGAGCTAAATTTCGGCTAAAAATCATTATTTCTAGATGTCGAATAATTTAGCATACTACCTTCAATATAGTTTAAACATTTCCAGAAAAAGTACAATCAAGTTTTGCGCATTTTTCTAAATGTCGATATTAGAATCATAGTTATGGTAAGAAAAGCAGTAGAAAATATCATTCTATAAAACACCACACTTGTAGGTAAAGTACTGAAACTATACCAACTCATCACATAGAATATAAACAAAGTTAACATAATAGAAAAGCTTAAGAAAACCAGGTTTTGTAAAAGATTCGATTTTTTGTTCATAAGTTCCCGCCTTTAAATCATACCCAAGATGATTGATAATTCTATATTAGCAAAGATTTTGAAAATATGAAACAGCAAGTTCAATGAACTTCTTTTTCTTTTCTTTCTACAAAAATCTAACATTTCGTTCTAGGTATTAAATAAATGTGTGGTCAGTGAGCAAGGACATCTCACTATTTTGAAATCTGTAAGATACATTTTGTGGACACTACTTTCGTATATGTCCGCTTGGAATGACTAATGAGTGTAATAAACAATTGAAAAACGAAGTTTTACAAACGAGAATCTTAAATTTGCTAAAATGGGCTTATAATACATGAAACGAAACGGAGCAATTAAATAATATGAATGAAGAGATCGAAAAGGTCAAAAGCAGTTGGACTTCTTTTTATGATTGGGTAGATTATTCGAGTTGGAAAAATCTTTATGGACGAGAAAAGAGGTATGATTCCATTGTAATTATTCGCTTTAAAGAAAAAAATCTAAGTCTCGAATTTGTACAGGATTATCTCATGTATTCAGATCACTTTTGGTTTGGGAATTACTTGGTTCTTAACTTTTCACATGATTGCATAAGTTCAATTGTTTTTGATGTAAATTACAGATTAAGAAAGAGGGGAATGAAGATTGATGATGAGGATATAATGTTTTTCTCATACAATGCCTTAAGCAATATCCAGAAGAAAAAGGACATTCTAAAGTTCGGTCGATTGATTCTTTTGGAGAAAGAGGATCATTATAAGTTTACTCAGATTGACAAGCCAGATGATAAGGAGTTTGCGAGCTTACTTTATGCAGCATCAAGATACCGCTTCTTTGGCTTTGAAGGAATAACAAGAATTATCGATATCATAGAATACAAGCAGTGCTACGACGCTTTGTATGTTGTGATTACCAATGGTCTTCAGACCTGCTATCCAAGTTTTGACTATATACTGAGTTACTTAGAGTATCTGAACGATCGGAGAGACTATGTCAATTTGGAATTACTAAGATTACTAATTATTGATTCAAGATTCAAAAATGAACCAGAAAGAATTGAAAAAGTTATAAGAA
Source organism: Firmicutes bacterium HGW-Firmicutes-19 (assembly GCA_002841515.1). Lineage (GTDB taxonomy): Bacteria > Bacillota_I > Bacilli_A > Erysipelotrichales > Erysipelotrichaceae > UBA2227. The sequence continues at coordinate 3,009 of PGZW01000051.1, read as the reverse complement.
CATTTCCGAAATATTTAAGTCTTGAAGATAGAGAGATCGAGATGGGTGATGTTCATTGGCGAACCAAACATTTTCTTAAGATATGAATTTCGTTTTTTAATTGCGAGATCATCTCGGATTTTTAGTTTGATACTGTCCAATACAAAAACGCACAAAACTATTGCCGAATTTTGATGATTCACAAAATGTCATATGATAAGATTTAAATAACTAAATAGAGGAAAGAAAAGGGGAAATATATGGATGAGTTTGATTTAGTGAGAATTGCGGAAAAGTTAAATAGTAGAATTACACACGAATATCATAATAATACTTTTTTTAAAATTTCTTATGATATATCCAGAGCATTCTCGGGTAGCATTTTTAAAGTTCTTGAAGATGTACTTGAAGAGGAGAATATAATCAAATATGAGAAGAGTCATTATAATAAAGGAATAAAGTATTACCAAAGCGAGAAAATGACCGTAGATAGAGTGGTGTGGCTGACGAGTTATGATAAGGTAAAAAAAGGTGTCGAAAATTACGTCTGGAAATATGAAATACTGATCGAACATGAGAATGATGGTACTGACTGGCTTCACGAAATGCAAAAATTATGCTCGATGAATGCACCTTATAAATTGATTATCACGTATGGTAGAACAAAAAATGCTAGTGATGGTATGATTGCAACTCCACCTAACAAAGGTGTTAATCTTCTGGGAATAGCGAAGGAGATCATTGAATATACGAATGATCAAAGTTGTAAGCAACTTGTAATTATGTTTGGTGAAGAGTCGATCAATTTATCTACGAATGGCAGCAAGAATTTATATGATATATATTATTGGGATTTTGATAAAGAAATGAAAGACTTTGATTTATTGTAATTATTGCTAACTTGCATAAAAAATGAACGGGGGACAAAATGGATACAAAGATTTATGGAATTCTAAAATATGAAAATGAGGAACGAAGTTTCGTTTACCAAGATTGGAATCTCACTATCTTACCGAATAAGATTAAAATGGATAGTAATCAAAGGAAAAGATTTTTTGAAAAAATAAATAATCCAAAGTATGTTATTGGTACCATTGAACTATTTGGGATGACTCATGATCATAAAAATCTTTTATTTAAGGTTCCGGAATTATGCTCTCAGATAGAAAATTTAATTCATTATAGCGTAATCAGCATTTCAATTTTTGATAGTCACAAAAATGATTACAGCATAGAGGGGATAAGCATTCAGGGAGACATTATTAATAGTTTTTATCCACCTGAAGAGGTATTCAAACATAAAAACTTGGAAGAGCAAGACGGAAACTTTGAATTTAGTCTTGTCACTGAGAATTTAAAATCTCCATTAATCGAAGTGAACATTAAAAGTAAAAAACTAGATATTGAGATTAATTTTAGCACAACAACTAAATACAACCACAACTCGACCATTCCATTTCAATCGTATTCGAATATGATACTTCGTTTTTCTTCGGCCATAACAGTGGAGCAAACAATAGAAATCATCTTTGATTTAATGAATTTTTATTCATTAATTAACTATTCGCTTGAAATTGGACTAGATAGGATATCAATTCTTGAGTTTAGCGATGACAAATATATAGAGTCAGGGTATTTGTTGATAAAGAGTCTAACGACAGGTTTAAAAATTTCACGTTCTAGAGAAGATGTGATTTTCAATGACTTTGTTAATGATATTAACAATCTTAAAAACATTATTAATTTGTATTTAAATGAACACCTGAACAATCGATTTATAGCAGAGAACTTGAGCGTTCAAAAATCAATATCAAGTTCAAGAGTGATTCAAGTGACAGCTGCATATGAGAAATATTTAGAAGACGTTTTCGGATTGCAGGTTATCTCACAAAAATATTATGATGCTAAGAATGACATACTTGGTTTCATTGATATTAAAATTCAAGAAATTTCAACCAAAGAAACAAGGTCATTCAAATCAATTAGAAATCTTGTTAATCGCCATGTACCCTTAAATGAGAAATTAGGATATCTCAAAAAATCTGATATAGATTTTGTTGACATGGTTGAGACTATATTTGGTGAGAAACTTTATTCTGACACAATGCTGTTTGACAGATTAAGTATGATTAGGAACTCTATTGCACATGGAGATGTGTCTATTGATATAACTACGAAAGACATTAGAAGAATCCGATATCTAATCGTATGTGTTTATTACTTATTCTTTTTGAAAGCTAATGTTTCATCAGATATGAGAAAGTTATTAGTTAAGAAAATTTTTTCTAAAACTTAATTGTTCTCGAGCAGATCTATTATCTGATTCTCATTTTCCTTCAAAAGGTGAGTGTATACCTTCAATGTCATGTTAATATCCGAGTGGCCTAATCTCTTGGATACCGCCACAATGTTTGCACCTTTGTTAATTAAGAAAGTCGCATGACTATGTCGCATATCATGTAACCGGATCTTAGGAATGGGTTTCTCACCGATACCTTCAAGAACCTGGTTACATTTTTTTATGCCATTGGAGAAGTATCGTTGAATGGATGTTGATGAGAGATCCTCGTAATCCCCAAAAAGCAGGGGACCATCCCGTTCCAGTAGAGGTGCGATCATATCAAGGACATGTTGGTTCAATTGAATGCGACGTCGACTGGCATTGGTCTTCAGTGATTTGAACTCATTCTTGTATTGATGCATGGATTTGTTGATGCTGACGCAGCCATCGATAATGTCTTTCTTCTCGACCGCGCGTGCTTCACTACGTCGTACCCCACTGTAATACAAGAAAGTGAAATACGACTTATAGACAACATGATCCACATGCTCAATAAAGAGTTTAAACTGATCCGGTGTCCAGACTTCCCGCTCCTTAAACTCCGTCGACTTAAGAGGTATGACCTTTAACAACCTTGCATGATCCCTTAGTTCATAATAATCAAACCCAAAGCGAGAAACACTCTTCAAAAGAAAAATGGCCTTGTTCCGGTATCGGACTGCAGCCTTTTGACTTTCGATAAAGTTGCG
>PGZW01000050.1 GCA_002841515.1 Firmicutes bacterium HGW-Firmicutes-19 | reverse complement strand
CATCATGACGATGCGCTTTCAATCACGACCATTCAATTATTCGTGATGGGTGTGTTATGTGTGTTGTTTGTTCCGTTTCTTAATGTCACTGTGCCATCGATCGGATGGGGGTATGTCGCATATTGTGGATTAGTTAGCAGTGGAATAGCGTTCTTCCTTCAAACGTTTGGTCAAAAACACGTTCCATCTTCTGCAGCATCCATCATTTTGACATTTGAGGCTATATTCGGTGCGTTGGGTGCCGTATTATTCTATCGGGAGTTATTCTCGCTTCAAATGTTTTTCGGGGGATTACTATTAGTCGGTTCCGTATTCTTTTTGGAATTGGTGCCGAAGTCGACTAAGATATCAACCATATCTTAGCAAGTATGTCCGAAAGGGGGACGAATATGTCCATATTTGATATTTTGTCGAATGTTCAGGATCTTCGAAAAGGGGACGATTCCTGTGCGTTCAACGGTTATCTGGAAGACTATTTAACCGTAATTGAAGAGGATCATCCAAAAAGAAGTTTGTTTACAAAGCTCTTTGAAGCAGACGAGAATTTACGAATATGCGTAAATTTCGGATTTGATGTCAACCGTGAGGTAATATCAAATCAGATCATCCGATACAAGGATGCCTCCAAACTTCCCAGAAAGTTTATGAAGTGTCCGTACTTGGTTTATGGAAAAGATGCGACCGGTCATCAGTTCGGATTGATTTTATATCCATCCGATCGTCAGGAGTATCTTGTGGCTAAGGGCATCTATTTTGCTTTGACTGAACAAGAGGGGCCCTTTGAGTCGGGAAGAAACGAAATCGTTGCCATGACGATGGAAAACGAGGAGCAATGTCTCTCGATTGTTAATCGAATGATGGCGGGTGATGTTAGGGTTGGTGCGTTACAACGTGAAATCGACCGTCAGAATTTTAAGAATTTTGATGAACTTAACCACTTAGCCAACAATTATGCGCAGTTGTTAAAAGATCAGGTTACGGAGAATATCAAAGATCATCAACATCGTGGAGAAATAATTTACTCAACGATCATGAGATGGTTTTTGATTAAAAAAGCAGTGTACGTACATTACATGACAAACAAGGATTTGTTGGTTACGATCAACGAAAACAATATTAAAAAGCAAAGGCACAATGCCAAAACCTTTGCGGATCAAATTCCATTTATCGCTTTTAGCGAGATGTGGCGTTTGTAGATAATCATTGGGTATTTATATGGATCAAAAACTGAAATTATTCAGGCAGATTATTTTGGCGAGGAATAATTTGCTGGCGATGACGGTGCTTACGATCATAAACATTGCGGCATATTTCTTTGATGGAAATTTCGCTTTTCCGTTTTCTGCCTTTTTTCCTTATGCCGCAATCGTCTTCGGAGATATTTTTGCAGTTGAGTTTGCTGATCCGATGATATTCTATTGGGGTATCGGTTTTTCAGTGATTACACTGACTTTATTTCTTGTTGGATACTTTTTATCAAAGAATCGGCATGGATGGCTCATTGTTGTAACGATTCTATATGGCCTTGATTTGCTGTTTATGACCTATATTTACTTTCCGGATTTTGATTTCTCAGCGCTTCTGGACTATGCTTTCCACTTCTGGGTGCTTTATTATCTGGTTATAGGTGTTTCGGCCACAATGAAATTGAAGAAGCTGTCAATGGATGTTGAATCCGACCCGTTTTCAGTGGTTGAAAAACCGTTGTAACTTTAGAGCTAAGAAAGTTAAGTTTGTAACATAACTGGGGGGTATCATGGAAATTCTTATTGAAATCATTGGGATGTTTATTGAGATGTTTACTTTTTCTGCCGAAGATAAAAGTAAACCACGTAAAATAAGATTGATCGGATTTGTTATCATATTTATTTTAATGGGAACTCTGTACTATTTGGCTTATGTGGTACGCAATAATACGTTCACTATGTCATTTTTTGTTATTCTGGGCACAATCATGGCGATCACTTTATTGCGATCGTATTCGGACATTGTACGATTGATCAGAAATGAAGAGATATAGCAAAAATCATGGAGTTAAGGGATCTGGTGATTCCTTTTTAGATTGTAATCGTCGAATGACCAACTCTGTATTGACATTCATTCTGAGTGTGATATGATTTCATGAAAATTGGTGGTAAGAATTATGAAAGAAATGAAAGATAAGCTTCAAAGTCTGAACAGTCTGATTGGAAATACGCCGCTACTCGAAATCCATTTTCACTATAAAAATGAACCAAGAGTTTTATTTGCAAAGGCGGAGTATTACAATCTGACGGGAAGTATCAAAGACCGTATGGCATTATATGTCCTTGAACAAGCCTATATTCGAAATGAAATCAGTCAAAACGATGAAATCGTTGAAGCTACCAGTGGCAATACCGGCATATCATTTTCGGCGATTGGCGCAATTCTTAATCATCCGGTGACCATTTTTATGCCTGAGTGGATGAGCGAAGAGCGGAAACGATTGATTATGAGCTATGGAGCTAATATTAAAACAGTTTCTAAGGATGAAGGTGGCTTTGTGGGTAGTGTTTCGTTGACTCAAAAATATGCAAAGCAAAGAGGGCATGTTTTTCTTCCGGATCAATTCGCCAACAAGGATAACAGAGACAGCCACTATCACTCCACTGCGCCTGAAATCTATTTTCAGATGAAAGATAACAATCGTTTTATTGACGCTTTTGTAGCTGGAGTAGGAACCGGTGGTACGATTACCGGGATTTCGGATTATTTGAAAGAGCGATACAATGATATAAAAGTGTTCGCAGTCGAGCCGGCGTCATCTCCGACATTATCTACTGGACATAAAACCGGTTTTCATCGGATTGCAGGTATTTCTGATGAGTTCGTTCCTCCATTGCTAGACTTTTCGCTAATTGATGATATTCTTGCTGTTGATGATGGGGATGCCATCCTTATGGCTCAAATGCTATCTCGACATTTGGGATTAGGAGTAGGAATCTCTTCAGGTGCAAATTTCATCGGCGCACTGATGGCGCAGAATCGTCTAGGTAGTACGATGTCTGTAGTGACGATTTTTTCAGATGATAACAAGAAATATCTGTCTACTGATCTAATGAAAGTTGAAGCAATAAAGGAGCATTATCTTTGTAAGGATGTTGAACTTAAATATGTCATATCACATAAACGTTCGTGTATCACATGCCGAAAACATGTGCAATTGTTGGATTTGTCAGGTAAATAAGCGCGAAAAGCGCTTTTTGTTTTATTTGAGTTGTGATGTGGTGTAAAATGAACATATAAAGAGAAAAATCAGGTGATCAATATGAAGAAATTTTCGGTTAATCAGGTGTTGATTTTGATAACACAAGCAGCTGTAATAGGTTTTATGATACCGACGATCATCGGTTTTTTGAGCAGCTCAGATCGAATTCTGACTCTTGAGGGCAGTTATTTCTTAATGCCCATCATTATTGGTTTGATAGGTTTTTCGGTCATAGGGGAGTCAATCGCCGTGTATGTCATGGGATTAACCGCATTTGTGTTATTGATCATGTTGATATGTGTCATTCTGCTCAAAAGAGCATTAAAATATGGAGTATTTCTATTTGCAATGCTCCTGCTTGATGTTGCAACGATGGTGGCTTGGTATAAAGGCGAAATATTTGAAGTTAGTTATGTCACAACGAGTTTTTATGTGCATGTAATTGTCATGGTTCTGCTGGTTATCGGGATGATTGCCGGATATAGATACCGTGTCATTGAACACCAAAAGGAAGTCGAAATAGAAGAACGGGCAGAAGCAGAAGTGGAGTTTGAAGTTGAAAACAAGCTGATTGATCCCTTAATTGAATCAAATAAAAACACCGATGATTCGGTGTCTAGTGATTCTTGATACAATCTGAGCAATATCCGTGAATTTCTAGCTGGTGAGCAGAGACATGAAAGTCCTGCTCTTTTTCAATTTGATCAATGATGTCATGCATTGGGCAGTGATTAATGGGTATCATCTTCTGACAATCTAAACAAATAAGAAAGTGTCGATGATGGGAGTGCTTTAACTCGATGACATAAGACTGAGATGGTACATTAAAAGCCTTTTCAATCATATCGTGTTTTAAAAATGCATCCAAAATACGATATATGGTGGATAAGTTGATAGAAAGTTTGTTTTGTTTGGTTATGTCGTCCAATTGTTCGATCGTAATGGGAGTCGACTGTTCTTTCAATATATCAAGTAATGCCTCGCGTTGACGCGAGTATTTTAGCCCGGCTTTCTCAAGCAGCGTTCGAGATGAGTTCGATTTCATCAGTTACCTCCTTTAATGATGCGAATAAGAAATGACACGGCGAAGAAAAAGCCGTTTACCAATACGATGGTAGATCCGGTTGGCAAATTGAATGCAAATGATGCAAATATTCCAAGTACGACGGCAGATACCGAAATAACGATGGCCAGGACAATGGTTTGTTTAAAACCGCGATTCAACTGAAGTGCTGTGACGGTGGGGAATATAATCAAACTGGAAATAAGCATCGTACCTACGACGCGTATCCCTAAAACAATGGTTATTGAAGTCAGTACTGCCAGAATTCGGGAAAGTTTTTTTGGTTTCTTGCCCATCACGACCGCATACTCTTCATCGTACGTCAGTGCAAAGAGGTCTTGGTAGTAAAAAAGTATGACACCAATGACCGTGATGGACAAGAATATCGAAAATATGACGTCATTTTGGCCGATGACCAAGATGCTGCCAAAGAGATAACTGAATAAGTCAACATTAAATCCTTTAGCTAAGGAAGAAACAAAAACCCCTAAGGCTACTGAGAAAGAAGCGACTAGTCCGATTGCAGCGTCGCCGCCGATACGGTTTTCTTCACTGAGTTTTAAAATTAAAAAGGAAGCAAGAATTACGATCGGGATCGATATCAATAGAGGGGATTGTTGAAGCAACAATGCAAAGGCCACTGTTGCAAAACTGACATGAGCCAATCCATCACCGATCATGGAATAGCGTCTTAATACCAAAAATATCCCTAAGAAACTGGAACTGATGGCAATCATGATTCCTACCAGCAACGCACGCTGCATGAAGGTATATTGCAGCGCGGAAATAATGAGATCAATGTTCATGTTCTTTCCTTTTGCATAACGATGCGGCCGCTTGTGTTCCGATGCGATGGGCTATGGCTTCAGATTCGCAAAGCGCATCGCTATCTCCAAAGAAAACTACGGATTGATCGAGATATAATATCTTGGTCGCGTATAGGCTGACAGATTGTAAGTCGTGAGATATCAATACGATGGTGACATGTTCATGCTGGTGCAAATGTTGAATCAATTGATAAAATTCATCGCGAATCTGAGGGTCCAATGCGCTAGTCGGTTCATCGAGGATCAGCAGTTTTGGTTTGTGGACCAATGCACGGGCAAGCATCACTCGTTGTTGTTGTCCGCCTGACAGATATCCGATACGAACAGGAAGAAGATCTTTTATACCAAGCAATGAAGTGACCGAGCGGATCATCCGTTCTTTTTCTTTTAGAGGAATCTTCTTCATTGAACTTGGAAATCCGGTCGTGATGATTTCGTGAACCGTAGCCGGAAAATGTTTACCTTGTGTGCTTACTTTTTGAGAAAGGTAGCCAATTTGATCAAAACGAAAATCCGAGGAAAAGCGGATTTCTCCCTCGGACACCGGAATCAATCCCAACAATGTTTTCATCATTGTCGTTTTTCCTGAACCGTTAGGTCCGACAATGGCTAAGTAATCGTTTTGATTGATTTCAAAATTGATGCGGTCACATGCCGTAAAACGTCCATAACGGACGGTTACATCTTCAACAGAAACAAGGCTACTCATTGTTAAAACCTTTTTTAAGTTTTAAAGCGTTTTCACGCATGATGGAAATATAGGTTGCTCCAGCTTGCAACTCTTCACTGGTCACATTGTGGGCACCGTGTAACAGAACCATCTTAGCCCCCGTTTGCTCAGCAATGACGCGTGCAGTTTTTGGGTCAATCAATTCTTGATAATAAATGGTCTTAATGTTCAGTTCTGTCATACGAGTGATCAACTCGATGATGGCTTGAGGAGTCGGTTCGGCATTCGGTGAAAAGCCTGTATACGGCGAAAGGATTTCAAGTCCGTATCGGTTTGCCAAGTATCCAAAGGCGAAGTGTCCTCCGTAAATAATGGTTTTATGGGTGGGGTCTAAAAAGACTTCATCATATTCCGCTTTCAAATCATCAAGTTCCAGAAATAAAGCGTTGGCATTGGTTTGATAGAATCCGGCATTGTCAGGATCAACGGAGATCAGAGCGTCCAAGATATTTTGAGCCATGATTTTTGCGTTTAGCGGGTCTAACCAGACGTGAGGGTCAAGTTCCTCGTCCTCCTCTTCTTCTCCCTCCTCATGTCCATGCTCGATATATTCGATACCTTGTGAACTTTCAACGATCACAAGTTTATTGCTTTTGACATTGTCAATTACTTTTTCTATCCAAGGTTCCATCATGGTATTGGTATATATGAATATATCCGCATTTCCGATGGTCACTATGGTTTGAGGTGTTGCATCAAAAGAATGCGGTTCTACACCCGGGGGTAAAAGTAAAGTGAGATTCACTTTATCTTGTGCGATTTGGCGGACAAAGTCGTATTGCGGGAACAGGGATGTGATCACCGTAATTTTATCGTTATCAGTTTGAGCCGGTGCGCAACCATTTAAAACGAGCATCCATCCGACTAGTAAGGCTATAATAATTTTCTTCATAAACATCCTCCGCACTACAGTATAACAAGAAACAAAAAAAATGCAAATGATTCGCATTTGCATTTACTCCCACTCTGTAGAAATGAGGTTAATATTCGCTTGTCCTTTGGTCAAATCTTTCAGATCATCGAAAATTTCTTCGATATTTTCAATCTTAAAGTATATCTTGGCGTTCTCTTCAAACTCGCGGTTAAGAATTTGAGATTTTTTTTGAAGTATATTTTCAACAACTGATATCATCGGATAAGGGAAATCAACTGCATAAAGCGATATTCGCTTGAATTCTTTGACCCCGGCAGCCTCGATCACTTTTGAAGTTGCTTCTGTGTATGCTTTGATTAATCCGCCACGCCCCAACAGCGTACCTCCAAAATAGCGAACAACAACAGCACAAACATCGCTCAGTCCGTTGCCTCGAAGAACCTGAAGCATTGGAAACCCTGCTGTAGATGATGGCTCTCCATCATCGTTTGATCGCTCGATTAATGGTTGAGCGAGAATATAGGCCGAGCAATGATGATTCGCTTTGGGATGAGCTTTCTTTACGGAATGAATAAAATCTTTCGCTTCTTCTTCACTTTCACACAGTGAAACCAGTCCGATAAACTTCGAACCCTTGATCTCAATCTCACTTTCAGCACTTTTAACGATTTTTTTCATATAATGTTCACCTTTACAGTTTAAAATATAGATTGAGGGTTGTAAAGAGAAGTTAAACCATTTAGTTTGACAATCAAAGTAAACCCCATTATAATTTAGCATGTTAAACTATGGAGGTTTTGCACATGAATAAAATTTTAATCGTTACAGACTCTACAATCTGTATGACTGTCGAGCAAGCGAAAGCGGCCGGTATCGAGATGGTACCTTTGTCGGTTTTGGTTGATGGACAAGAATACCGCGACCAAGTTGATTTATCTAGCGCTGAATTGGTAGCTAAACTAAGAGCTAAAGCAGTCCCGAAAACAGCTCAACCGAATTTAGGCTTGTTGGATGATTTAATGAAACAATGGAAAACCGAGAATTACGATCACATCATCGTTTTTGCATTATCCGCTCATTTATCGGGTACATATCAAGCATTCCGCTTGGCAGCAACCGAAAACGACATGCAAAACTTGACATTGATCGATTCATTGACACTTGCATCACCGCTGCGACATGTTTCCTTGCGTGCTGTTGAAATGGTAAAAGCCGGAGCATCGGTCGATGAAATATTGGCTATGGCTAAATCAGTATTTGATGACACTGTTTCCTATTTATATCCTGAAAACCTTGACCAGCTCAATCGTAGTGGCCGTGTTTCAGGCGGAGTAACCTTGTTGTCATCGCTGCTAAAAATCAAGCCGGTTCTAGTTCTTGAGAATGCCGGAGTAAAAATTGATAAGTTGGGTACGGCTCGTACGGAGACCAAAGTATTTGACATGATCGTCGAAGACTTGAAGAAGAACAACATAAGCAAAGACACTCACAAATTCTATTTGTTGCATTGTGAAGCATTGGATACGGCTCTACGCGCAAAAGATGCTCTGATTACAGCATTAGGTGATGTTGAGACGGAAGTATTGGAATTACCAGCAGTATTAGCTGCTCATGCAGGTTTAGGAACAATTGCAATTCAGGCAGCACGATTAGTCTAATTCGTGTATAATATACCCATAAGAATATTTTAGGGGGTATGACCATGAGAGTAGCTGTAATAACGGATAGCGGCAGTGATATTTATACACAAAATGTACATTTAGAGGGACTTTTTCGAGTCCCTTTTCAAGTTATTGACGGAGATAAAGTTTACTTGGATGGTGAAACGATCACCATTGATCAAACCTATAGGCTTATATATGATGGGAAAAATCTGACGACATCATTGCCGCCGATCGGAATGGTAGATGAGTTATTTGAAAACTTAAAAGCACAAGGATATGACATGATTTTTGCGGTTGTCATCGCATCCGCTTTATCCTCGACTTTGTCTGCCCTGGCAGCCAGTGCCCAACGCCAAGACTTGCTTTTTGATTTCGTTGATTGTCATGCAATCATGATCAATGAACTACATTTGGCTATTTCAGCACGAAAACTCTTTGACAAAGGATTTACGGTTGAAGAAGTCAAAAGACGTTGCAATCGTTCAATAAAGGACAGTATGACGTTTGTTATTCCAAAGGATTTGAAGCAGTTACTTAAAAGCGGTCGGATCACACCGATGGCCGCGGCTTTGGGAGGGTTTTTGAATCTGAAACCGCTGTTAAAAATAAGTGTTGAAACCGGCGGGAAAGTCGATGCTTTTGAAAAAGTGAGAACAATGGGCCGGGCTTTTGAAATCATGGTGCAATACTTCAAAGATCAGAATGTTGATAAAGATTGTCTGATCACGGTAGCACATGTTTGGGATGCACAAACCGGTCGACAATTGATGGATATCATGAAGGAAAACTTCCCAGAGACAGAAATCATATTTACCGATCTTGTTTCTGTAATCGGATGTCATACAGGACTTGGTGCGGTTGGAGCGCAATATATTCGTAGAGTAGAACTGGATTAATTCCAGTTCTTTTGTTTAAAGGACTTGAAAAATTCGAAGAAATTGCCTAAAATACTATTAGCACTTAAATGAATAGAGTGCTAAACGGAGGGAAAACTATGGCAGAAACCATGCAATTTCAAGCAGAATCAAAACGACTGTTAGAACTTATGATTCACTCGATTTACACGCACAAAGAAATTTTCTTGCGTGAACTTATTTCCAATGCGTCAGATGCGTTGGATAAAATTTACTTTTTCTCGTTGGAGGATGATTCAATTCTCATTGACCGTACGAAACTGACGATCAATATTTCCATCGATAAAGAAAACCGTACATTGACGATTTCAGATAACGGAATCGGAATGACAAAAGAGGAACTAAGAGATAACCTTGGGACAATAGCCAAAAGCGGCTCACTTGCATTCAAGCAGGCATTAGCAAAGGCATCGGATGAAATCGATATTATCGGTCAGTTTGGAGTCGGTTTCTACTCGGCATTTATGGTATCTCAACATGTAACAGTGATTACAAAATCAGTCAAAGAAGAAGCGGCATACCGGTTTGAATCTTCTGGAAGTGATGGATTTACGATCGATGAAGATCAAAAAGACGAAATTGGAACAACCATCATTTGTAAGATCAAAGAAAACAACGAAGACGAGAATTACGATGAATTCTTAGAGTCATACCGCATAAAAAGTTTAGTTAAGCAGTATTCTGACTATATCCGTTATCCAATTCAAATGTTAAAGGACACGGACAATGAAGATGAAAACGAAGAAACAGATAATACGGATGATACCAAGCAAGAAATTGAAACCTTGAACTCGATGACACCGTTATGGCGAAAGAGCAAAGCAGATATCACAGAAGAGGACTATCACAAATTTTATAAAGATAAGTTTCATGACTGGGAAGATCCCGCAAAGGTAATTCATATGCAAGCGGAAGGAAACCTTTCGTATCAAGCACTATTATTTATCCCAGGCAAGACACCGTTCAACTTCTATTCCAATGAGTATGAAAAAGGTTTGCAATTATATAGTAAGGGCGTCTTTATCATGGAGAAAGCCAAGGAACTACTGGGTGATCACTTCCGGTTTGTTCGCGGACTGGTTGATTCTCCCGACTTCTCATTAAACATTTCCCGGGAAATCCTTCAACATGACCGCCAGTTAAAAGCCATTGCTTCACGATTGGAAAAGAAGATAAAAAGTGAATTGCTATCAATGCTGAAAATGGATCGAGAGGCATATGAGAAGTTCTGGAAGAATTTTGGAATGCAGATCAAGTATGGCATTTATCAGGATTTCGGAGCTCATCGCGAATTATTGGAAGATTTGGTGTTGTTTACGTCCTCCCGTGACAAAAAGCTCATTTCATTGGAAGAGTATGTCGCACGTATGCCGGAAGACCAAAAGGAAATTTACTTTGTGGCTGGTGATAGCATTGAGAAATGCGAAGCATTGCCACAAAGTGAGCTAGTTCGTGACAAAGGTTATGAAATATTGTATCTGGTGGATGATATTGATGAGTTTGTCATTCAAATCATGCATATGTATAAAGAAAAACCTTTTAAGTCAATCAACCAAGGGGATCTCGACTTATTGAATGAAGATGAAAAATCGGAGATTCAGAAGAAATCCGAGGAAAGCAAAGACTTGTTTGTTTCGATTAAAGAAGCCTTGGGTGATTCAGTTGAGGATGTCCGCTTATCGACCCGCCTGAAAAGTCATCCGGTCTGTTTGGTAAGTGCTGAAGGTTTATCCTTTGAAATGGAAAAAGTACTGGCTCAGATGCCGGATGCCGGTGAGAAGATGAAGGCAAAACGTATCCTGGAGATTAATCCGGAACACCCGTTGTTACAAACCCTTCGTCGTGTCCATTCGGCACGTCCTGAAAAATTGCATGATATAGCGTGGTTGTTGTATGATCAAGCATGTCTGATGGAGGGATTGCCAATTGAAGATCCAATGGGATTTTCTAAAAAGTTAGCGCAGCTAATGATTGATGCATTCTAGCATCGGAGGAAACATATGAACGTATACGACTTTGACAAAACGGTTTATGATGGAGACAGCTCGGTTGATTTCTTGATCTTCGTCTACAAAAAATATCCGACTTTATTGAGGTTTGCTTTTCTTCAGCTTTGGGCTGCATTGAAATACAAACTGAAAATCACAGATAAGACGACGATGAAAACGACGATCTATACATATTTCACCGGTTTGAAGGATATAGATGCTGAAGTCGATGCGTTTTGGATAAAGCATGAGCATAAAGTGAAGGACTGGTACAAGGAGCAACGAAGGGATGATGATGTCATCATCTCAGCTTCTCCGGAATTTTTGTTACAGCCGGTATGCGATCGGTTGAATGTAAAGTTAATTGCTTCCGATGTGGATAAATTCTCGGGGAAAAACTTACGCAAAAACTGCTATGGCGATCAAAAGCCGATTCGCTTTGAAGAGTTGTATTCATTAAGTGATATCGATGATTTCTATTCGGATTCATATTCGGATGATCCGATGGCAAAACTAGCCAAAAGAAGTTTCTTGGTCACAGGCAATAAAATCACGAATTGGTAGGAATAACCACCTGCATATCATATTTGATAGCGGGTGGTCTTTTTATGAATTCTTGTCCATTTTGCGGAAATATGGATGCACGCTATTTTGCAATCAGCTCCAAGGGAGAGTATTGCCGTAAGTGCGTCATGTTTGTTTCCAATATAAGTGCACTAGAGGGCAAACTTGATTGGGATTGCGGGGATGAGCAATACCGATTGGACTACCCGTTGACCACACATCAACAAGAGGCTTCAGATCAAATCAGAGAGAAAGCTCTTGTGTCTGATGTGCTGGTGGATGCTGTGTGTGGTGCGGGGAAAACAGAATTGGTTTTGGGTGCTATTAAAGATGCATTGGTTGCGCGCAAAAAGGTGGGGTGGGCGATTCCAAGAAGGCAAGTCGTGCTAGAATTGAAAGCGCGACTATCAAAGATTTTCACTTCTTTGGATGTCGTTGCGGTATGTCAAGGACACACGGAAAGGACGGATGGTGATTTGATACTCTGTACGACACATCAATTGTATCGTTACAGAGGGTGGTTCGATCTGTTGATTATGGATGAACCGGATGCTTTTCCGTATAAGGGGAATGACATGTTGGCAAACTTTGCGCGCAATGCCTGCCGGGGGAAGATGATTTACTTGACCGCAACACCTGATGAGAAACTGATTCAACAGGTTGATTTGGGGAATATGGTGCAGGTAAAACTGAATGCTCGTCCGCATGGCCATCCGGTGGTCGTTCCAAAAGTAAAGTTGATGCCTGGTTTTATCTGTTATCTTTTTCTAATCAAAAAGATAAGAGATGCTCGTCGTTGGATCATCTTTGTGCCAACCCGCAAGATGGCGAAGCTGTTGTCTTGGTTTCTTCAAAGCGACTATCTGACTTCTCAAAGTGAGAACAAGGAAGAAATCATCGAATCGTTTCGATCAAAAGAGAAAAGGATCATGATTGCTACCACGATTCTAGAGCGTGGGGTCACGTTTGAGGATATCAACATTATCGTGTTGTTTGCTGATCATCCGGTATTTGACAAAGCCAGTTTGATTCAGATCAGTGGTCGGGTGGGACGGAGTTTCGCTTATCCGAAGGGGGAATGTCTATTTTTATCAAGAAGCAAAACGCTGTCAGTCATTGGTTGTTTAGAGAAAATCGAAGAGGCGAACCGGTCTGTCTTTGGTGTTTAAGGGATTTGCATCATGATGCGACACTTTTCTCTTTGTTTGATGATCGTCTTAAGTTGTGTTTTGATTGTCAGAGAAAACTGAAATACAACAAGATCAGATTCAATTTGGATGGTGTTGATGTCATGTCATTTGTTGAATATGATGAACATGTATCCGACTTGCTTATCTTGTATAAAGAACATTGTGATGAAGTACTGGCTCCTTTGTTTTTCGATCCTTTAAAGAAACAGATCAACAAAAATTTCAGAGATCACACGTGTATTCCTTTGCCATCATCCTCACAGAAAGTGACTCAACGAGGATTTCATCATTTACATCGGATGATTGAATATTTGAATCTTGAAGTTGCTGATGTTTTGATCAAAACACAGGATGTCAAGCAGGCGAGACTATCGAAAACAGAGCGAAGCCATATTGATTTGGTCTTTGAAATCAAAAAAGATATCGACTGCTCATTTGAAAAAGTCGTATTGATTGACGATGTTTGTACAACGGGAGCCTCGTTGAAAGCAGCATCATCATTGTTAACGCCGTATTGTAAAAAGTTGTGTGCGATTACCTTTGCATAT
>PGZW01000049.1 GCA_002841515.1 Firmicutes bacterium HGW-Firmicutes-19 | reverse complement strand
GCATAGCGGCATCTTGTATGGAATTTGCACCCTTTCGGCGGTTTGATCGGCGAAGGAATATCACCTTCAAGAATCGTTAATTCTTGTTTGACGACATCCGTACGAGGAATAGCTTCTAGAAGCGCTTCGGTATACGGATGCAACGGATTTTCAAAGATTCGTTCAGACGTTGCCAACTCAACCATATTGCCAAGATACATGACTCCGATACGGTCGGAAATATATTTTACGACGCTTAAATCATGGGTAATAAACAAATATGTCAAGTTGTTTTCTTTTTTCAAGTCACTTAATAAGTTAATAATTTGCGACTGGATCGATACATCGAGTGCACTGACGGCTTCATCACAAACGATGAATTTCGGATTGAGAGCCAACGCACGGGCAATCCCGATACGCTGACGTTGTCCACCGGAGAACTGATGCGGATAACGATGTATAAAATACGGTGCAAGACCACATTGATCCATGACCTTGGTAATATATTCTGTGTACTTTTGGCTGCTGGAGTCTCTAAACACATCATGAGCCAACAAGCCTTCACCAATGATCTGACCAACGGTTAAACGAGGATTGAGCGATGAGTATGGATCTTGGAAAATGATTTGCATATCACTGCGCAACTCGCGCATCTCTTCTCTTGTTAATCGGGAAAGATCGATTCCATTATCTTCAAAAGCTTCAAACTCTGCATATCTCGGTAGTTGACGAGCTTGATCATGTAATTGCGCAAGTTTGACCCGAATCGGCTTCTCAAACTCCATCAGTTTAGAAAGTTCATCTTTCCAGACAACCACTTTTGCAGAGAGTTTCTCATCCAGTTCGCCGGCATCCAATTTCTTTTTTGCCATACGCAGTTTTCGGTTGATGGTTGCAGTTTTTTCCAAATGCTGATGCAACTCCATTAAGTGAGTTGACACCAGTTTTAAATCAGGATGCACCAACAAGCCACCCGCAATACGCAACATGTTAAGGTACATATTGTTTAGCGATTTCTCGCGGTTGATTACTTTCTCTTCGGCAGCAGCTTTCTCAACAGAATCAGAAATTTTATCGGCTGCTACTTTGGTAGCTTCATGAATTTTCTTCTCATTCAAATATTTCGGAAACGCATCAGGAATGCTTTTAATGACTTCTCCAACATATCTGGGAGCAAACTCAGAAATCGAACGGCCATAATATAACGTAGAGCCATCCGTTTGATTATATAATTGCAAAATTGTACGGCCCAAGGTCGATTTTCCGCAACCGGATTCCCCGACCAAACCAAAGGTTTCGCCTTCAAGAATATCCAACGTGATTCCGTCATTGGCCTTTACAAATAAACGCTCTCTTTGGAAAATACTTCTTTTCTTAATGGGGAAGTACTGCTTTAAGTTTTGAATCCTAATTAGAACTTTTTTATTCTCCACTGCTACGCACTCCCTTCTTCGGATAGAAGCAACGAATCGCTTGCTTATCACTTATTCTTACCAGTTCTGGCTCTTCCTCGTGGCACTTCGCCGTCGCATATTTGCAGCGGGGAGCAAACTTGCATCCCTTCGGCAAATCGAGCGGATGAGGTACAGCACCAGGAATTACATCCAGTTTCTGATTCTTATCACTATTTAAACTCGGAATGGATTTTAACAATCCTTCCGTATACGGATGCATATATTCTGTCGACTTATCGGTAAATACATACTCAACCGGTGCAGTCTCGACAACTTGACCGCAATACATAACAGCTACATCATCTGCCATTTGATTGATAACACCCAAGTCATGGGTGATAAAAATGATCGAAGCTCCAAACTCCGTCTTAAGTTCGTTCATCAAACGCAAAATCTGCGCCTGAATCGTAACGTCCAACGCTGTCGTCGGTTCATCAGCAATCAGCAGCTTCGGCTGACAAGCCAAAGCCATGGCGATCATTACCCGTTGATTCATACCACCGGATAATTGGAATGGGTACATATTAACGACTTCTTCAGGATTGGAAATCTTGACGGCTGCTAACATGTCAATTGAACGTATGTGCGCTTCCTTCTTATCCAGCCCTTGGTGAAGCATCAAAACTTCACTGATTTGTTTGCTTACGGTAAATACCGGATTCAAACTGGTCATTGGTTCCTGGAAAATGATTGAAATATCATTTCCACGAATATGACGCATTTCAGTTTCAGTCGCTGTCGCCAAGTCTTTTCCGTCAAACATTATGGATCCTTGATAAATTTGCTGGTTCGCTTCAAACAACCGTAAAATACTCATTGCGGTCTGACTCTTACCACTACCTGACTCACCAACGATACCTAACGTTCTTCCTTCTTCTACTTTCAAAGTCACACCATAAACGGCTTTGATCAAACCGCGGCGAGTCTTGAAATATGTATGCAAGTTATTGATTTCTAATAATGCCATTTAAATTACCTCTACTTTTCATTGTTCTTGGGGTCCATAGCATCTCTCAAACCATCACCGACAATATTCACGGTTAAAGCAGCTATCAATACTGCAACGGCTGGAAGAATCCATCTCCACCAATAGAACGTGATGACCGTCGAGTCTTGAGCACCGGTTAACATATTGCCCCATGACGGCGACGGAGGTATTACCCCAAATCCTAAGAATGACAAACCTGCTTCGGTCAAAAGACTGCCGGCATAACCCAATGTCATACTAACGATAACGACGTTAATGACATTCGGTAAAATGTGTCTCATAATAATGACATTTGAACGAATGCCCAAAGCCCTGGCAGCCAAAACGAAATCTTTTTCGCGCTCTGCCAGAATCTGACCACGAACAAGCCGCGCCAACCCGGTCCAGGAGATGACCCCCAAAATGACCATGATCAGCAATAGACGTTCCGTCTGACTAAGAATACCACCAACAAACGAAGACAGCGTAATTGCCATCGGCAAGAATGGGAATGAGTTAATGACTTCGGTAAAACGCATCAAGATATTGTCAATCCATCCGCCATAGAATCCCGAAATCAAACCAACAAGCAAACCGATCGTTGTCGAGATAAGTACGGCTACCGCACCGACGGTCATTGTAACACGACCACCATGAATCAAGCGCATCATCATATCGCGCCCCAAATCATCAGTACCTAAATAATAGCCTTCTTGACCCCAACCATAGGATGTTCCATCTTCGGCAATTGCATATGTCTGATAATAGTTTGCAGCAATTGTACTAACTTTTTTACCCTCTAAACCTTTTGGGATTGTTAACTGGTTAAATGAGTTGCTACCCCAAGTGAAAATTTTACCTGAAGCAGACAATGCGATGAAATGTGCACGACCAGCTTCAACCGAAATGATTTTTTCATTTTCAATCCCTTCAGGCAGTGTGAGCAAACCATTTTCATTCTCACCCCAGACATAAACTTGACCAACGGAATCAACAGCTACTGCTGTTCTTACCGTAACGGCAGCATCTACAATACGAACGTCTTTATTTGCAATTGGGGCAGGAATTCTGTCCAATGCAGTTTGTCGTTCGCCCATTACCCCAACAGAGCCATCATCCAAAATCAGAATGATGTTGTAAGGTGCTTGTGCCGCTTTGACAATACGACCTTGAAATGCTGAAGGAACTATATCCAATCCTGTTGCAAATGTCGTACCCCATACATGAATTTTATTTTTATCAGTGAGAATTGCCGAATATTGATCTCCAGCAAGTATATCAACGACATTTTCCAGCATCAAGATAGCTTCAATCTCGGCTGGAACGATTGCTTGTTTAAAGTTGTTATTTCCCCAACCATAAATCTTACCCGATGTTGTCAATACGATGGCATGACGGTCACCGGCCGCAATCTTCTTTATTTGCAATGCATTCACTTCAGACGGAATCTTGGTGGAACCCAAAACATCCTGTCCCCAAGAATATACATCTCCATCTGAACCTAATCCGATTCCAAAGGTCGTACCATTGGAAATCTGAACAAGTTTTGCATTTTTAGCAGCACTGGTTATATTGGTGTAACCAAGACCAGGTTTCGTATTTCTCATAATCGGATTCGTTGATAAAATCGTCAAAGGATTTAAAGCTGCCCCAAGAAATACAACAGATAGCATTATAATAAATCCGGCTAATCCGGTCATTGCCAGCTTATTTCGGAAGAAGTTTTTCACAATGACCTTTGATGGGCTCATGACAGCTTCTTCAGCCAACAAATCCACCGGTCTTTTCATTTTCCCAAAACTGAACAGAGATCCGACCAGTTTGCCAAAAGACGCTAATGTACGCAAAAATGCGTTTTCTTTTTTATCCATTTGTCGTCACCCCTATTTCAATTTTACGCGCGGATCAACTAACGCATAGCCAATATCCATAATGATATTCGCAGATAACGTCAGAACCGCATAGAACATGTTCATTGTCAAAACAACCATATAATCCCGCTGATTTAACGCTTGAATCAAAACATAGCCGATTCCGTTCCAGGCGAATATGGTTTCCGTAATGGCAGCTCCGCCAAACAAACCAACCAAAGATCCGGCAACTAAAGTTACGACAGGAATCAAGGCATTTTTAAAAGCATGCGAGTAAATAATGACTTTCTCGCTAAGCCCTTTTGAACGTGCCGTCCGAATAAAATCTTTACTTATAATTTCAATCATGGCGTTACGCACATAACGAATCGTACCGGCCAAGCTACCAATGGTCAATGTAATAACCGGCAAGGTCATATATCGAGCCCAAGCCAGTATATCGGTCCAATCACCTTTCATCATAAACGGCATGCCCCCGCCAGGCAACAAGCGCAGCGTTATGGCAAATACGTAAATAAAGATCAGCCCGATAAAGAACACCGGCATTGATAATCCCACAAGTGAGAAAACCTGCCAGAATGAATCAAATAATGAATGTCGTTTAACTGCAGATCGAATGCCTACCGGTATAGATACCAAGAAAGAAAAGACCAGAACAAAAACATTCAATCGTATTGAATTCTTCAGTGGCGTCGCAATAACCTCTGTTACAGGACGTTGAAATGAAGTTGAAACGCCAAAGTCACCTTGCATGGTGTTGTACATCCATCGGACATATTGCTCCGGCAAAGACTTGTCCAACCCCAAACGGGCTTTGATCGTATCGTAATAAAACTGTCTGAGTTCTTCTGTCTTGACACCGGCAGGAATCATCAGTTTTACAGGATCGCCAGGCATAGCTTTGAAGATCCCAAACAACATGATTGAAATGATAAAGATTACTGGAATAAGTGACAAGAATCTTCTAAGGAAAAATTTTAGCATGTTTCATAACTCCTTACGCATAGAAAATTAAAGGGATAGAGGACCCCTATCACCTTTAATTTCCTAATTTTCTAGATTTTAATTCTTAAGATTATTCGCCTTCAACAGTTACATCAAGGATAGCTCTCGACCATGTGTATAACGGTGTCGTTACTAAGCCTTTAACGCGATTGCTGAATACGTCGAAGTATTCATTCGAGTAGATAGGAATATTCGGAAGGATTTCGTTCCAACGGATTTGGTAATCCAACCACAACTCAGCATACTTTTCTTTTTCAGTAGGATCTAACGATCTCATCTTCATTGTCAAGTAATCGATTGCAGGGTCATTTAATTGGTTAGCATTTTGCCAAGTACCCAACCAGTCGCTGTGATTCGAATAATACGGATCATAGACAGCGGTGAAGTTAGTAGCAAGGTTAAACGTATGGAACTTTCTTTCGCTCGGTTCAAGTTCGTATGCATAGTAGTAATTTGCCAACAATGCATTGAAGTCTTGTTCTTCCCAAGTGAATTTTACGCCGGCTTTGTTCATACCTTCTGGCCATTTAGTACCGATCAAAACAGTAATCGGGTTTTGTGTCGTACCTAAGTGGTTGATTTGCAGAACTTCTTTGTCAGCTGTGTATCTCCAATAACCTTCAGCAGCTTTTGCCGGGTCAAACGCAGTTACGCCATCAGCTTCGAATTTATAAGGAGTTTTATCTAACAATTCGTTAGCTTTTTGTACATTATAAGTATAGTTAATCAGTTTTTCAGCAACTTTTTCTTTTTGAGTTTGATACATCCATTGTGCCAAACCGTATTCACCGTTAACAGCAGCACCGTAACCACCCAAAATTTCTGTTAAGAAGATATTGCGGTCGATTAAGTATGCCAATGCTTGACGGACTTCGATGAATTTTGTCGGACCGAAGTCTGTATGGTAAGCGATCAAACCATAACCGTTACGCAAGTAAGATGTTACGTCAGCGGTCGTAGCTGCTTTAGCTTTTTCGATTTTGTTACCTTGTACAACACCGGATACTAAATCGATGTCACCAGAGATAACGAGGTCAACGTCTGTGTTTTGGTCAACGTATTTAACGATGACAGTTTCCAATTTAGCTGTTACGCCGCGATAATCACCAGCATAGTTCGGGTTGTTCTTTAAAGTAACAACGTCGTTTTCAAAGCTTTCGAAAGTAAACGGGCCGGAAACGACTGTCGGTTTGAAACGTTCTGTCGTAGCAACTTTTTGTGCAACAGCAGCAACATCACCAACTAAACCGTTACCATCAGCATTGAAGGTCAAATCCGGTGCCCAAGCAGCCATCGGAGACGGACCAAATGCAGCATAAGATACTTCATAGAAATAAGGAAGCTCATCAGCAGAAATCGTTACGGAGAAGTTGTTGTCATCGATCAGCTTAACGCCGGCGAATGTAGCAACATCACCTTTTTTGTATGCAGCATATCCTACCAAGGAGTCGCCGGTAGATGAACTAGCACCTGCAGCTGTCCAAGCCGGATGAGCCGAGAACAAGATATCGAATACAAAGTCTTTTGCGGAAACAGCAGAACCATCAGACCACTTAACACCTTTTTTGATAGTAAAGGTATATGTCTTGTTTCCTGCGTCATCAACGCTGGTGACCAATTTTTCAACTACGGTTTCATTGAGAACGAATTCTCCGCCCGGAGTCGTAGTATAGGTCGGGTAATCCCAAATCATGGTGCGAATTGCATTGTCATAAGCGCTGTTTCCGAAACCGGCAACGAAGTCACCGTTCATTTTCGGGGTACCAACGATCAATGTACCGGAAGGTCCACTTGATGTAGGTCCGCAGGCAGCCATTGAAGCGGCTAACAATGCGATCGCAATTAAAGAAATAAATTTTTTCATTTTTCCTCCTTAAATGTGAGATACAGATCCCGTCTGTATTGTAGTCATTATAACGATAGTTGCCTTGAAAGTCAAGAAGCGCAGTAAACATTTACTTTCAAATGTAAATGTTTACATTGAATTATCATCTGTTTTCATACATTAAAATCAAATGAAGAAATTCACAAGATGATTGGTTATATTTTCACGCATAAAATCCAGTGATTTAAACTTAAAACGATAAAATCAATCAAAAAACGACACAAGAAGCACAAGTTCACATCAAAAGCCACCTGAATTATGAAAACTTCTTACATTAAAATTTTCATTATTAGATAAGTGAAAATTGCTTTTTCAACCTTTTATCGACACAAAATAGAAATATAATGACAAAAACCATCTCTATTGGTATAATAATTCCTGCACGGAGGAATACCCAAGTGGTTGAAGGGACCGGTTTCGAAAACCGGCAGGGGTCACAAGCCCGCGCGGGTTCAAATCCTGCTTCCTCCGCCAGAAAAAAATAAACACATCGAGAGATCGTTGTGTTTTTTTATACAATATCCAAGCGATCAAAAGCAAATGCAAGACATCATTCGCATTAAACCATATGCCCTTACGCCAAAACCAACCAGATACACCCGATAAGTAAAATGTGAAATAGGCGATCGTAATCATGTACATCCCAACCCAAGCCTTTAATAACCGAATATCGATCAGTCGACTGAATTTTTTTTAATTCTAAAATTCCATAAAAACATTAATTAGTCAGATGGACCCAGAAAATACACCATGAGTTCAAATGATATTGAAAACTGAACAAGAAAGCCAACCTCCCACAGCGTCGTCCAACAACATATTGATCTACCGGCACATTTCAACTTATAACTGAAAATCTTATAACTGATCCAGTACTCAAGGTCGAAAGGCTCCATGCCAACATGCTTAACTCAAACCAAGACCGCGATTTTTGGTGATCGATGTTTTTCAGAAACTGAAACACCAACAAAAGAATCAGAGTGGCCAAAGAAAAAGAAAGATTCATCTAAATTAAAAACAGTCCCGAAGGACTGTATTTAGACTATTTTTTGCGCATGTAGTAAGGAACTACAAACTGTTGGACACCATTTTTGTAACGGATGACCGGACTGCCCTCAATTAACGGACGCATATAATCCAATGCCGCTTGAGCGACACCGCGATAATTTGGCAACATCCACTCGACCGGGAAACTCTTGACATGATTTGCTACATTGCTTGCTTTGGTCGCAAAGTACTCAACATTATATACTTCGCCCTCAACGCGCTTGACACCGACCATCATGCCCGTAAAAGCCTTATCAGCCGAACGCATATGTGCCGACAAACCCAGCTTAAATGATTCTTCCACATCGGTAAACGACTGATCCGTCGCATGACAGCGTTGCGCCGTCGACAAGTCTTGTACTTTGACTCGATTTGCAGCACCGGAATCCAAAATCAGATTCTTCACCGCATTACCGGCACCACCCAGGACCGCGTGGCCGAAACCGTCATTCTTCGCTTCACCCGCTGCCAGATAGGTTCCATCTGCATAACGGACACCTTCAGAAACAACGACGTAACATTTGTTCTTCTCTTTGATACTCTTACGGACTTCATTCAGGAAAACTTCCTTATCAAACACCTCTTCTGGCAAAACGACCAAATCAACGATTCCGCTCAAACAAGCGGATGCTGCCAGCCAACCCGCATCACGTCCCATGGTTTCCAAAACGAATACTTCCTCACGGGTATAAACATTGACATCCAACCACGTTTGAAGTGCCGTATTGGCAATAAACTTCGCCGCACTGCCATAACCCGGACAGTGATCGGTCACCATCAAATCATTATCGACCGTTTTCGGACAACCGACGAAACGATGATTCTTAATGCCTTTCGCCTCAGCATACTCACTTAACGCAGCCACCGTGTCCATCGAATCGTTACCACCGATATAAAACATGGTTTCAATGTCATACTTATCCAATACTTCGAAAATACGCTCAAAATCCGCCACATTGCTTCTTTTCAGTTTGTAACGGCAAGAACCCAACGCACTGGCCGGAGTCTGACGAAGAACATAATTCTCCTCTTCGCTCATATGCGTCAAATCAACCAACATCTCCTGAAGGATACCTTCTACACCATGTAAACCACCGTAAACGATGTCATACACCTGATTCAACTGATTGCCCTTGACCACCCCGGCCAACGTAGCATTGATGACCGATGTAGGACCGCCCGACTGGGCTACCAAACAATTTGCCATAATTTCCTCCTTGATTTAATACGGTGTTATTATACACTAAAAAAAGCCTAAAAAAAAGGGGAGCTTATCCCCTACTTCATTGCGCTTAACGACCTATATAAATAATTCGGTGTGTTTTCTTTGGTAATCAACCCCAAATCAAACTTCCATTTCATCAAAAAGAATGGATCCCGCGTCATCAACCGACCTAACAAAACGACATCGGCTTTTTCATTATCGATGATATCCGCTATTTGCTCACGTTCGGTAATCAAACCGGCTGTCGCCAGAGGCAGACCCGTCACAGATTTCGCCTGAGTAGCCAAGTGAACCTGATACATCGGATAAACACTCATAGAAACCGGTGCAACACCACCGCTGGACATATTTATGAGCGATACACCCAAACGATCCAAACGTTTCACCGTTTCTTTGGTATCTTCAATACTACGCCCTTGCTCTGAATACTCATCCCCGCTCAAACGAACGAATACCGGACCATCAAACTCCTTTAAAACGGCTTCCACGACTTGTTGTAACAGAAGTCCTTTATCTTCACCATAAGCATCGGTACGTTTATTGGTCAACGGTGATAAAAACTGATTGATCAGATAGCCATGTGCGCTGTGAACCTCAACGAAATCATATCCACATTGACGTGCCCATTTAGCCGCACTTTCAAAATCGGAAACGATTTTGTTGATATCAGCCAGCGATGCCTCTTCAACACCCTCCGATAAAGCGCTGGCACTGATCTTACGGCTGCCCGTCTTCATCGTTTTCGCACCGGCATGATTGAGTTGAATTCCAAACTTCACCGGATAAGCATGCACACTGTCAATTACGCGCTTAAGCGCTTCTCTTTGACGCGGCTGATGAATGCCCAAACAATAATCCGATATATACCCGCTCTCATTGACAGAAGTCGCCTCCTGAATAATGAATCCCGGCTGTCCCATCGCAAAGGTCGTGTAATGCGTCAAATGAAAATCCTGCGCTACACCATCCTTCTTCAAGCACATATACGTACACATCGGTGCGACCCCAACCCGATTGGCAATTTCCATCTTCTTAAACTTCATGGGTTCAAATACTTTCATTTTCATTTCCCCTCCACATGTTCTTGTAACTCTTCCCAACGGGCAATCAAATGCGCGATGGAATTGTGAACTTCATCAATCTGATCATCCAAATCCTTCATCTTCTGATAGTCATGATAATACTCCGGTTCAAAACGCTTCTCCCGCAATCCCTCAAGTTTTTCCTCAGATTCAGTAATCTGCTTTTCTATCCTAGTCAACTCCTTAACTAAATCCTTCTTCTGCTTGACCTGTGCTAACCGCTCGACTTTCTGCTCTTCCTTGACAGAAATCGTCGGCTCCGACTTTTTCTGTTCAACATTCAGCGGATAATAGGTGGCACTGCCCTGCTCAAACACCAATCGGGAGGTCGCGATTTTCTCAATGAAATAGCGGTCATGCGAGACAAACAATATCGTCCCCTCATAACCTGCCAATGCGGCTTCAAGCGCTTCTTTTCCGGGAATGTCCAAGTGATTGGTCGGTTCATCCAATATCAGCAGATTTGCCTGTTTGAGCATCAGCTTCGCCAACAACAACCGCACTCGCTCACCACCGGAACAAACCGCAACCGATTTAAACACATCATCTCCCGAAAACAAAAATCTTCCCAATACAGTCCGAACCTGAGTTTTATCCAAATCCGGGAAATCATCCCAGATTTCCTCAAGCACGGTCTTCTCTGATGAAAATTGAGCATGGTCTTGGTCGAAATAACCGATTTCGATTTGATGACCCAACATCATCTCACCCAACAGCAACGGCACCTGCCCGACAATGGTTTTAAGCAAGGTCGACTTACCCGTGCCATTATCACCCATGATCGCCACCTTATCTCCACGCAAAATCTGCATTGAGACTTTTGCCAGTGGCTGATCATACCCGATAACACACTGATCCAAAATCAGCACATCCTTTGCACCACGGATCTTAGCAATGAAATTTGCGGCAAAACTGCGCCCCTCGCCTTTCGGTTTTTCAACTTTCTCCATCCGCTGCAAGTATTTGATTTTCGATTGCGCAAACGCAGCTTTGGAACGTTTATAACGAAACTTCTCAATCAGTGCTTCCAATCGCTCGATATCCTTTTGCTGGCGATTGTATGCTGATAGCTGTTTTTCCTGATTCGTATTTCTTTGATGAAGATAACTGCTGTAATTTCCAGTATAACGCGTTGTCTTATATCCGTCGATATCGACGACCGTATTGGCTACTTTATCCAAAAAATAGCGGTCATGGGATACAAAAACAATTGCTTTGGGATAGTAAATCAAATATCCCTCCAACCATTCGATCGTTGAAATATCCAAATGATTGGTCGGTTCATCCAGTAAAAGAATATCCGGTTTACTCAAAAGCAGTTTAGCGAATGCCAGGCGGGTCTTCTGTCCTCCCGAAAACGTCTTGATCGGACGAAGCAAATCAGCCTCTACAAACCCCATTTTGGTCAACACGGTTTTCATTTCAGAATCAAATGTATAACCTCCTGCCATCTCAAATGCATGGAGCAACGCATCGTATTGATACAAAAGTTTCTCATCGTGTTCACCCTGCAAAGCCACATGCATGATTTCAAGCTGTTCTTGCATTTTATGAATATAAGCAAACTCTTCACTAAAAGTTGCTTCTACACTGATTTCCTCATCTGCAAACGATGTCTGACTAAGCACGCCTAAACGGACTTGGTTGCTGCGATGTATGACACCCTCATCCAAATCTATATCACCGGCAATGATCTTGAGCAGCGTCGTCTTGCCGCTGCCATTGGGACCAACAACGGCTATTTTCTCATTCCCTCTGATTTCAAACTGCAACTGCTTAAAAATCAGCTGACTTCCAAAGGATTTGGTTCCCTGACTAATCTGATATAACATAAAGACCCACTTTCCTTACGGCAACTGTTGAAGGTTGAGATAATTCGCATAACCTTCGGCAGTTACCCGGGCATAATTCGCAATCTGATTATTCCACTGCACCACCGATGGCGCATGGGTAATATACATATATTCAATCGTTACGGTATGCATACCTATCCGGCTTTCACCGGCAAATGAATAATTTTCATCTCTGGCTTTTTGAGAATACTTCCCCGCAGACAAAGCAATGCCACCCGATTCGCGAATGACCATTCGACCATCGAAACCGTCCGAACGACCGCTTGGAACGACTCCCGGAATCGACCCGGTCCCCCGGATGCCCGTGGATTTTAAATCGGTATTATCAATCAAATGACGAAATACGGCGGATGGAAGTCGCGGAGAAGCAAATGATGAATAAACGACTTGCATCCCGGTCACACTGTTGTTTCCTGCACCGACCGCCTGGACTTCGATATAATATTTTGCGTTGCTTAAATATGCCCGATGCAAACGGCCATCAATATTATACGTATTTACGATTTCATCGCCTTCTCGCGTCAGCAATACTTTAAGTCCATACTTCTCAAATTGTTCCTTAAGCAACAGTGACATCCGCAACATCTCATTCGCTTCAATCAAATCATTGACCCGGTATCCAAAATCCGTATAACCCAAATCTTTATTCAGATGCCCCGGATCGATCACGATGTCATAAATATCCTCTTTGTCTTCCAGTGCTTTATAAACATGAACAAACAGATAGTTCTTATCCATGGTTGGATCGCCTTCGGTGTCATTCTCCAACAAAAATCGGTCAGCAATCAAATCGACATAATTAAACGAACCATTGCGACGGACCGTCGTAAAAGAATCCCTGAGAACCTCATTGCTTACCACACGATGCCGCTGCAAGTTGATCATGACAAAGACTTCATAGAACCCTTCCTCAAGATCTTCCATCGGGATTTGCCCGTCTACAGCAGATTCAAGCATGTATACCCGCTCAGATCCTGAGCACAGATTGATCAATATTACGGTTTTACCGATAAATAAATCTTTCTTACCCAGAACATAAGAAGCATTGAATAAGTTCAACGTTTCTCCATAGACAAAGTAATCGTTGATCTCAGTCACCGGTGAATAGATCGGCGAAACCTTCTCACGCGACTGTGCAGCATTATACTCACAAATCGTCTTTACCTCCGGCTTCTTTTCTCCATTTGGCCAAAACAAAGATCCCGTCACGTAAACCAGCAACATCGCCAGCATGATCACGGGAATGATATATTTCCATTTCAGTTTACGCCGTCTGCGCGAAACTGCTTTCGGTTGTACCAACATTCAATCATCCTCTACTCACTTTGAAAAGTACGTCCATATCTGACCTACTTCACTATTATAAAAGAATTCACACGGCACTACAACCCAATAAAAAATCTCCCAATGGGAGATTAATACTCAAGATTTCGCGGTGTGCGGGCAAAGGGCA
>PGZW01000048.1 GCA_002841515.1 Firmicutes bacterium HGW-Firmicutes-19 | reverse complement strand
TGTGATGTTGATAAACCTCGCAATCTGGCAAAGTCTGTTACGGTCGAATAAAAAAATACACCTTCTCAAGCTGAGAAGGTGTTCTTATTTTTGAATATCTGATAAAGAAGAAATGTTCCAATGACCAAGCCAATCGTACATACAAGGACATTAAGCATGAAACCTCCGAATCGGAATACGGTTGGAGCAAGTCCGTTAGCCGCAACATTAGTCATCGACATAACAAAGCTCAATATCGTCAGAAAGCCCGCAGTCTGACCCTTTAGTATGCCCGTGGCCAGTGGGAACAATAATCCCCAAATCAAATCGAATGCTAAACCGAACATAAACCCCACCAAGAAAATCGTCGGCTCATAATTGAATAATGTCAGCGCCATAAATACAGCTGAGAACACGGCTCCCCACAACCCCATCCGACGCTTCCCAAACTTATCACTAAAGAGCATGATCCCGATACCGGCTCCCAAAGAACCTAAAGCGATCATACTATATAAAGATGCGATACTTTGAGGTGTCTGACCCAACTGGTTTAAATGAATACTCAGATAATTGAAATAGAAAATCGAGGGGATCGAGAAAAGCGCAACCACAGCCATCATCATGACCGCCTTAGAATTTTTGAATATAGAAACCAAGCTGTTATGGTGTATGGTCTCATGTTGTGAACGCACATCCGGCATAAGAAATGCCAGACCTGTACAAATGCTCATGGCAATCATGACTCCGAGATACAACGTATGAAAACCGAAGTTGATCGCAAAGGTTGTCGCGACAAGCGGAGAAATCAGAATCGCCATTGCAAATGCAATTTTATGCAATCCGCTGACAAACCCGTATTTTTGAGGTCTGATTAAAATAGACAGATACGATGGGCTTATACTGATCAATGCAAAGAAACCGATTCCAAGAATCGTCCTGCCCAAAATAAAACCCCACGGACTTGACCAAACGAATACCAAAGCACTTCCAAACACAAACAAAAACGAACTGAAAATCAGAATTCGTTTATTCCCCATTTTGTCCGCCATCATTCCCAAAAACGGCACGAAAAGGCCGGACATGGCATATCCCAGATTTAATAAGGTAACATTGCTTTGATCGACTTGATAAATCGATGCGATCAGCGGAGCCATTGGCATGACCATGCTCATCTCAAAGGTAATAACCAATTGAATGGCCATCAGCACGCCGATGGCCACGATATTCATTTTCTCATTTCTCATATTCACTTACAAAATCAACGATGTTGATAATGTTCCTCTTCATATCTAAGCGATTCGCCAGTTGAGCTACGACCGGTTGTTTCAGTGCGGCTTTATCCAATAAATCAAAATCCCAGAAAATCTCACGTTTATTGGCATCTCCAACGACTTTTTT
This sequence comes from Firmicutes bacterium HGW-Firmicutes-19, assembly GCA_002841515.1. Lineage (GTDB taxonomy): Bacteria > Bacillota_I > Bacilli_A > Erysipelotrichales > Erysipelotrichaceae > UBA2227. The sequence goes on along the minus strand of PGZW01000048.1, from coordinate 12,883 downwards.
ATCTGCCATGACGATAATGCGATCAAAGTTTTCAATCACAAACTCCATGTCATGGGAGATTGTGATGACCGTTTTACCCATCTGGTGTAGTTTCTCAATGATTTCCTTTTGATAAAGCAACCCTAACAAGTCTTGACCGGCGGTCGGCTCATCCAATATTACCACATCCACATCCATTGCGACAACCGAAGCAATCGTCACAAATTTACGGATACTAAATGGCAAATCATAGGGGTTGGTCAAAAGTTCATCCGCAAGATGGCACATTTGGGCGGCCATCATGACCCGACGTTCGATTTCTGCTTTGTCTATCTTAAGATATTTCAGTGAATAAGCGATTTCGGCATACACAGTCTGATTAAAAATCTGATCCCCGGGATTTTGAAAAACATAGCCCACCTTCTTTGAAAGAGTCGCAGTCGTTTTCTTTGCGGACTCTTCCCCAAACACCGTTATCTTACCGCTTTTTGGCCGAAGCAAACCATTCATCATTTTTACAGTTGTAGTTTTACCGGCACCGTTTTGACCTATGATCGCAACTTTTTCACCGGCTGATATAATCAACGAAACATCCTCTACCGCCACAAAACCATTATCATAAGCAAAGGTCACATGTTCAAATCGGATCGCATCCATCATTCACCCCTGCCTTTCAACTGCTCAACAGCATCATCCAACGTTGTCGGAATATTATCGAAGCTTGCTTCACCAAGTTCACGTAATTTTAAAGCAAGCAAAGCGACTTGAGGAAGATTATTTCCCGTTTCAAGCAACATCGGATCAGAAAACACTTCATTTGCTCGAGCATCCTTAACGATATGTTTATCATGGATCACAAGAATGCGATCGGCATACTCGGCAACCCAATCCACCTTATGTTCAACCAGGATGATCGTCTTTTTTCTTTCTTTCAATAAACGAATCGTCTCAAACACTTCCTCGGTACCTTGAGGATCTAATTGAGAAGTCGGTTCATCAATGATCAAAATCTCCGGATCCATTACCAGAACCGAAGCCAATGCGACGCGCTGACTTTGCCCTCCGGAAAGTTGCATCGGATGTTTGGTACGCAAATGATCAATATTGAGTTGGATAAGCATTTCTTCAACTCTGCGAATGATCTCACTTCGCTCAACTCCAAGATTCTCAAGTCCATACGCCACTTCTTCAAACACGGTCTGCTTGACCCCACTGACCTGCACAAACGGATTTTGAAAAACAAATCCAATATGTAGAGCAATATCACCGATGGACATGTCACTTATATCCATCCCGTTGAGCAATACCTGACCATTCATCGTACCGGTATGAAAGGTCGGTATCAACCCGCGCATGATCGAACAAAGCGTTGTTTTCCCAACGCCGTTTCGTCCGACCAGAGCCACAAACTCTCCTTTTTCAATAGAAAAAGATATATTCTCAAGAATGGTTTCTTTTGCCAGTTGATATTTGAACGAAACATCCTTCAATTCTAAAACAGCCATAAATATATCCTCCATCCCAACAACGCAATACTTATCAGTATAAATCCGATAGATAGAATACGGTCGATAGCGCGAGATTGAATGTCTTTTAGAAATGTTTTCTCAATACTTGCCGAAAATCCGCGAACTTCCAAAGTGATTGCCCGTTCTTCCAACTCACTGATCGAAGATATGATCAGTGGACCCAGCGACGGAAAAAAGGCTCGAACCCGTAAGTACATGTTGCCCTCAGTTTCAATCCCGCGCGCTTGTTGCGCTTGCATGATCACTTTACTGCGCTTGACCATATCCGGAATCATTTGTAATGTTGATAGCACGATATAACTGACCACATGACTCACTTTTCTCTGTTGAAGGCTGATCATCAGATCCTCAACTTCCGTTGTTTCAAAAAAGAGTAAAACGACAGCAGCCATTACGACCAAAACAGACGTTTGATTCAGTCCATCAATCAAACCTTGTATTCGAATGATTACAAACTGCCATTGAAACAATATTTGTGAATCCGATTTGTCGAGCATGATTTTAAACAAAAATACAAAAATCACGAAAAGCAGTAGCGCACCGATAAACTTCTTTATAAAACCAATGAAATTTCCGGAAAAAAGCGCTAAAACCAAAGTCAGCGGAACCATGACGAGATATCCGAATTTCCAGTCATACACGATGGCAAGTATGATTGCACAAAACAAAAACACCAGTTTCGTCAGTGGATATAATTTGCTTAGCGGTCCTTTTTTTCGATCAAGCATATAATGATTCTCCTTATAAAGGGAGATCCCGCGTATGCGGGATCGTCCCTAAACTCTACTCAACGTAATATTTTGCTAATGGGAACTTCAATAATGTTCGAGCCGGTATGGCTTTAATGATAAAGAAAACGATAAACACAGACACGAATTTGTCAACGGTTTCCGTAATTAACGCAGTCGTGATGACCGATTGCCATAAACTTTGACCGGTCGCAATCAAAAACGAAGTGATAAAACTTGAACCTGAACCAGTAACGCCACCAAACAAGTAAACAGTGACCGGATTTGCGGTCAGTTGGGTGATAAGCCAAATCAAAACGCTGGTGATAAGTGCCCCTTTAACAGTTTTGAACCAACCTTTTTGAGCACATAACCCTGCAACGATACCAATAGCCACATTAACAATAGCATAGGGAATCCAAGTTGGTGCCGTGATGCCCAAAATCAAATTGGTAACCAGACCGGTAATTGCCCCGAATAACGGTCCGGCCAAGGCACCGACTAAAATCGTACCGATGACATCGATAAATACCGGTAGTTTCAAAATCAATGCGATTTGTCCCCCGACGTAGTTGATTGCGATCCCGATTGGAATAAGCAGAATCGCCATGGTAGAATACTTCGCTGCTTTGCTCATGTTGTTTCCTCCTCTTCTTTGAAAGACTTGAGCTTTATAAAGTAGGAAATACCGAACGGTAGTTTTCCTTTACTTCCTTACCAAAACACACTTCCATAAATAACTCCTTGCACTTACCAACGTCCATATCCATAGCCACAAAAGCATTCTTTTCCAGCTTCCAACTATCGACCAGATCTACGATGCATTGCCCCTTTGTCAATCCTTCGTGAACGATTCTAAGATTGCTTTGAACCAGTCGTGAACATACCGAAGGATCAATGGCCATCAAGACCGGAAGCAAATCGTGTATGACGATCCCAATATACTTATTGAACTTCCAATAAGCATTGAGATAATCCTGAACCATCGCATAAATCAGTTCTCCCTTTTCACCTGCCGCTAATCTGATAAACGCAAGATCGTTGGCATCAAAAATAACTTGATGAGTGGCGTCCAGTCCGACCATGACGATATCGACATCATTTCCCAGGGAATAAACTTTTTCGACAGATTGGGTATCAAACCAGTAATTGAACTCAGCGACCGGAGTGACATTGCCGCGGTAAACCCCTCCGCCCATCGAGTAAATCTTCTTTACCTTGCGCATCGTTGCTTCATCCTTATCGATAGCCAATGCCAAATTGGTCATCGGACCGACTGAGATAATTTCTACTTCACCCGGATATTTAGACACCGTATCCAAAATAAAGTCAATTGCACTTTTGGATGAAATATTGCTTGGATCGACCGGTAGTGCGACACCTCCCAAACCATCCTCCCCATGAACATTTCCGCCATCCCGGCCTTCAGCCGGCAAGCCTGCTTTTACCCGCGGATAGCTGCTATGAGCACCGCGATATACCCGAATGTCTTTTCGTGTGTATCTGACGAGTTTACTGGCATTGTCTGTGGTATGCTCGATGCCCTTATTACCGGCAACGGTTGTAATTCCTAATACATCAAAAGGTTCGTAATTCAGTAAGGTCAGTAATGCGACCGCATCATCAATGCCTGGATCAGTATCAAATAGTATTTTTCTTTTACTCATAATATCATTCTCTTTTCTATCATTAATTCGATATCCCTTTTATGTTCACTGAACAATCGGATCAGAAACAGCTTGAAGAACTTATTTGCATCGACGGATTGAGCAATGGCACTTGTCAGTGTTGCATCACTTTGACGAAAGTCGACAACCGACTCGCCCAATGCGATACCTTCAGTTTCAATCTGAACATAACCAGACTTGCAATTCAAAATGCTTCGATCCAAAATATACGCAATGACCAACGGATCATTGATCACACAACCAAGCGTCCGCTCCTGAGCCCAATGAAAATCCACATAGAAGCCAGTGATATTGGTGACGTATTCGGACAAGGGGGTTTTAAACTGTCGGATCATTTCACGCATATTTGGAGTCAGTAAGATTTTATAGGTAACATCCAAAGGAACCAGTGTCACATTTCGAACATTAGCATCAAAGAATATTTTCGCCGCATGGGGATCACACCAGAAGTTATATTCAGCTACCGGCGAGCAGTTTCCGCATACATTCACACTGCCCCCCATAATGATGATTTCTTTTGCCAGAGATAGAAGTTGTGGATCCTGCTTCAGTATCGTTGCCAGGTTGCTTAACGGGCCCAATGCAGCAATGGTAATTTGATGCGGATGTTGTCTTAACAGACGTGTGATGACTTCTGTGGCACTACCATGGTCTGCCGGTTCTTCTTTGGGGAAATATACTTCGCCAACACCGTCTTTGCCATGGGTGTCTGTGGCATCCACATAATTTCTATGTATTGGTCTTGTACATCCCTTCGCAATCAACACATCGTCTCTGCCAATCGTACGCATGGCGAATTTGGCATTTCTGGCTGCCTGTTCGACTTCGATATTACCGCTGACGACAGTGATAGCCAAAAGTTCGATCTCAGGGCTCAATCCGGCAAGCAAAAGAGCAAGAGAATCATCAATTCCGGGATCAACGTCCATGATCAGTTTTATTTTATCCATATTATCTTTCTACCAACACACAAAAGGCAAAACGTTAATTTTCGCCTTCAAACGTATAAATTCAGTGATTGGATTTCGGGAAATGTGTCTGGTCTTTCGTTTGACAAAAAAACATTCACTGAGTGGCAAATCCATGGATCTTCCTCCTGATCCACACTCCCCCAAAATGTGAACTATGCTTGTTTTTATTATAAGTCATAGGACTCAGGTATTTCAAATGATAAAATTTGAAGTTTAACCTAAACTTAACCTAATGTGCTTGAGTTTCGCGCATCCTTTTGATACTATAAATCTCAGGCAGGTGAAAGCATGAATGTAACACTAAAAGATATTGCAAAGTTATGTGGGGTATCTGTTGCAACTGTATCCCTGGTATTAAACAATAAACCGAATCGGATTTCCGAAGCAACCAAGCAAAAGATACTCGAAAAGGCGAAGGAACTTCATTATCATCCGAATCCGATGGCGTTAAGCTTGGTCACAAGAAAATCAAAAGTATTGGGGTTGATTATTCCCGATGTTACCAACTTGTTCTTTACGGACTTTTTAAGGCAGGTTGAAATCGAAGCTGCGAAGTTCGGTTACACGATCATTTTAGGAAACACCGATGAACAGGGTTCACGCGAGTATGAGTACGTCCGGACTTTTCTGCAACGAGGGCTAGCTGGATGCATATTGATTCACTCGAGTATTGAAATGGATAAATATGATGCTAAAATCGTCGATTTAGTCAAACAATCAAAATTGCCGTTTATCCTGATTGATCGACATCAAAAGGCCAATAACATCCGAACCTTATTTATTGACCAAAAGCTTGGAGCCTATCTCGCAACAACCCACCTGCTGAATCTAGGTCACACGCGAATCGGCTATATCAGCGGTCCCTTGGATTTGGACTTAAGCAGAATGCGATATGACGGATACAGACAAGCACTGGAAGATCATGGGATCGTTTTCGATGAAAACCTCATTGAATTTGGGGATTGGCGAGCAGATGGCGGACATCATGCCGGCTTAAGACTGATCGCAAAAGGAGTCAGCAGTATTTTTGCTGCCAATGATATGATGGCTTTTGGTGTTTATCAGGCTGCCTTTTCGATGGCTCTGCGAATTCCGCAGGATTTATCGGTCATCGGATTTGATGATGTCAGTTTTGCTTCCGTCGTAACTCCGGGCTTGACAACGATTCATCAGCCGATGAGTCAGGTAGGGATTGATTGTGTGGGTATGCTGGTCGATATGATCGAAGCGAGAAAAACCACGGAGACCTCAAAGCAATATTCTCCAACGTTGATCGTTCGGGGCAGTACCTTAAAAAAATAGCAAAGTGCGGTAATTCCGCACTTTTTTACTCCATCCCCCCGGATGTCTGTTAGTTCTTCTTCTTATCGCTGCGATCTGTGAAATCTTTTTCAATGTCCGCTTTCCAGTCATCATCGATTCTTGCTTCACTTCGAAATTTGCTAACCGTTTTGTTAAGCGTCGAATAATTAAGATGGGTTCCCATCTTATCCGAATGATAATTGACTGCCCGGCTGGCATCGATACCAAAGCGCTCGGCCGTTGCCAATGCATCAATGTTGGCACCTAAGAAAATAAACTCCCACCCAAACTGCGTTTTTTGACGTTCAATCATCTTCTTGATTTGATCATATGAATATTCTAAGCTTGAATTCTCCATGCCATCCGTTGTAATGATAACCAAGACTTTATCCGCACGCATCTCTGGTTTCGTATGCTTTTGCACATTTCCGATTTTATTAATCGTTTTTCCGATCGCATCAAGCAACGCCGTCGATCCGCGTACAAAGTAATCCTTTTCAGAAATATCTGAAATACCATTGATATCCAGTCGGTCATGCAACAACTCAAACTTATCGTCAAACAGCACAGTCGTTACGATGGCGGTTCCTTCTTCCATTCGCTGTTTACCTAACAACGAATTATATCCGCCGATGGTATCACTTTCTAATCCTGACATAGATCCACTTCTATCTAAAATAAATACGAGTTCTGTCTTGTTTGTTTTCATATCGTATCCTCCTTCTTTCTGACTTAAGAATACAATATCAAAGAAAAGAAAAGGTCGCTTGTGAGGCGACATTTAAGCTCCTAAGATTGGTTGTTTGAAAGTAAATAAAGCTTCATTGATCTGAATGATATCATACTGCCTTTCAAGGATGTGATACTCAATGATCAAGTCAGCCTTTTGGCTTTTTGATAAAGTATACCCCGCCTTCGCAAGTAAGTCCTTGGTCTGATCAAGATTCAACTCAAGTGCGATTGACAGAGCAATGCATGTGTTTTTACTTGGATGATACTCTTCATTTCGGATTTTTGAGAATAAGCGGCGATCGATGTTGGCTTTCTTATAAACTTCGCTGTCCTTCATTTTTCGCTGATCGATCAGACGGAACAAAGATTTTGAAAATGATTCATCTTGTTGTTTCACGATATCATCGAGACTGCGCTTATCAAGATTATCATATATGACTGAACGATTCTCAAGATTTTGAAATTCGAGATCTTCTCTTCGCTGATAACTTGCACTCGTCCTGCGATAGTGCAATGCTTGTTCTTCTACATAGTTATCATCGATGAATTTCTCGATTGAGGCAAATAACTGCTTGCTTAACATAAATGCTTTCGCATCATAAACCACAAGATAGACTGTCATATCGTTGTCAAACAAAAATTTACTGATCGCAGATATGGCTATATTTAGAGCTTCTTGCTTCGGATAGCGATAAGTGCCGGATGAAACCAAGGGAAAAGCAATGGATTCACAGCCATGCTTTTTCGCAAGTTCTAGTGAATGCGTATAACAATCCGCCAACTGTTCGCTCTCACCGGCTATCCCTCCATGCCAAACCGGACCGACGGTATGAATCACATATTTTGCGGGCAAATCAAAGCCCGGCGTTATAACGGCATCTCCTTGCGCACAGTGGCCAATCGCATCACAAGCATCTTGTAATTGACGCCTTCCGGCAATCGTAAAAATCGCACCACTAACACCGCCCCCCATTTTTAACATGGGATTGGTTGCATTTACAATGGCATCGACCTTCATTTTGGTAATATCATTTCTAACAATAAGTAATGGCATATAACCTCCTCAAATCAATCCGACAATAACTGAATTGACTTTGTATATTTCTCTTTTCTTTCAATGTCTTTCTCACTGATGTTTTTCAGTCGGGATAAATCACTGTTATGGCGCATATCCGCAATCTTAACGACTCTTGCCAATGGATTCTCTTTAATCTTCATTATATAACTTATATAGTCATCGCCTGTTTTAGTCAGCAAAACGATGGCTTCAATAACATTGCACTCAAACCCCTGGTTTTGCAGAAATTTCGTAGTCACACCCTGATCTTCCATGGCATCATGAAGCAGTGCCACCATGATGGCATCTCTGCCCTCAACCTGATTCGCTACTTCAATCAAGTGATGGATATAAGGTTTCCCGGACTTATCTACTTGACCACGGTGAAGATTGAGCGCAAGTTCATATGCTTTTTTGATCCACGGATCCTCAAGATCGAAACGCAGTTCTATCATAAATCCTCCTTCACCTGTTCCGTATGGACATCGATATCGGCTTTTTTTGCTTGCTTTGACTGATCTTTTCGAGCAATTTTATAATGAATACCATCTTTTAAAAAATTAGTCCCGGTTTGTCTGAAGGTAAATGGTACCTTTGCCTCGATACACTGATGTCGGATGTTCATTACCCAATCGTAATCACATGACCGCCCATAAGGACCCTGTTCCCCGCCTACCGTAACAAACTCAACATCTTCTAGATAAGCATTTAGATTGATGGGTCCAATCAGCGGCTGACAGACGATACCCTTATGTTTTATGGGATACTGCATCAACAACGAAAGCCGTTTATTTGCCATGATCTGATTTTCAACTGAAACCCCGATCACAACATTATCATAACCATCATTCCAATCAGCTGGAATACAATTTGGAAATCGGTGAATCCTTTTGGTCAGAAAAAGAAATCTCAAATCCGGTCGATTTTTAATAAACGACCACGCTTCCTTTCGCCATTCATCCGCTTCCTCAATAAAGAAATCCGAATAGAAGCAAGTATAAATCACATCCTTTGATTGTAATTTATACTCGCCGCTTTTCTTGCGTTGTACAGGCAAGTCAAAAAACTTCGTTTTCATTACCTGGCCGACATTCTTTCCATCTTTTCCATCATGCGTATAGATGTAACAGTTTTTACATCCTTCACTAATTTTCCGGCATCCTTGCCAGGGGCTCCAGTTACCCACAGAATCACCTCAACACCACTTGATCAAGAGGTTTCTCTTTTTGATCTCTATAAATGCATTATATAGTTTTTAGACGACAACTACAAATCAACCGTATAGAAAGTAGGAAAAAGTTATCGGAATATTACATCTTTGACTGCAAAGATGGTAGAGATTCACTCTTTTATATATGTAATTTTTATACCGTTGGTGGTACGATATAGTCAAAATTCATATCAAGGAGATCCACTTATGAATGTTCAATTCAGAAGATATACTGATCAAGCCGGCATTACCGAAGACTATGCGAAAGTCCGTGCATTTTTCTGCCGGCTTGGCTACAAAGAATACACATATGCTCGCTGGGATTGGATGACCACACATACTTACCTTGACAAATCAGCCATCGGTTGCATGGGCTTATGGGAAGAGAATGATGAAGTAGTGGGTATTACAACCATCGATGGATGTCTTGGTCAAGCCTTTTGTATGACATTGCCCACATATGAGTATTTAAAGAAGGAAATGTTGATTTACTCTAAACATAACTTAGCTTCTAAGGATAAATTTGAAGTTACTATTGATGATAGAGATGATTATTTTCAAAAAATCGCTGTTGAGCTTGGATTTGTGGCAACGCCCAACAAGGAATTCGATGCTGTTTTTCACATCGGACAGACATCAACCGAGTATTCCTTGCCTGAAGGTTTTTCGATCGTATCCCTAAAGGACCGTCTGGATTTTTATCAGTACGGTCGGGTATTATGGAAAGGGTTCAATCACGAACTTGATGGTGAAGGTGAGTTTGTTTTTAACGAGGAAAAAAGAAGAGCTTTTGAGCAAGAGCTGGTCCGACCAAATGTTGACTTGAACTTAAAAATCGCCGTTGTTGATCCTAACGGTGATTTTGCTTCCTATTGCGGCATGTGGTATGACCCAAAAGCCGGTTTTGCAGTCGTGGAGCCATTGGCTACCGATCCGAAATATCGGAAAATGGGAATAGGCAAAGCTGCGGTACTAGAAGGTATTCAACGTTGTGCTAAACGTAATGCAAAAATCGTGTTTGTCGGTTCTTCACAGCAGTTTTATTACAACATCGGATTCAGACCTTATTCGACCGCAACTCAATGGAAAAGTAAAATTTAAAATGACACCTGGTACTGGGTGTCATTTTCATTCATTACTCAGGGTAAGCCAACGATGTATCTTCAATCATATACAAATCATTCAGAAAATGTTGAGCCGCTTCATTTGCCTTCTTCAAATCATGATCCCGATAGTTACCACATTCTATGGCTTCAGTTCCCGGAATTTTTTGATCATACGTGCTAATAAATGTAAACATGTCCTTCACAAGGACAAACAACTGTTCGTTTGCCATGTCACCACTGACTAACAAATAAAACCCTGTTCGGCATCCCATCGGGCCGAAATAAATGATCCTGTCTTTATGTATGGGATGATTACGTAAGAATGTTGCACCAAGATGTTCGATCGTATGCAACTGAGGATTATCGAGCACAGGCAAAACATTGGGTTTAATCAAGCGGATGTCATAGGTTACGACTACTGAATTTCCTACAGGATCGCGACGGGATTCATACACTCCGGGAACAAGCGTGTTGTGATTGACTGTAAAACTTTTGATTTTCTCCATAAAGGTTCCTCTTTCTATTGTTTAAATCGTTTAAAACATTGCGAAATCGTTTCACTATCTGTTCCGCAACATCCACCGATGATTTTCACACCAAAATCGATATACCGTTGAGCAACATCGACAAACTCCTTTGCATCAACAAGATAATGAAGACTGCCATCCTTGTGTGTAAACGGCATTCCGGCATTGGGTTGTACAAGTATCGGGGTTTTACTCATTGAACAAAGAGCTTCGACGATCGGTATCAACTCCTTGGGACCCCATGAGCAATTAACTCCCAAAGCATCCACTTTCAACTCCTCAAATGATTTAACCATATCTTCAACGGAAACCCCCATCATCGTTTTTCCGTTTTGATTAAACGTCATCGTCGCAAATACAGGCAACGATGTGTTCTCTTTTGCTGCACGGATCCCGATTTTGATTTCCTCAATGTCCATAAATGTTTCAAACAAGATCGCATCGACGCTGCTTTTCCCTGCTTCGATGATTTCTTTGAAGTAAGCGTAGCACTGCTCTTCACTCATGTCCCCATAGGGTTCCATCAATTCCCCGATTGGTCCGATATCCAATACGATATAGACATCTTTCGCATGAGTTCTGGCATTATCAATGGCTGCCCCTACGATCTCTTTTACTGTATAAATACTTTCTTGATACTTATATCCATTCACTCCAAAAGTGGCGGTGGTAATGAAATCTGCTCCTGCATCAACATATTCCTTATGAATGCTTCTGATGATTTCCGGATGGGTGACATTGAGTTCTTCCATCATCGGGCGAAACGGAAATCCGAGTTTTAACAACCGCGTACCCATTGCACCGTCAAACAGCTGAATCTTCGAAAATTCAATCGGTTTCATTTGTACCTCCGTTTTCTTATTAGTATACCATTTGCAACCCGAGTGCTCAATGCATCCATAAAAAAAGCACGTTTCCGTGCTTAGGTTGATTCTATTGACAACCTTGCTGATGACATGTCTTTTTCAAGTTTCTTGAGTTCTGCCTTTGTATAGATCAATGTGATCCCTACGGCCGTCCAGTTAATGATTACGATTCCCCACCAGACACCCAAAATACCCATATTCAGCTTAGTTCCCAAGAAGTAAAACAGAACAAATGGCAAAAACTGGCGAAACATACCGATCCACAATGCAAAATTCGGTTTTTTGATGCCTTGCAATACTGAGATGTTCATATTGAGAAATACATAGGTTAAAAATGCCAATACTTCAATTCTCAAATACGTTGTTCCAGCTTCGATGACCACCGGATCCCCGTTAAATATTTGAACAAGATAGGGTGATGTTAAAAATATGATCACCATACCAAAAAGCATAATAAATGCACCTACTTTTGTGACTAGTGAGCGAGCCTGAATGATCCTATCAAAGTTACCAGCGCCGAAATTCTGCCCCACAATGCTTAGTACTGCCACATTTAACCCAAGTGTTGGCAGTAATACAAGTTGTTCGATGCGGACAGCAGCTCCATACGCCGCAATGGTTTGTGACCCACCATACAATAAGACGAAATAATTGATGATGAATACACCTAAAGCAATCGTTGCTGTATTAAGAGATGCCGGTATGACTTGTTTAAGCAGTGCTCGGATGGTCGATAATGAGCCAAACGATTTCTTAAACATATCGATATCAAACAATTCTGATTTCATCCAGCGATTTGCCAAATATACTGTACCGAACAACTGTACGATGACCGTAGCAAGAGCAACCCCCACTGTGCCTAAAGCAGGCAATCCAAACCATCCGAAAATCAACAGCGGATCAAGAATCAGATTCATGAAAAAGCCGATAATCAGATAATTTCGATAAGGCTTGGTATTTCCTTGTGAAGCCAATAATCCGTTAAGAGTGAAGTTTAGAAGGAAAAACAAAGACCCAAAAAAGATGGTCTGTGTGTAAGCGACCCCTAATCTTAGACTTTCACCATAAGCACCTGTAAGTTTGAAGAGCGGTTCAATCGCAAACGGCGCAAAAAACACTAAGGCAATTCCGATTGTCAGTGACATCAACAGTGAATTACGAGCAAGTTGATGGTATTCTTGTGTATCT
>PGZW01000047.1 GCA_002841515.1 Firmicutes bacterium HGW-Firmicutes-19 | reverse complement strand
TTCCTTCGTTGTGTATAATTAAGTATAATGGTATCATAGAATTCGAGGTGATTGTATGCGGAGATGGCATTCTTTTTTGGAAATCGTGCAATTCCCACTGAAAACCCTGTTTGTGTCAACAATTTTTATGGGGTTGGGCGGTCTGTTATTAAATCCGAACCTGGTTACTATCATCACTGTCGAAAACCGGTGGATTTTGACGTTCGCAGAATTATTGCGATATTTCGGCGGTATGATGATCATGCTTTTTCCATTACTGTTATTGATCAAAGCCTTATCCAAGCGATATGAGGACTCTGTGCCTGTATATATTGGCATCGTTGGCTATGTCGTCTTACATATTACCACAATGTTCTTCTCTTTGGGAAAATTACAACCTTCGGCATATTACCCGGTATTGGGGATATCCGTGGATTTGACAGATATATTCTTACCTGGCAGCGGAATCATATATCCGATTCAAACAGGGATTTTCTCATCGATAATTTTGATCAATGTCACTCGCTTTTGTTATCATCGCAGTCGCAAAGCAACGGATCATGGATTATTGCCTTTTGTAGACAAAGATACTTGGGCAGCTATCGAAGTCATTTTCTTAAGTATATTGGGCGGTATCGGTATTAGTTATCTGTGGCCTTTCTTGATGCAAATAACCGATTTTTTATTCAAATTTATTGCATCAGACATCACAAACCCGGTAAACCTCTTCTTTTATGGAATTACTGAGCGCATCCTAAGCGCTGTCAGTATGAGTCGGCTAATTCGCGAACCCTTTTGGTTTGGCATCTTTGGAGGTTCCTGGATCGATGGTTTGGGTAACAATTTTGTGGGTGATGTCGCTGTTTGGACAGCCCAAAGAGCCAACGGAATATACTCGCTTGGTTTCGGACGTTTGATCACACCATATTACGTGCTCAATATATTTGCCGTGCCGGCTTTTCTGATTGCTGCATATCAGACTTTTACGGATAAAATAAACAAAAGAAGATACTTCTCCTTTCTTCTCTTTGCAATTTTCCTTTCAATCTTGTTTGGAACATTACTTCCTGTTGAAATTTACATGCTGTTTGCAACTCCATTGCTTTATGTGATTCATCTGTTTACGACTGGACTGTTATTTGCTACATTTGAAGCATTCAGTGTTTCTGTCGGGTATACATATTCCGGTCTGGAGTTGGTAGCGACACCAGCCAGCCTGATCGATTTGGCTATTTTCTGGCGAAATCCCAATATGCAGCGGAGTTTGACGGTCATTCTTATTCTAGGGCTTTTGATGTTTGTGTTCTATTATCTGATTACTCGCACGTATTATCGTCGAATTGCTGTGGATGCTATGAATATCGGTATTAAAACTGAGAAAGTTCAAGCTATCATCCAGGCTTTTGGTGGTTTGGATAATATTCGAATGGCTCATTCTTCGCCTAACCGACTGACCATATTGCCGTATGATAAAAGTCTGGTTGATTTCAAACGTGTGCATCTGATTGGTTTATATAAAATCGTAGAGACGCGGGCGGGATATTCAATGGCATTCGGGGCTTGCTCATTTATGTTAAGGAGCGATTTGGTTAAAATGATGAGAGATCAGCAACGTCAGTTACTTGATAATACTCAGGCGTTTGAAACCATTACTGATGAAATGTTGGCAAAAGCTGATCAAAAACCAAAATAGAGCCCTTCTCGAAGTGCTCTTTTTTTGTGTTATAATAGGTACAATTGAGGTGGCTTATGGAAAAATTGACCCCAATGATGAAGCAGTATTTTGATGTTAAAAACAATTATCCAGACGCTTTGTTATTTTACCGTCTCGGTGATTTTTACGAATTATTCTACGAGGATGCAAAACTCGTCTCTTTGGAGTGTGATTTGGTATTAACTTCTCGTGGTGCGGGCAATGATCAAAAGGCTCCGATGTGCGGAGTTCCACATCATGCAGTAACCCCATATATACAAAAACTGATTGGCAGAGGATATAAGGTGGCCATCGTCGAGCAAATGGAAGATCCGGCTTTGGCAAAGGGAATCGTCAAACGGGATGTCATCCGGATCATTACCCCGGGCACGGTCATGGACGAAAATGCTGATGAGAAAAGCGAAGTCTATATTGCGGCTGTAGAAGATGACATCACCGGATATGCGATTGCAGCTTGTGAGATGGCCAGCGGGAAAACCGTTTTGCGCAGGATCGAACATTCACGGTTCGAATTGATTCAATATTGTCTTAAAAACAATATCAGAGAAATCGTTTTTCACAGTCAAGTGAAAGAACGTGTTTTGAACCGCATACGAGAAATCCCGAATTTGATGATTTCTTTCTGCGACGAACATAAAATTGATGATTATTACATTCCATTAATTGAACATGTACAACGCGAATCACTTCTTACGGCATACGGACGGTTGATCAACTATCTTCAATCCACGCAATTTAAAACGCTGATGCATTTGCAAAGAGCCGAGATCGATGATGTGCAAACGTATTGTGAGTTGGATTATTCAACGATTACCAATCTTGAGTTGCTTGTTCCACTACGGCCAAACGGGAAAAATCTGACATTATTCAGTTATTTGGACCGATGTAAAAGCGCTATGGGAAGCCGATTGTTAAGAAGCTGGATCGAAAAGCCGTTGACGCAGATCACGGATATTCAATACAGACAAAACCAGGTGAAGGCATTGGTTGAAGATTTTTTACTCAGAGATCAGTTGATTCAACATTGCAAAGGTGTTTATGATCTGCAGAGAATTTGCGCAAAAATCGCTTTTCGAAGTGCGACACCACAAGATATGATCCGGCTGATGCGATCATTACGGCAGATTGCACTAATAAAGAATTCACTTTTAACATCGCCATCGTTTGGTTGGGTTGAAAAAATCGAAACCTTGGGAAGTTTGTTGTCACTGTTGGAAAATCGTTTGGCAGAGGATGTTCCAGCTACAGCCAAGGAGGGCGGAATATTTTTGGATGGCTATAATGAGTTATTGGATCATTACCGGGATGTCACCACGGGAGGTAATCGCTGGTTATTGGAATTCGAAAATAAAGAAAAAGAACGTACAGGAATCAAGAATCTGAAAGTTGGATTCAATCGGGTATTTGGTTATTATATCGAAATTTCTAAAGGGAGTATGGGTCTTGTCAAAGATGAGTTTGGTTATGTCCGTAAACAGACATTAACCAATGCGGAACGATATATTTGTGAGGAGCTAAAGAGCAAAGAAGATGAGTTGTTGCATGCCAAAGAAAGAGCAATCCGTCTTGAAGAGGAGTTATTCAATGATTTGATCATAGAAGTAGCTGAATATCTACCAAAAATCCAGATGCTGGCATCATTTTCCGCGAATGTGGATGCTTTGAGTTCGCTTGCTCAAGTAAGTAGTCAAAGCGGTTTTGTGCTGCCGACTTTTAAAGAGGAACGTTCGATACATATTGAAGAAAGTAAACATCCGTTGTTGGCATCTTCCCAGCTTAAGCATGAAGTCATTTCTAACTCACTGGAAATGAAAGAGCAAGATATCGTTTTTGTGTTAACCGGTCCAAATATGGGTGGTAAAAGCACGTATATGAGGCAGATTGCACTTACTGCAATCATGGCGCAAATGGGGTGTTATGTTTTGGCTAAAAGGGCAGTGCTGCCGATATTTGATCGAATTTTCACTCGCATGGGAGCCAGTGATGATATTTTGGGTGGGAAGTCGACATTTATGGTTGAAATGAATGAGGCAAATGCAGCTTTGCAAAAAGCAAGTGAGTCATCCCTGATTTTATTTGATGAAATCGGTCGGGGAACCTCAACGTATGATGGTATGGCTTTGGCTCAAGCCATTATTGAATACATCGCAACGATCACCAAAGCGAAAACGATATTTTCCACGCATTATCACGAATTAACTGCCCTGGCAGATTCTCTTCCGGGTGTGTCTAATGTATTTGTCCAAGTATTTGAAAAAGATGAGGACATTACCTTTTTATACCGTGTCAAGCGTGGTAAAGCCGATAAATCTTATGGAATCAATGTTGCACGTTTAGCACATTTGCCTGATGCCGTGATTCATCGTGCTAAAGACTTGCTTAAGCAATTGGAAAGTCGCAGAAGAGTCGTTCAACAATCCATGGATGTCGTTGAGATTTTGCATATTCCGAAGCATTTAGAAGACATTCAGAAGATTCTGGATGCGATATCGATCGATACGATCACACCTCTTCAAGCATTGACTTTGCTTGATGAGCTCAAAGAAAAGTCAAGAGGAGCAAAATAATGGGGATCATCTTAAAACTGGACGATCATCTCACCAATATGATTGCTGCCGGTGAAGTCGTTGAACGTCCGATGGGCGTGGTGAAGGAACTGGTCGAAAATGCCATTGATGCTAGGGCGACACGCATCGAAGTGACTGTTGTTGAGGGTGGATTGTCATCCATCGTAGTCAGTGATAATGGCGTTGGTATGGATCCGCAAGATGCAAGTCGCGCTTTTGAACGACACTCAACCAGTAAAATAAAGGAATCACAGGATTTGTGGTCGATAACAACATTGGGATTCCGCGGTGAAGCATTGCCATCGATTGCCTCGGTATCGCGCGTCGTCTGTATGACCAATAATGGCGAAGCAGCAACACGAGTTGAGATAAACTTTGGTAAATTGACCAGTGTTGTTCCTTATGCTTGCCCAACCGGAACGTATATTTCGGTTGAAGGTTTGTTTTTAAAAACACCTGCAAGACTAAAACATATGAAAAGTGTTCAATATGAAACCGCAATGATCGTGGATGTCATCGAGAAATTTACCTTATGTTATCCGGATATTGCCTTTGTTTTGACTTGTGATGCAAAGGTAGTCGTTCAGACCAATGGCAGCGGTTCTTTAAAAGAAGTAGTCTATCGCAAGTATGGAAGTGATATAGCACGTAATGTCGTAGAGTTTTCTAAACAGAGTTACGACTTTTCATTGTCGGGTGCAATCGTATTGCCTCATGTTTCACGTTCATCGCGCAACGACATGATTTTGTTTGCGAACCGACGTTTGATTCGTTCAATACGGCTTCAACGAGCAATCATGCAAGCATATAAATATTACTTACCTGAAGATCGCTATCCGATTGTTATATTGAATGTGCATATGGATCATCAATTGGTGGATGTGAATGTTCATCCTTCGAAGTGGGAGATTCGATTATCGAAAGAGCAGCAGGCAGAACTGTTTATCACAGAAACCATTGAAGAAGTATTAAGACAACATATGAGTGCTGCAGTGATTCGCGAGCAGGTATTTCGACCGGTAACAACAGAAATCATTTCCTTTTTCCCTACGCCTGATGAAAAACCGGTAGAATCGGTGATGGAATTTGAAGGTCGATATGAAATCAATAAAAACATAGATAGAAATGAAGAGAAAATCATTGATGAGCCTGCTACTCAGCATAGCAATGCCTTTATACAAATGACCGCATTGGCCCAATTGCATCAAAAATACATTCTCGCACAAGGAGAAGCGGGACTATATATATTGGATCAGCATGCGGCGATGGAACGGATCCGCTATGAACATTATCAGAAGCAGTTATTGCATGGCGATCAAAGCATGCAGACGTTATTGATTCCTGTCATCATTGAGGGCAGAAAGAAATCACGGATTCGCTTTGATGAGTTGGCTCAGTTGCTTTTAACAATGAATATCGAACTAGAAATGCTATCGGATTCACAGTTTATTGTCCGTCAATTACCCGTATGGATGAGTGAAATCGATGCTCAGGCTGCGATAGAGGATCTATTTGAATCTTTTGAGAATGATGTTTGGCAAGATGAAGGTTCATTGCGTAAAGCTGCCCTAGCATCCTTGGCGTGTCACAGTTCGGTTCGCTTTAATCAGAATCTGAGTATCGGTGAAATGCAATCGATCATAGATGGATTGGGTAAATGCCAGCAACCTTATCATTGTCCTCATGGTCGTCCGACATTCGTATTGATTGATGCAAATCGTCTTTTGAAGGAGTTCAATCGATGATCAAGGTGCTAGTCGTCGGCGGTGTGACCGGGAGCGGGAAAAGCACATTGAGTGTAAAACTGGCAAAGTTATTCAATGGAGAAATCATCAGTGGGGACTCCGTGGCCGTTTACAAAGAATTAACGATCGGCAGTGCGAAAATTCTGCCAAAAGATATGGATGGCATCGATCATCATGGAATCGACATTTTGTCATTACAAGAAACATTTAATGTGCGTGATTTTCAATTGTACGCTCGCAAAAAAATTGATGAAATCGTTGCTCGCGGGAAACTGCCAATCATCGTTGGCGGTACAGGGCTTTATATTCGTGCTTTACTGTATGATTATGTCTTTTTGGATGAAGTAGAAACTGACATGCGATGGGCCGATTCATTGACCAATGAAGCATTGCATGATGAGTTGAGTAAAGTGGACAAACAACAAGCCCAACAGATCCATGCCAATAATCGTAAGCGGGTATTGCGAGCTCTTTCGATCGCGATGGTGAATCAGAAAAGCAAAACCGAGCTTTTATCAGAGCAATCTCACTCAATGCTTTATGACGCAATGATTTTGGCTTGCACGTTGCCTCGGACTCAGCTGTACACACAATTGGACATCAGGGTTGAAAAGATGATGGAGGCGGGATTACTTGAGGAAGTAAAACAGGCAGTCTCGTTGGCCGGTTGGGACCATCCGGTAATGTCGGCAATAGGATATAAGGAGTTTAAAGATTATTTCGATGAAAAGATAAGTCTGGATCGTGCGATAGCATTGGTGCAGCGGAACACGCGCAGATTCGCAAAACGACAAATTACGTGGTTTATGCATCAGATGCCTTGCCGTTGGGTAAACATGAATGATGAAAATGATTTAGATCAGGCAATAGAAGAGGTAAAAGTATGGATGAGTCGTTAGCAAGGATTCGTTTATTGGTTGGAGATGAAAATACGATCAAGATTTCTCAGAAATGTGTCATGGTCGTCGGATTGGGTGGAGTCGGCGCTATTGCAGCGGAGTCGCTGGCTCGCTTTGGCGTAGGGAAACTCATATTAGTTGACCATGACGTTGTGGTTAAAAGCAATTTGAATCGTCAGATTCATGCTTCGCTGGATACAGTGGGAATGAAAAAGGTGGATGCGCTCGTCCAAAGGATTCACTCGATAAAACCGGATTGCGAATGTGTTAAAATTGGATGTTTTGTATCAGTACAGACGTTATCTGAGTGTTTTGTCGGTGATGTTGATTATGTCATTGATGCTATCGATACGGTCGGAAGTAAATGTGACTTGATTGAATATTGTCAGAAAAGTGATATCGGTATCATCAGCAGTTTGGGTATGGGTAACCGAATGGATCCGACACAAGTGCGAATCATGAAATTAAAAGATACTTTTGAAGACCCCCTTGCGAAAGTAGTGCGTTATCAGATACGTAAGCGTGGACTTAGTGATAAAATAGATGTAGCTTTCTCATTGGAGAAACCAATAAAACAAACAGTAGAACTTAATGATAGTGAAGTCCGCAAAGAACGGATGCCCCCGGCAAGTTCACCGTTTGTTCCTAATGCCGCCGGGTTGGCCTGTGCGTCATTTGTCATTCGAAAATTTTTGGAGGAAAATAAATGAAAGAGATTGTATTAGGCGGAGGATGTTTCTGGGGTGTTCAAGAGTACTATCGTCGTACCAAAGGAATTATTGAGAGTAAAGTGGGTTATGCTCAAGGCACAACCGATAGTCCAAGTTATCAGGAAGTATGTTCGGGTCTAACTCATCATGCGGAAGTCGTGTACTTGCAGTATGATGAAAATTTGATCTCGTTACCCAAAATACTTGAGCATTTGTTTCGGATGATCGACCCGACATCACTCAATAAGCAAGGCGGCGACATTGGAACGCAATATCGTACGGGTGTATATTTTATTGATGATGCAGATGAACCGGTCATTCGTGAATATCTGGCTCAACAACAACCGAAATATAAAAAACCGATTGTCGTCGAAGTCTCAAAACTGAAAAAGTTTTATCATGCGGAAGATTACCATCAGTTGTATCTGGTTAAAAATCCGACCGGTTATTGTCATATCAACATGGGATTGTTGAAGCCCGAAGAGCGAAAAGACGTATTCTAGCAGCGAAAGCTGCTTTTCTTTTTGGAAAAAAGCACATGACTTCGTATTAGATAAGGGGTGATGTGATGTTAAGGATTGAACGACTTACAAAGTTATTTGCATTAAACAGTGGTTGTCAGGATGTATCACTGGCGTGCAAAAAAGGGGAGATACACGGTGTGTTGGGTAAAAATGGCAGTGGCAAAACAACATTATTTCGCTGTTTGCTCGGATTGATCCCGTTGGATGAAGGAAGCGTCATATTGGAAAGTTCCTTATCAACGATTCGACAGTTTGGATATCTTCCAGAGGAGAGAAGTGTCATTGCTGATTTACGTGTGACCGAGATGATTGATTTTTTCGCTTCCCTAAAACAAATGAGCCATAAAGAAATAAGAGAAGAAAAGGTTGTATGGTTGCAGAAGCTGAAGTGTGAGCATTTAAAATTTAAGCGATTAAGAGAGTGTTCGAAGGGAAACCAACAGAAGATTCAACTGATTTGCTCTTTAATTCATCAGCCGGATGTTTTGATTCTCGATGAACCACTGACCGGGCTGGACATTTCCAATGTTCGTTTATTTAAACAAGTGATTGCTGATTATGCTCATAGTGGCAAGATCGTTCTTCTCTCTAGTCATCAATATGAGGAAATTGAGCCGTTGTGTGATTCTTTGACCGTTTTGGATAAATCCAAAGTCATTTTGCAGGGAAAGTTGGGGGATATTAAAAGAAACCATCCAATCAAAACAGTTTCTGTCAGTGAGGATGCGCAAATGATCTATGCATTGCAAAAAGGTATCACAGAGATCCGGCATGAAGGTAATACAACAAGATATTTATGCAAAAGCGAAGCAGATGCGATAAACATTGCAACTTTAGCTTTAAAAAATCGGGATGGAAGGACGATTAAGGTCGAGTCTTTGACTCTTAAAGACTTGCTGGGGGATCAACAATGAAAGCTCTAATATCATTTTCGTTGAATCGTCGTTTGAATAATCCGGTATCGTGGATGTTGTATGGATTCAGCTTCATCTTATTTGGGATCGTACTGTTTGCTGATATCTTGCTAGCAACATTTGCACCAGCACTTGTTGTACCAAAATCGATCCATATGAATTCTGCGATGTTTGATAGGATGGGAGAATATTTGCCTGCCAGCTTTGTGTATCAAAATGATCCATTAAAAGCAGATGTCCTCATACATGTTAAGGATGACGGATATCTGGTAACGGGTAACATCACCATAGAACAAGGGCAAGTCATCGATCACTTGATTGTTGGATATCACAGGATTTCAATGATCGAGCAAATCCCTGATTCAATCGTGTCATTGTTGGATCAGGTGATGATTGCGAATATTGAATGGGAAAATGTTGCTGAACCTTCAGTAAATCATTCAGGATTTATTGTCATTACGACGATCTATTTTATGCTGCTGAGTTTTTCAACAGCGGTTGCTAATGAGGTCGTCAACGAAAAAACGTCGAATGTCATTGAAGTCATTCTAACTTCAGTAAGTCACAAGGAGCATTATTACAGTAAACTGTTGATTGGTTGGTTTACGATGCTTATGCAGCTGATGATTCATGGATTTGGTTTTGTCTTTTGGCTTATGGTTCGAATCGTATTTGATAATGGTTCAGGCTTGCTTAATGTTCTGTACAGATGGCAGTTTCTGTCTGCACCCTATGATTCTATCGAGGAGTGGATGCGCTCACTTAATATTCAAATGTCTTCCCTAGGCATTATCATCCTGTGTGCTACTTTTCTAATGTTAGGTATTTTGCTCGTTCAACTCTTAATGGTATTGATTTCAGTTCATATTAACAGTATTGAAGAAGCAGCGGCTATTCAAGGGCCTTTTTATTTAGGGATGCTGATCGTCTACTACTTAGCGATTTTCATCAATTCGGCAGATCAACTCAACTATGGATGGGGATACATCTTTTCCTACACTCCAATACTCTCAATGTTGTTTATGCCATCAAGATTACTACTTACAGATGTCATGGTTTCTGAGCTGATTTTGTCTATAGGAATTGGGTTGGTCGCACTCATAATTTGTCTGATTTTCGGTGAGGAACATTACCGTAATAATTTACTAAAAGGGATCGCAAAAAGCACATTTGTGAAAAACGAAACATAATGTTCACAATATAATATAAATTTCACATGTTATCAATTAATTTGTGAAATGTAGGACAATTGTCCCACTTTCTCATTGACACTTGTTTCATTTGTGTATATAATTCACATTGCAAGGAGGAAATTTAGATGAAAAAATTATTATTACTTGCTGTTGTTGCATTAACCATTATGGCTGGTTGCACAAAGGCAAACCCTGTTTACAAAGTCGGTGTTGGAAGTGTTACTACGATCCAACCACGCGCAGCTACTGCTGAGGTAGTTGGTCGTATTCGTGTTAATACTACATTTGCTACAGTTGTTTTGGATAAAGACGGTAAATTTGTATCGGTTGAAATCGACGTATCACAACAAGATGGTACATTCGATGCCGCTGGTGCCATTGTTGCTGCTACTGCTGCTAAAACCAAAAAGGAAAAAGGCGCAGAATACGGCATGAAAGCTCAATCCAAAATCGGTAAAGAGTGGGACGAACAAGTCAAGGCTTTAGAAGCTTGGATGGTTGGTAAGACATTAGCAGAAGTCAAGGCATTACCGTTGGTTGATGGTTATGTTAAAGACGGCGAAGATTTGAAATCTTCCGTAACTATTACAGTTACAGATTACATGGCTGCAGTTGAAAAAGCTGTTGCTAATGCTGTTGAATTACAAAATGTTGTTAAAGTTGGTGGCGCTTCCTTCACTACTTTGTCTGGTCGTGCAGCCGTTGCTGAAACAGCTGGCCGCATTCAAGCAAACGTAGTTTTCTCGGCTGTAGCTATCGATAAAGATGGTAAAGTCGTAAAAGTTATGATCGACAACGCACAAAACCAAGGTACATTTGATGTAGCTGGTGCAATCGTTGCTGCTGCTCCTGCCGGAACCAAAAAGGAAAAAGGCGATGCTTATGGCATGAAAGGCGCAACAACAATCGGTAAAGAATGGTATGAACAAATGGCAGCTTTGGAAACTTGGATGACTGGCAAAACATTGACAGAAATCAAAGCAATCCCGACTTACGAAAAAGATGCTACTCACAAATTTGTTCCGTCAGGCGACGATTTGAAATCTTCCGTTACTATTACGGTTGAAGACTACTTGAAGTCACTTGAAAAAGCTTTTGCTGCTGCTAAAGATTTAGCTGCTAAATAGTTTACTCAAAAGGAGAGAATCATCTCTCCTTTTTTAATGCTTTAATTGAATAACTGCGCTTTCTTTTTCTTAGTTCATCAAGATTTTTGGCTAACATGATTTCATACTGACTGGATGTCTGTGGATTAAAGAAATGGACATCCTTTATTTTTTCCGGTAAATATGCCAGTTTTGGCCAGACATCTGGTCTGTCGTAAGGATATTTATCCTCTTCTTTCAAATCAAGCGGTGTTAAGCGAAGATATTTAGGTATTTGATGATTTTCTTTCTCAATTAGCGATAAGGCGGCGTCAATGGCATGGATGCCGCTTTTTGATTTTGGTGATAAGCAAAGATCGATAACTGCAACACTCAATGGGATTCTCGCTTCCGGGAAGCCAACCCTACGAGCGGTATCGCAGGCTTCAATTGTGCGGGCAACAATAGCCGGATTAGCCAACCCTACGTCCTCGTAAGCCGTCACAAGCAGTCTGCGTTCAATTGAATCAATATCATTGGCTTGAATCATCCGTGCTAAATAGTACATGGCTCCATCGACATCGCTGCCGCGGATAGATTTCTGAAAGCCTGACAGCAAATCGTAATAGCCATCACCTTCATCTTCACTTGAACTAGAAACGATCCGTACATATTGCTGCACAACAGGCAGAGTGATTTTAAAGTCCGTTACGGCTGTAGCGGCTATCTCCAAAACATTGAGTGCATAACGGATATCACCGTTACAAGCCGAAACAATCGCATTCGCTGCATCCTCATTCAGTAAATACTTATTATTCAATCCCTCGGGATGAATAAGTGCACGATAAAGAGCATCCTTGCATTGAGATTCGGTCAGTGGATAGAACTCGAAAATATGACACCTCGAACGGATAGCTGCGTTGATTGCGAAATACGGATTTGCGGTCGTAGCACCGATCAATGTGATCGTCCCATCTTCAATATGTGGTAAAAGATGATCTTGCTTATCGCGGTTAAGACGATGAACCTCATCCATGATTACAACGAGTCCATCGGTCATCTTTGCCTCAGCAAAGATCTGGTCCAACTCTTTTTTATTGCCTGTCACCGCATTGAACATACGGTACGGACGATTGAGTTGTTTTGCCATTGCAATGGCCACCGTCGTTTTTCCTGTTCCTGGAGGACCAAAGAAAATCATTGAAAACAATTGAGATGACTCCATGCAGCGACGCAATACGCCATCTCCTTTGACTAAGTGGTCTTGACCGATGATTTCATCGATATGATTCGGGCGAATACGGAAGGCTAAGGGTTGTTTCATTAAAATCACTCCTATAAGTATTTTAACAGAAGCAAAAAGATAGTAAAATGAAGTTACGGAAATTAACGAGGTATATCATGCAGATCGTATTGCAACGGGTTAAAAGTGCTAGTGTCCGCGTTGATCAACAGGTCGTCGGGTCGATACATGCAGGCTATTTGCTTTTGGTCGGGATTGAAAACACAGACACAGCTGAGATCATTGAGAAGAATGCGCGTAAAATATCAAGTTTTCGTGTGTTTGAGGATGAACAAGGAAAAATGAATCTGGATATTTTACAAATAGGCGGTGAGATATTGAGTGTATCTCAATTTACTTTGTGTGCGAATATGGATAAGGGAAATCGGCCGGGATTTGATCAAGCGGCTCTTCCCGAGAAAGCCATCCCATTGTTTGAGTTGTTTAATGAGCGTTTGCGTGGATTTGGAATCAATGTTAAAACCGGGACTTTTGGGGCACACATGGAAGTATCCCTTATCAACGATGGCCCAGTCACCTTTATGATCAATCACAAATAGGAGGAAATGAAATGACAGAAATACTTGATGGAAAATGGTTGTCATCCACAATCAGAGAAAAGCTTAAAGAAAAAACAGAATTATTAAAAGGAGTCCGCTTGCCACAGTTAGTGGTCGTTTTGGTGGGTGATGATCCGGCGTCGCATACATATGTCAACGCGAAAGAGAAAGCGTGCAAGGATGTTGGTTTTATTTCAAAAGTGCACAGGCTGACTGCTGATATTACCAATGAAGAGTTGCTTTCTTTGATTAAGAGTCTAAATGAAGATGAAACCGTTGACGGAATATTGGTTCAAATGCCGATCCCGAAACATTTGGATAGCAAGGCCGTGATATTGACAATAGATCCAGAGAAAGATGTGGATGGTTTTCATCCGATCAATGTCGGTAAACTGCATAGCAATGAAAAGACATTTGTTCCATGTACTCCTTTGGGAGTTATGGAGCTGTTAAAAGCGTATAATATCGATGTCAGTGGGATGAATACAGTCGTATTGGGCAGAAGTCATTTGGTTGGCCGCCCGGTCGCACAACTGTTGGTCAATGCCAACGCGACGGTTACGATTTGTCACTCACGTTCCAAGCATATTGATGAGATATGCCGCAGAGCGGATTTGATCGTTGCGGCCGTCGGTGTTCCGCATTTTGTTAAGAAGGATTGGGTGAAAAAAGGTGCAATCGTTGTAGATGTCGGCATTCATCGCACGGAGGATAACAAAATCATCGGCGATGTTGTTGCGGAAGTCATGGATGTAGCATCTTATATGACACCGGTTCCCAGAGGTGTCGGTCCGATGACGATAGCCATGCTGCTCTCTAATACATTTGATGCTTACGAGCAACATATGAAAGGGTGAAGTTTATGGTCGAATACGGATTGGATGATATCGTAGAGATGAAAAAAGAGCACCCGTGTTACAAGTCGAAGCAGTGGAGAATCATCCGCATGGGAGCAGATATTAAGATAAAATGCTTGGGCTGCGGTGCTGCAGTCATGTTTGATCGCAGTGATTTTGAGAAAAAGTTGAAAAAGGTCATAAAAAGGGCATCAGAAGAAAGCAATGATTGAAGTTTACATGGATATTGTGTAAACTATAGAGGTTGTTTGAAAGGATGAT
>PGZW01000046.1 GCA_002841515.1 Firmicutes bacterium HGW-Firmicutes-19 | reverse complement strand
GACCCCTGCTTCAACTGTTCTCAAATGATGAACAGCCCTGAAACCAAACTGATTGGCCGCTGTAATTGCTCCTGCTCCGCCAGAACCGCAGAAACTTATACCAATATCTGCATTGTGTTCTTTCATATAAGAACCTAACTTCATGTCTGCAACCATACCTGGAATGACGATGGCTTCTCCACCGGCCTTGCGAACCCCGTTAGCAGTTTTTTCTCCTCCGCCCATTCGATGACCAATGACGATTAGTGGTTTACTCATGTGTGTTCTCCTTTCGTAAAAATTGGTCGATATACAGAGCTATGAGAAATTTCTCGAACTCGGTTATCGATGATGAACCAAACTGCATTTTAATTGCATCGTCCAACTCAGCTGCTAATTCTAACGAACGATCCATTAGTCCGTGTTCATCCGGAATTTCCAGTTCATTTTGTGCTTTTGTTGTTATACGCTCTAACAGTGTGGCTATATGGTTCCAGAAAGTTTCAAAATTATCTGGATTTACCTCGACTTGATGTTTATCTAGAAAATCTGCTACGAACGCTAGTTGCGGAAGATACACCTCCACATTCTCAATATACTTGTTCAAAAATTCAAAATTCATATTTATATCACCCCTCATAATATGTAATGAAAGAAAGAGATTCTTTCGGAATAATTTATCGAACATTGTAACGCCTGCTCCACAGAAGTAAAGAATTCTTCCATTTGATTGTAAAGTTTCGGATGATCCTCAGCGATCTTTTGATAAATGCTGACAGCGTCTTCAAACTGCTCTTTTTCACTTCTGTACCATCGCTCAATCGCCATCAACATATGAATAGTTACTCCTAACATTTTGTCGTGGGATAACGAGTATTCTCGCATGATCTCAGCGAGAGTGTCCAAGAGGTATACTGTAATCCTTGAAATCAAATTGGCATATTTTGGCAAATCAGCATTTGAATCTGCCAGCAAAGTTGAACCTGCAAATTCCTTTTCATAAGGAAGCACTGTACTATATTCACCGAAATCAATGATTTTGCGGATTTTCTCAATATCCTCATATCCCAAGATAGGTGATACTATGACTGTGGGTATCTCTTTGGTTTTTATTGGTATCGTACTTATTATCAAATCGATTTCATCTGAAGAAAATGCTTCATGATGGAATGCGGATATCGTCTTTATAATGCTAAGATTTGTAAAACGGTTGATTAGCCTTGCTTCCATAAGGTTAGAGAATCCTCGTCCCGTAGCACATACAACAGCAACACGCACTTTGTTGTACTCGTTACTTTTCCGATGTTTGTATAGGTACATGATCAGATAACTTATCTCATTTTGAGAGTATGGTATGCCTAGCTCTTGCATTAGAATACTGAACATTTTCTCTGCTATAATCTTCTCATCCGGGTATTTCGTAAATAATTGATGTCTTAGCGGATTATCCATTTCTGCATGATTACTTTCCCATCTTTGAATACTTTGATTAAGATGAGGAAATAAATCAAAGGCAAACTTATGAATGTCATAATATTCCGGGTGATCAATGGCTGTTGTCATAAAATTAATGATTCGTCGAAGATCCTCTCTACGATTCTCTTTGTTTACAATGATACCGAATCGACTCATTTGACGAGTCAAGTAATTAAGTAATATATCTGATCCTCTTGAAACGACATTAAGAACTCCTTTGATATACTCATACTCTTCAGGGGTTGATGCTTTTTTTGGAAGAAGATCAAGTGTTTCTTCATTGACCGCAAATATGACAAGACAGTACATGTAGAACTCAAAATAGCTTTTCTGAGTCAACCAGAGATCACTGTTTCTATTCTGAATTTTTAGGGCAACATCCAATTTCTGACAAAATTCATGAGTCACTTTCTGTCTAAGCTTTATTGGCAACATCGGATAAAAATCATCAATGATAAAATAATTGGACAACTCTTTGGTTAAAATCTTACTTGCTAAAGCTAGTTTTTCTTCACTGCTTCCCTTGAGAATATAACCATGAAACCGTTTGACTTCAATAGAAACCCCTGAGTTTTCGAGGATAGAGTATTCTTGAAATAATCGGCTGATACTTGACGGGCTGCTATATAATGCCTCTGCCAGATAATCGGCTGATACATGCAGATCACTTAATAGCAGACAGAAATATATTTCAACTTCCATCTCCGTTTTTGATAGCTCTTTGCTTGTCGAAATGCCGGCTTCACTAGGAATCTTATGTTTGTCTTCAGCTAATATGAAATAGCCGACCTTGTTTTTATGATGAAGTACAACTCCATAGTTATTTAGTTCATCTTTGATAAAATCCAGGTCGTAGCGAATCATACGTTCTTTTCGTTGATAACGATTAGCAAAGTCTTCCAATGTTATTGGCAAGTTGGACGTTATCAAGTCTTGTAAGATTCTTCGTTTTCGATCTTTGATTGCCATTTTCAAGGTTAATTTTCCTCACTTTCAGTATAGGTTATGTCCTAATACCATTATAAGTTCATTTGCTTGCATTTTTTGATGTTTATTTTGCAATATTGACGTTGATAGAATAGAGAATTAGGAACTGATAGCAATTATGCTAAATGAGATTGTAATGATGGTCGAATATTTGCTTTATCATCTTTAGTATGCAAAAGTATTATTATAAATAGTAGTCAATTCTATGATAACAATCATCATCACGACTCAAAGTGTTTATGTGATATTGCGAATAAAAAACATAAAAAAGCGACATGATGTCGCTAATAGGGTCTTACTTTGTCTAGCCAACCCTTGTGCTTCCGGTGATGCACGATGATGCAAACTGCTGTCATGATTTTTCTTGAGTGCTTGCCAAAAAGCATTTGTGATATATCGCTTCTTTATCAAATACCAAACCCTCCCAACAAGATCACCGCCGAGAAAATGACGACATCTTGCAAGAAATGTATCAGCCATGACGTAAACAAACCTTTTGTTTCAATCATGCTTCGACACAAGTACCAACCCAGTACACCACTCATTGCAACGCCCAAAGGACCACCCGGTGCACCGAAATAATGCGCTACACCAAAGAAAATTGCACCTAGTATAACAACATCATTTTTATCTAGAACAGAGGTAAGTGAAGCAATGATCGTGTTGCGATACAAAATTCCTTCAAAAAGCGAATTCCCCAGTGCGAAGATCAGTACAAAGGGCAACAAAGAGAGCAAACCATCGATATTTCGAACGAAAGTAAAACCGGTAACGGTTACCACGGTTCCCAGAAACGTACCCAAAGAGATAAGAACCGCAGATATGACTGCCAGTTTTCCCCATGATATCTTCTGATGGTCGATGCCCAGCCAACCCATGCGATCAGCCTTGACTTTCAGATTGCCCATCATCAAGTACGATTTCTCAAAACTGCCAAAAACTGCGATCAGCAAAAGAGCAATCAGTACCGCCGCAATCATCTTTAATAATATCGAACCGCCAAACTGACCGACAAAAACACTTTGATCAAACCACTGTTTGAATGGTTCTGTGCCATAAAGAAACGCCGTAAGGACATAGGTGACATTTACAGCGAGTAGCATCAGGTTGAGTTTAAGTAGACGCTTGAAGTAAATCGCACTGATGATCATCATGAACAAAACGAATAACGCATGCACACTCGCAGTCATTATGGATGATAAGTTAAAGAATGACCGGCTGAATATCAGCAAAAAATCCGAAGCGATCAGAACACTGAAGTAAGCAAATATCCTTTCTCTTTTCATAAGACCTCCTGTACTTTTAAATGATCAGCGCATGGCGAATCATTTTTAAGGTATCTTCAATGATGTCATCCGCTCTGCGATTCAGTTCAAATTTCATGTAGTGACGCTTTTTTATCAATGTTGAACATAATCCAAACAAAGAAGACCATAAGATGATCGTTGCATTGACAGGATCATATCGTTGCGTAAGCAACTTCTTATCGATCCCCTCTTTAACACATTTTAACAAGACATTGACCATGAAATTTGCTTTGTAATATACAGATTCGATGAGTGGATCCTGATTTTGATCAAAATCTTCCCGTTGATTTTCAAATTGAGCAATAAGCATAAAATAATCCGGCTCATCGAAACTGAACTGAATGAAATTTCGGATGATCCATTCCAATCTTTGTAACGTGTCATCACCTTTTATGACTTGATAGTGACTGACCAGTAAATCAAATCCCCGGTCTAGCACAGCCATGATCAACTGTTCTTTTCCGCTAAAATACATATATAGCGTGCGTTTACTTATATTTGCTTCTGCGCAAATATCATCCATCGTCGCAACCTGATATCCTTTAGTAAAAAATACCGTTTGAGCCGCATCAATGATCTGATTGTACAAACGTAATTTCTTCTCTGCTCTTTTACTCATGAACACCTCAAAGTAAACCTATAGTTTACTTATAAAGTATAAAAGTCTGTGTATATTCTGTCAAACAGAAGTTCGCCATGTAAGAATAATTTCTAATAAGTGAGTATTACTTTTCATCACAATGTAAAAAAAGCGACAATTCGTCGCTGTTAACATTTACCAAAATCAATCGGTCACTGATACGATTTTATACTCATACCCTTCATCCAAATATTCAAACGATAGATCCGGGAATCTTTTCTGAAGATATGGAACCATCGTTTTAATGCCCGGAATTTCACTTACGGAATGATGTACCAAAATCAGAGGGATGTTTTGATCGATGCAATACTGACCGGCAATCCAGTTATTGCTTCCATCATCACTCAATACGACACACTCCATACCTTCACGCACAAGCGCAAACACATCCGTAGCTGCTCCGGTACCAATGCCGCATGATTTTACTTGCTTATTCAAATCTCCCAACACCGTCACAGAATGTTGACCGTGAGGTGACAGTGCCTTCGCAATTTTATTTGCAATCGTTTCGACAGACATGCTATCAAAATAAGCAAACGAATTATATGAACGAATGTCTCTTTTTACAAACGGTAATCCGATGATTGAATTCCAAGTATCGGAAACACCGACGTCCGGAATCATATCCCAGACATCATGGCATCGATACACGCAAATATGATGCTTTTCAAGTAATTCCATTTTTTTCCACTTGGCTTCAAGCAGTTCTTTTGGCAACATCGTCCCTTCTTCATAAAAACAGTTTTCATGAGAAATGATAAAATCAATCCCGCTTTTAATCGCTTTCTCAATCGCCGGCAAAGTTGCTACCCAGCATACCCCCACTTTGCTTACCTTCTGATTGGCATCACCAAACATGACCACATCGCGAGTATAGTTAAAATTCACCCAATGCGCATCTTCATTTAAAAAAGATATGATTTCATGTACGTTCATCGTTGCTCTCTTTTCTATGGATTTCTTACCCTGATTAATGTAAGTATAGCATATGAAAAACAACCTTATTGAGAAAATAATATGAACATCCTTGTCTTTTTTGTTTCATATCTCTCTCTGATTTTTCACTTTTATGCCAACTGCGGATGTAAATTAAAAGAAGAACTATCCTTGCGATAGTTCTTGAATAAACTCTTCCATACGGTTCATGGCTTCAATGATGTGTTTGAGTGAAAACGAATAGGAGATCCGTACAAAACCCTCACCGCACTCACCAAAAGCATTGCCCGGGATGACGGCAACCTGCTTTTGTTTTAGAAGCTTCTCACAAAAATCTTCACTGCTTAAGCCTGTCGTAGAAATGTTTGGAAAAACATAGAATGCACCTTTCGGCTCATAACAAGACAGTCCCATTTTAAGCAGTCGGTCCACGATATAACGTCGTCTCATATTATATTCACTGCGCATGGCCTCAATATCCCCTGCACCGCTTCTTAGCGCTTCAATCCCGGCAAACTGAGAAACTGTCGGAGCACACATGATGGCATACTGATGATATTTGGTCATGGCTGATATGATCTCTTCGGGAGCACATGCATAACCGATGCGCCAGCCGGTCATAGCAAACGCTTTTGAAAAACCGGATGTGACGATGGTGCGCTCACGCATTCCATCGATACTGGCAATCGATACATGAGATATTTCGGAATAATTGAGTTCTGCATAGATCTCATCGCTTAACACCAGCATATCCGTTTCACGGATAACCGCAGCAATCGCTTCAAGATCTTCTTTTTCCATGATCGCACCGGTCGGATTGCATGGATAAGGCAATATGAGCAAGCGGGTTTTCGGTGTGATTTTTTCTTTGAGTTGCTGAGGCTTTAGTCGAAATCCATCCTTCTCAAAGGTCTCAATGATGACCGGAATAGCCCCTGCCATGTTGACCATCGGCTCATAGACCAGATAGCTCGGCTGAACGATCAATACTTCATCCCCCGGATTCAATAAGGTTCGATAGGCCATTTCAATGGCCTCCGAAGAACCCACCGTCACCAATATTTCTGTTTTCGGCTGATACAGCGTGTCAAAGCGTTTAAACATATAATCGGATATTTCCTGACGCAAAGCCAACAATCCACGCACCGGCGAGTAAAAGGTCTTGCCTTGCTCAAGTGCTTCGATACCGGCTTGACGGATGTGCCACGGAGTCATAAAATCCGGTTCCCCGACACTGAGCGAAATGATTTCTTTATATTCGTTGGCAATCTCTAAAAATTTCCCTACCACCGAGGGTTTGACATTTTTGAGATGGTGATTGAAGATTACTTTGGGCTCCATTACAGTACCATGCTGCGCGGGTCGCGGATTTCCTTTTCTTCAAGAATGACCCCATTTTGTTTGTATCGTTGTAAGACAAAACGGGTTGAAGTCGATAAGATAGAGTCCAGCGTGGATAAACGCTTTGCCACAAAGTTCGCAACTTCCTGCATGGTTTTACCTTTGACAAAAACCGCCAGATCATAATTGCCGGCCATCAGATAAACGCTGTCCACTTCCTCCAATGCCATGACGCGATCGGCGATTTCCTGAAAACCAACCTCCGCTTTCGGCATGACTTTGCATTCAATAAGAGCAAACACCGGGATATGGGAAAGCTTCTCATAATTGACGATGGCATGATAACCCTTGATGACCCCGTCCTGTTGCAGTTTCTCAACGATTTGAGTGACCTCACTCTCCTCTTTTCCCAAAAGTACGGCGATTTCCGCATTCGTCATTCGTGCATTTTGCGTAAGCAGTTGTAGAACTTCTTCCATGATGAGACCTCCATGTTTTTATTTATGATACGGCATTTTTCATGATATTACAATGCATTTTCAAAATAGTTTCAACTGCTCTGACTGAACTTCGGATTGATAATCGGCGATGATCTGTTTCATGTTGGTGATGATGTTTGACTCTTTGCACAACTGTTCAAACACCCGCGAAAGCCGGTGGGCATTGGGTGATGTACAAACGTAACGGTCGTTGAACGCTTGCATGGTCTTTTGTTTGATCCCCGGAAATTTCTTGTCCAATTGCTCAAAGTAATAGTCGCGCTGATTTTGTCGAAGGGTTACCCCAAAGGCAGGGTAAATATAGCGTACACCGCACTGACTCGCCTTTGAAATGATCGAAGATACATTCTCTTCGGTATCATTGATAAAGGGCAAGATCGGCATCATGAGTATTCCCGTCGCAATGTTGGCCGATGATAGTTTTCTCAGTGTTTCAAAACGCTCAGACGTCTTGCTTGCGCCAGGTTCGATCATTGATGCAAGAAGATCATCTGCTGTTGTGATGGTCATCAATACCAATACCGCCGAATGCTTCTTAATTTCAAGCAGAATGTCCAAATCACGTTCGATCAGACTGCTTTTGGTCGTCAGTGAAACACCGAACTGATATTTATCGATCAATATCAGCGACTTTCTGGTCAACTGATGGATTCTTTCCTGTGGATTATAAGGATCACTCATCGCACCACTGCCGATGACCCCTTTTTTACGCTTTGTCTTCAGCTCCTTTTCCAAAATCAACAAAGCGTTTTCTTTTGCTTTTACTTCATCGAAATTATCAATGCGATAACATTCGCTGCGGGAATCACAGTAAATACAGCCGTGTGAACAGCCTTTGTAAATATTCAGGTTGTAATGATGTCCAAACCACTGGGAATCTTTTTGGTATGCGGATAACATCGTTTTTGCTTTGATTTCTTCCATAAATATCCCTCTGCCACTTCAATATTACCACTTCTTCCCTTTCACCGACAACGACAATTGCGTTATAATAGGAATGTAAAGGGTGATTTGATGAAACGTTCGATGAAATACGTCTATGGTCCCATCCCTTCGCGAAGATTGGGGCAATCGCTGGGAATCAGTCCGATTCCAAAAAAGGCCTGCAATTATGCCTGTGTTTATTGCATGTTGGGTCCAACGGATAAAATGACCAACACACCTCAAATGTATATGCCGGTTCAAGATATCCTTGATGAGTTCGATCAGGTATTGGCTTCCGGGATACCGTTTGATATGGTGACTTTTGCGGGGGATGGCGAACCAACGTTGTATGCAGGGTTAAAGGAGCTTATCCTTGCGTTGAAGAAACGCACAAAAAAACCAATCGTTTTGATCACCAACGGAGCCTTGCTTACTGATGCGGATGTGGTTGATACGTGCATGAAAGCCGATATCGTGATGCCTTCGGTCAACGGTTATGATGAGCGCACCTTTAAACTCGTCAACCGACCCCACGGCGACATCGATTTTGAACAAGTGACCAAAGCATTAAAAAAGTTTAGCCGACAGTATCCGGGATTGCTTTGGCTTGAGTTGATGCTGATGAAAGGCATCAATGATTCTACCGAAGATCTGCATAAATATTATGATTTTTTCGGTCAGTTCTACTATGACCGGTTGTATATCAACACGCCCAACCGACCACCGGTGGAAAGCTTCGCTCAGATGGTCACTCATGAAAAAATGTTGGAAGCGATGGACATATTGAATGGCATCGGAATTGAAGATGGATTTGAAAACGGCTATGCCAGTGAGATTACGGATGATTTGGAAGCCATTTTAAACATCACGCAACGCCATCCGATGAATCAGCATGAAATCGAGCACTTTTTAAGAAAACGGAAAAACAATAACATCGCCGGTGTTTTCATGTTGTTGCGCAGTCATCCGAAAATCAAAATCATTCATTATCGCGGTATCGATACATATCGCATCAAATAAAAAAAGTGCCGAAGCACTTATAACAGTAATCCCAACAACGCTCCGCCTATGATCAAGTAGGTGGAGTTTATTTTATATTTCACCAGCAAGATCGCGCTGATTGCAAAGATCAAACCGGCCTGCCATGAAATCAAGGTTGCCATTGACAGTTTGACCGTGACTGCCGCCATCAAGGCAATGGATGCCGCATTGATACCATCCAACAACGTGGCAAGTTTCGTATTGTTGCGCAACTTGTCAAATAATGGAAAAAGAAATCCGACCAGAAGAAATGATGGCAGGAAGATGCCGACGGTCGCACCGAGCGCTCCACCCCAACCCGCGATTAAAAAGCCAATAAACGTCGCCGTCGTAAATACCGGGCCCGGTGTAAACTGGCCAACAGCCACAGCATCCAGCAGTTGTTGCGCGGTGATGGCTCCATAGCGAAGTACAAACTCTGTTTCCAAAAAAGAAAGCAATACATAGCCGCTGCCATACAGTACTGAACCGATTTTCAGAAACACCAAGAAAACCACAAGTGCCGACATCGGTTCAACCATCAAAAGCTTCCCGGATTTAAACTGCTTAAAAACAAACATTAAACTCGCAGCCATCAGTAACAACGGGATCTCACTGATTCCGGCCATTGATAATGCAAATACCCCCACAAACAACACGATGATTTGCCAGCCTTTCAGAATGGTTTTTGATAAGCGAATCAGTGCTTGTAAAACAACCGCAAGGATGACCGGTTTGACACCTTCAAATAAGGATGCGACCGCCGGAATCGAACCATAATTAACATAAATATAAGCAAAGATTAACACGATGAATACGGCCGGAATAATGAAACTGGTACCGGCAATCAACAAGCCGATGGTACCTCCGCGATGATATCCCATCAAGATGGCCATTTCAGTGGAGTTGGGTCCGGGGATCAGGCTGGTAAAACCAAACATCTCGATAAACCGCTCTTTACTCAGCCATTTTCGCTTGGTGACGATTTCATCTTCCATCATGGCCACATGCGCAGCCGGACCGCCAAAAGCGAAAAATCCTAACTTGGTAAATACGATAAATATTTCTTTGTAAAGTGATTTCTTATTCATCATCAATTCTCCTTAGTTAAATCTGAATCTTCTGGATGTTCTTGCGGCTTACAGAATATTACTAAAATCCTTTGCGATTGTGTTGTATAATAAACACGAGACTTTAGGTAAGATACCATGAAACACCTTCCCAATACTATTACTTTGCTGCGGATTTTACTATCAACAGCGTTGATCTTTTTGATTGATCAGCCGATCATGTTTTTTTTAATATACTTTTCAGCCGGAATTACAGACATGCTTGACGGTTTTGTAGCACGCCGTTTTCAAGTCATGTCCGAATTCGGAGCTCGTTTAGATAGTATTGCTGATATGTGGATGTTTTTAATTTGTATGTTAATACTAATTCAAACAAACATAGAGATACCGATGGAACTCGTTTTATCAATTGGGTTGATCGGTGGCATCAGATTAATCAACGTGATCATAACCCGTGTTCGTTTTCGACGTTTTTCAATCATGCACACCACATTAAACAAGACGACCGGATTGTCCTTGTGGCTTTTATTTCCATGGCTTATTTTCCCAATTGATTTAACACATTTATTTAGTAAATTAGTCGTTCTTCTAGCATTTTTATCAGCAATAGAGGAAATGTTGATTGTCCTGAAAACCAAATCATATAATGTCAATCAACGTCATTGGATGCGCTAGTTTAAACTTCTTGAGGTGAACGCTGATCTTTTCCATAAATAATGAAAATTATGGTTCCAAGCAACCCGAATGCACTGGCCGTTATAAAGTTGGCTTGGGGCGATATCAGCCATAAGCTTGCACTGAACAGCGATGCGATCGATACTACGATGTCGCGAAGCAAATAATAAGTACCAAAGGTCGTAGCCTTTGAGCCTTCATTGGCCAGCTTGACGATCAAAGCCTTGCGAGTCGGTTCGCCAAATTCCTTGAGTCCTCGGATGATAAAGGCAAATATCAGCATCGGCATTCCCGTTGAGAACAGTAAAATCAGAGGAAATATCGTAAAGAAGACAAAGGTAATCGAAACGATCGTTTTATTTGAAATCTTTTCGGACAAATATGCCACTGGTATGTAAATGAGCATAGCCACTGCCATTTCGATCATGGTCAGTAAGCTGAAATTAACCGCTGACTGCTGATTGGTCTGCATGATCCAAACAACCACAAAGGCATAGGGGATTTGTTCCGCAAAGCGGATCAGAATATCGCTTAACAGCAGTGTGCGAAGCGGTTTCGGCATTTGCTTGAAGGTGTCGATGACATTGATGACCGGGATGCTTTTCTCCTGCTTGTCTTCTATGTATAAGTATATAAAAATCAGAGATAAAAATGCGAAAATCAGCGCAACCACAAAGGCGATGCGTGCACCTATCAAAATGCCGTACATTTGAATCAAAACACCACCGGCCAGCGGTCCTAATGCCATGGGGATGCGTCGGATCAGGGAGTGCATCGATACGCCCATGGTCTGCTTTTCTTTTTTCAGTGTCGAAGACACCAGAGACAGAATTGCGGGCAATGAGAGTGCGGTCCATGAGATAAAGAATATCGCACCGATCAATACGGCTTGCCAGCTGGGAAAAAGGATGATGATCAGATAGCCGAAGATGGAAAATCCGGTATAGATCATCAACGCTTTTTTGTATCCGACCTTATCCGACACATATCCGCCGATCCACGAATAAATCGCACTTAGAAAATTGTCGAGTGCATTGAGAAATCCGACCGCATAGACCGAACCACCGATGGCCAGTAAGTATATGGGCAAAAAGCGTTCGCCCATCTTCTCGCCCATTCCCAACAATATGACCATAACGAGCATCGCGCCCATGCTGCGATTCAAGCCGAGAAACTGGGCCGTCTTTTTGAGTTTACTGTTCATCTTTTTTCTCCTGTACTTCATCCGTCAGTTCTCTTAAATAACTTCTTAACTCTTCAAGAGCGCTTTCACCTAAAGAAGTGATCGTGTAGTACTTGCGGATTTTGCCTTCGACCGTCATGGAAGAAGAAGTCAAAAGCCCTTCCTTCTCTAAATCATGCAAGATCGGATAAAGTGTGCCGTATGACATTTTGTAACCGTGATGGGCCAACTCCTCGACCATCCAACTGCCATAGACCGGATGCTCTTTGGCATGATGCAAAATATGCATGCATACAAATCCGTGAAACAGCCTTTTCTTTACATATTCGCTCATACGTCCTCCTATCGGTTACCGATATCGGTTCTCGATATTATAGCATAAAAAAAGATGTCTTTCGACATCTTTGCATCAATACGTGATGTAGCGATTCAGTTCGCCGGGTTGATCGGGATTCAATCCACGCTTTAGGGAGAAATGATAAGCAATGAATTGCATAAAGGTCGTAAACAGACTCCCTCTCAGCTCATCTGAAAATTCAGGGATGCGAACATTGAACACATCTGCTGCGTTTGCACTTCGGCCAAACAGGACGACTTGTGCACCCTGTGCAATGATTTCCTTGATCAATCCGTCTTCTAAATCATGATTGTGCAAATTGAGTGAACTGATGAAAATCCAGCTTCCCTTTTTCGCAGTGACGATCGGTCCGTGACGGAATTCAAGAGTTTGATAAAAGGATGTCAGCCATTGAGCCATTTCGACCAGTATGTACGCTCCGGCGATCACGGCACCATACTGAACACCCGCTCCCAAGGTCACGATTTGAGGATTCTCCATGGCCTCGACAATCCCTTTGGCCTCTTCGTCTAGTCGGTGAACAACCGATTCCGCCATAGCGAAATAACGTTCAAACTCATCAAGGTCTTCGCCTTTGAGGATCATGGCCATCAACAACATCGTAAAATAGATATTATTGAAGGATCGGGTCGAACATACCGATTCTTCTTCACTCCATGGCAGATACAGCGGCAAATCACTGATTTTCATCAGCGGATTGCTTTCAAACATGGTGATCGATAATACCCGGTTGTCCGGATAAGCTTTCTTAAGGATTTGGATGGCCAGCAGTGTTTCTTTGGATTGTCCTGAGCGAGAAGGAACGATAAACAGCGGTGAGTCATACAAATATTTGAAACTGTCCTCACTCATCACCACATCGGCAGCTTTGAGCAATGTGATTTTCTTGCCCAGCTTCTTTTGCATGATCGCAGCACCGGACACCGAAGCCCAGTAACTGGCCCCACATCCCAAAAAGACGATGTCGTTGCGATCGAGAAACGACGCAAAAATCCACTCCTTGTTGTTCAATATATATTCATAGGTTTGCTTCATGGATTGATATCCGTAACGGATTTCCTGATAACT
Source organism: Firmicutes bacterium HGW-Firmicutes-19 (assembly GCA_002841515.1). Lineage (GTDB taxonomy): Bacteria > Bacillota_I > Bacilli_A > Erysipelotrichales > Erysipelotrichaceae > UBA2227. Next base: position 1,119 of record PGZW01000046.1, on the reverse strand, counting down.
TTGATGATTCATAAATGCACCTCCATGGCTTAAGTATAAAGCACTATGCCAAAGATGACAAATCAAAGCGAGTTTAGCTCTTCTTTGATGTTTCCGGTGTATTTGCCTCCGTGATAACAATATACTGCCTGAATATCCAGTTGTGCCAGACTACGTGCGCTTTTGCGAGCCAAATCACTGTCCAGATTCGACTTTTGATGAGCGATTTCCAGTTTGCCAAACTCACTGACCAAGGCATCCCCGGCAATCAGCGAGCGGCTTTCCATATGATAGACACTAATATGTCCGGGAAGATGTCCTGGTGTATAGATGATTTTAAGTCCGCCCACAGCATCGATCACTTGTTGATCGCTCACCCTTTGATCGACACTCACGGTTTCTACGGAGGTCAGAATATCGATCAGTTTCTTCAGTGCAGAACGCCGGTGAGGCTGTGCCTGTTTGTACGCATGTTGTGCCAGTTGAAGTCGGATGGTCGTCTGTTCGCCACTGATATACTGGGCTTGCAGGTGTGAAGCGATGATTTCGATGTGAGGATATTCTCTTTTAAATGCTCCCAACGCTCCCATATGATCGATGTCGTTGTGAGTAACGATGATTTTAGTCAACCGTTTTAAGTCAATGCCCTGCATCAATGCAAGCTCTTGAATCTTGGGCAGATGTCCGGGATAGCCGCAGTCGATCATGACCATTTCATGTTCATCAAAAATCAGGGTCGGATAGACGGTGAAAATTCGTCCGTTATTGTCATAATCCAGTTTTAGGGTGGTAATGGTCGTCATGGGTTCCTCCTGAAATCTTGCTTTATTGTAACACAAAAAAGGCAGCCGAAGCTGCCAATTACTATTTGGAAATCAGGGCTGTCAGTTTTACGGAAACAACACCCAAGATGACACCGACCATCAACATCGCGATCGAACCGACGAAGTCGAAGTTGGTTCCAAAATATACAGCCCAAGTTGCAAATGCACCGGGTCCGAAGGATAGAAATTTGATATCTGTCATCATGATGACGATAAGTGCAGCCAACACAGCAACAGCCAAGCCGATACCCGCCGGCACACCCAAGGTACCACCCAACAATGTCATACCTACATAAACACTTAGATATCCCCAAAC
>PGZW01000045.1 GCA_002841515.1 Firmicutes bacterium HGW-Firmicutes-19 | reverse complement strand
CCGACAACAGGACTTGAACCCGCAACCTACTGATTACGATTCAGTTGCTCTACCAGTTGAGCTATGTCGGCAGCGTGCATAAGTATAGTACTAAAAGTATGAGCGATTGTCAATCATTCCAATAATAAAAGCGCGATACAAAGCAAGAAAAAGACCACCGGTGAAGGTGGTCTGAATACTATCGTTTTATGAAGCGAAGTCTTTGAATTTTCAATCCGCTTTGAGGGAAGGTAAATGTCAGTTTTAAAGCTCCGGTCGCTAGATTCAACTGCTTTTCACGAGTTGTGAACTGACCATCCGTACCATTAAATACAAAGGTAGCACTAAACTGATCATTGATCAATACGTTGATTGGTAGTTGTGCCAAGGGGTTCAGATTGGACATCACAGTAAATGCCAACGTATACTCACCACCGTTGATAATATCAAGTTCCCATGCTTTTTCATTGCCTGCGGATGTGTCAACGCCATCTAAGAAAATTTCGGTGTTTTCATCGATCTTAATCAAATGGCTCTGCGATTGACTGAAAGTTGAGGATGTCTGAGTCAGTATCTGTTCACCGCGCAATAATCGTCTGAATGCTTCCGATTGTAACAAGACATTACAAATGTTTTTAGCACTTCGTTGCAATTCTCCGCGCATTAACAAGCCATTTTCTAGGGATTCCATGGTATTGTCATTCGTGCTGTTTTTCTGAGCATTTTCCACGACCATGTATATATCATTTTGAGCACGGACCATCGCCTTGGTATTGCGTATCGTCGCCGGACCGCCCTCATCATTCAACTTCGCCCACCAGTCCGTCATAACAAAGCCCTCAAAGCCCCATTGTTCGCGCAATATCGTGGTATTCAAGTCAAAATTCGAGGCTGCCCAAATGCCATTAACCGCACTATAGGAAGTCATGATTGAACGGGCTTTTGCCTGCTTGACCGCCATTTCATAACCTTTAAGATAAATCTCTCTTAAGGCACGTTCCGAAATGATGCAATCGATATCATGTCTGGCGGTTTCCTGATTATTCGCCGTAAAGTGTTTGAGCGTACCGCTGGCACCTTCGGAATGCATACCCCTGGATTGGGCTACCGCCATCGAACCGGTCAAATAAGGATCTTCTGAGAAATACTCAAAGTTACGACCATTGAGCGGATTGCGATGAATATTGATACCAGGACCCAAAAGGAAATCAATGTTGTTTTTAATCAACTCACGGCCTTCCATTTGAAACAATTCTTCTACCATTTCGGTATTCCATGTACAAGCCAAGCATGTGCCATTTGGCAGACTGGTCGCAATCGCTCCGCTATCCATGCGGATGCCCGAAGGACCATCCGCACAACTAGCGATTGGAAGGCCAAAGTTAAGCAAAGAATCAGTCACACCACCAAACGCCGATGCCGTCCCTGGAGTTACCTTTGGACTGCTCATACCTTCACCACGAACGATACATGCTAAGTCTTCATCACTAAACTGAGCAACAAACTCATCCAACGAAACTTTGTTGAGAGCGACATCAGCAAGTTTATACCCTTGATCTCCGGTATAAGGAAGATTGACTGGACGTCTTTCTGCAATTCGCTGATTCAAATCATATGTGCGCAATGGTGCATCTTCATAACCAATCGATATCTTACCTTCTTCGAATATTGGTTTAATTCGTTGAAACGGAGTTACCGGTGCCATCGCTGATTCCAATTTTTCCGTCACAATCAAATCCTTAAGGTCGACGCGCATGATTACGTTGGTGTGGCGAACACTGTTACCCATGTGAATCAGATATTCCCCTGCCTCTAAAACATAGCTGAACGGATGACCGGTTGCTCCGCTGTCATCATAAGACGCCATCTCTTTGATGTCGATCGTAAACGAAAGGATTTCTGACTGATTGGGTTCAATCAATTTTGTCTTCTTATATGCCATCAGTGATTTCAACGGCTTACCTAACACCCCCATCGGCGCACCGAAGTATAGCTGAACGACTTCTTTACCTGCAACTGCACCAGTGTTGGTTACTGATACATCTATGCTTATGTGATTTCCGTCGAACTGAGTGGAAACAGCTTCCATTAAAAACGAAGAGTAAGACAATCCAAAACCAAAGGGAAACAACACACGATCTTGTGCGAAAGTTTCAAAATATCGATATCCGACATATATATCTTCTTGATATATATTGAAGTCTTTTCGGCCGAAATTACGTGTTGAGAAGACATCATCCAAATCAATCGAAATGGTATTACTTAGTTTACCACAGGGATTGACTTTTCCGGTCAATACATCCGCAACGGCATTTCCGCCTTCCATACCGCCCTGCCACACATACATGACCGATGGTACTTGAACCTTTTCAACCCATTTCATGTCGATGATATTACCGACGTTCAAAATGACTGCACACCGCGGAAAATGATTGGATACTTGTTCGATCAGTTTCTCTTCGAGTTCCGTAAGCATATAGCTTCCCGGTTCATTTCTTGCGTCCTGGTCTTCACCCGCCGTACGGCCGATGATGACGATGGCGACATCGTTTTGACTAGCAACCTTGCTGACGATCTCATCTGATATTTCCATCTCCACTTGAGACCAGGGTTCCTGACCCCATCCGGCACCTTTTTCAAACGGATGATCATTTACCCACTGTTGATAAATATCAGCAAGATGCTCATCTACTTTGACAACTCCGGAATTGCGTAAACCATCAAGTATGTTTACGACGTAGTCCACATTGACCAATCCGCCCGAACCGGTACCGCTTTTGTAATAACTGTTTTGAATGCGGCCAAACACCGCAACCCTCTCATCGAGCTTAATTGGAAGTGTCTGATTTTCATTTTTTAATAAAACTGCACCTTCAGCTGCCACTTCCTTAGCATACTGCGCAAAACCTTCTAATCGACCGTGTTGTTTATCCATATGTTGCTCCTTTATTTATCAATTCCAAGTGGAATTTATACTCGTGATATTGTGTGAAAACGTTTTCTTTATTTTATAAAACATGTATAATTTAAACAAAGAGGGATTCTATGAGAAAAATACTATACCTTATCTTACTACTATCCATGTCCGCATGTACAACCAAACCGCCGGTAACCCCGCCAAGCAACTGTAAATCTGCGGGATACGAATATGACTTCAATGCTCTGACCTACCAACTGGTATGGTCAGATGAATTTGATGTGGATGGAAAGCCTGATCCACAAAAATGGTCGTATGACGTTGGAGGGAACGGCTGGGGTAACCGCGAACTTCAATACTACACCCAAGGCGATAATGTTGAAGTCAAAGACGGCAAACTAATCATTGAAGCCCGCAAAGAGACCATTGGCCCGAATAATTTTACATCAACCCGCCTTGTCAGTCGAAACAAAGGTGACTGGCGCTATGGAAAAATCGAAGTAGTCGCAAAGCTTCCGGATGTTTTGGGATCTTGGTCAGCCATCTGGATGTTGCCGACCGTCAGCCAGTATGGCGGATGGCCGCGCTCCGGAGAAATCGATATCATGGAATATGTCGTTCAAGATTTAGATCTTATTCACGGTACTGTCCACACAGCGAAGTTTAATCATCTTGATGGCACTCAACAAGGCTTTTCTAAACAGTTATCCAATGTCAGCGAAACATTCAATACTTATACAATTGAATGGCTTCCTGATCAGATCCGATACTACATCAACGATGAATTCGTGTATCGGTTTATGCCCTCGCTTTACCTCAACTGTCCGACCAGTCAACAATGGCCCTTCGATATCCCCTTCCACCTGATCCTCAATATCGCCGTTGGCGGTAATTGGGGGGGTGCCCGCGGAGTCGCGGAAGAAGGCTGGCCAACGACCATGGAAATCGATTCCATCCGGGTGTATCAAGCCACTGAGATGGATGATATCATTAAGAACAAAAAGTAAAGGACTGCTATGAAAATGACGAAACTGATATCTGCCGGACTTACCACAATGCTCGTTGCATGTGCGCCGGTCATTCCCACCGATCCAAAACCCGATCCTGAGAAACGCTTTGAAATAACAAGTCAAGTCGAAGTCTATTTGTCGACCGTTGATCAAACCCATCTATTTACAAAAGTGGAAGATGCTTCGGTATTTATCAAAGGCCAGGCACCGACGTCCGGCTTCGATGTTCGCATCAATCCCAATGTCAAATATCAAACCATCGTGGGCTCCGGTGCTTCGTTTACCGATTCATCCGCCTTTTTGATCAATCAAGTGCTCCCCAGTGAAGTCCGAGATCAACTGATGATCAAACTGTTTGACCGCGAGGAAGGCATCGGATTGTCCTTTATCCGACAACCGATGGGAGCATCTGACTTTGCCCGTGACTTCTATACGTATAACGATATGCCCAAAGGTCAAACTGATGAAACTCTCGAATATTTCTCGATCGACCATGACCGCACGGATATCATCCCCCTGTTACAACAAGCACTGCGTATCAATCCTGATCTTAAAATCATGGCTAGTCCCTGGAGTGCTCCCGGTTGGATGAAAACTACAGACTCCACGGTCGGTGGACAATTGAAACCGCAATACTACCCGGTATATGGGGAATACTTTGCGAAATTCGTTCAGGCATACAAGAATGAAGGTATCGACATTTATGCCATTACCCCGCAAAATGAACCGTTGTATGTTCCTGTACATTATCCCGGATTGGGAATGAACGCTCAGCAACAAACAAATTTTATCAAAAACGGTTTAGTCCCAGCTTTTCAAAAAGCTGGTATTGACACGAAAATCTTAGTCTACGATCACAACTGGGATCGCAAGGACTATCCGCTTGATATTTTAAAGAACATTCCTGATTTAGTCGATGGTGTCGCCTGGCATGTCTATGGCGGACAAGTGAGCGCCATGTCCGAAGTCAAGCGTGAGTTTCCTGATCATGATGTTTACTTTACGGAAGCTTCCGGAGGCGAGTGGGTCCCACCCTTTGAACAAGCATTCTTAGGTGAAATCAAAACCGGTATCGATGTATTCCGCAATCACTCCAAAACGTATGTTCTATGGAACTTCGCATTGGATGAGGACAATGGACCCACTGTTCCTGGGTTTGGCCAAAGCACTTGCCGAGGTGTTGTGACCGTTAATCAACAAACCGGCGAACTTACCTATAATCTTGATTACTATGCTTTGGCACATTTCAGTAAATTTACTCAGCCCAATGCGATCCGAATCGATTCTACAAAAGCCGAAGGAAACTTTACGAGTGTCGCCTTCCTCAACCCGGATCAAACCGTAAATCTGGTGGTATATAATATGTCCAACCAGTCACGCAATGCGCTGATACATCTTGATGATCAAACGATCGTCATACCAATGGCCGCCAAAGCAGTAGCCACAGTGACATTCTCGATTCAAGAAAAACCCGAATAACCTCAACAGAAGCATTGCTTCTGTTTTTTTATGGATAACGTAACCCAAAGCCAAAATCGAACAACACATTGGACTCATCACGTTCAGGATTTTGAGTACTTATCGTATTGGTCTCTGATGTTTTCGGCCAGCTAAACGGCAATTTACCGGTAAAGTTCACATCCCCATACAACACATCCGTAATCCCTTTTGCCTCAGTCCCGTACAGCCAAGCCATGACAAATGCATCCCAATCCTTCAATTCTTCATTGACCAACCGAGGTCTGCCTGCAGTAAGAATCGTAACGACTGGCTTTTTTGATAACTTCGCAAATTCAATCGCTTCCTTATTGGCAGAACTCATCATTGATCCACTCAGCGACAAATCACTGGCATCACCCGCACCTTCCGCATACGGATTTTCAGCCAAAGCCAATACGACGACATCAACCTCATTGATTTTTGATACATCCGTCGTAATCAATCCGCCATTTATATTGGCAACCGACTCAAACGCCTGTTTCAATGTGGTTGCCTGAGGCAACTTATCACCCGTCATCTCACCTTGCCAACTAAACGTCCACCCACCGCTGGCCAAACCGGCATTATCTGCCCCCGGACCAATCAATAGTATTTTCGCATCTTTCTTAAAAGGAAGAACTTTGTTATTTTTTAGCAGAACCAACGACTTTGATACCGCTTCACGAGCCAAATCCTGATGTTCTTGCGAATAAATCACGGACTCATCAAAAGCTTTATAACTTCCATCAATTAATCCCAACTTCTCCTTAACATACATGACCCGCTGATAAGCGTCTTCGATTCTTTCCTTAGAGATATCTCCGTTTTTAACCGCCCGGACCATCGTATCCACCGATTCTTTCCACTTTATCGGTTCCATAAGCATATCAACTCCCGCATTGATGGAAGCTACGATCTGCTGATACAGAGAACCCGGCAACTGATGAATCGCTTCCCAGTCACTGATAACCAAACCTTTGAATCCAAGTTCGCCTTTAAGTACGTCTGTAATCCAATACTTGGAAGCATGCATCTTGTCACCATTGATGCTGCTGAATGATACCATGACGGTCAAAACATCCGCCTCACTGATTGCGGCAAGATACGGATATAAATGAACGCGACGAATCTCGTCCTCATCGAGCTGTGCGTCTCCTTGATCCACCAGATAGTATCCCGACCCGGTTCCATAAGCTGTTGCTCCATCCGCCAAAAAATGCTTCGCCGTTGCAGCAATCCCAACCGATTGCAATCCTTGGATATAAGCTGACCCCAATGTTGAAACCAGTTGAGGATTTTCGGAATAACTTTCATACGTTCTTCCCCAGCGGATGTCTTGAACGACCGCAAGAGTCGGAGCGAAATTCCAATGTACTCCGGTAGCCGAGACTTCTTTACCCGTTGCAATCCCAATCCGACGCATCAAGTCTTCATCGTTTGCAGCTCCCAAGCCAATGTTATGAGGGAAAATGGTAGCCCCTAGTAAATTATTATGACCGTGCACGGCATCGACACCATAAATGATCGGAATCGTCGAGTTTTTTTGGTAGTTGTCGATCATCAATCGCCAACCATTTACAGAGTCATCCGCAGGCCGTGAGCCGCCTCCGCTCAAAACAGATCCCAAGGGATATTCACTCAAATGTTGAGATGTAAAATTATTCCGCTCTGCCTGAACCAGTTGTGCGATTTTTGCTCTGATGACTTCTTCTTCATCAATCGGCGGCTCAACTTTGGCACAACCAGATACAAGCAAACCAGCAAGTAAGATTAAAATTCCAGTTTTATATCGAGTAATCATCTGGCAAAACCCCCGTTTCAACCAGTTTTCTAAAGTTCCAGTTATAACTTTCTGTCGCGATTTTATAGTTCCAGAATACCCACCCATAGCCACGTTCAAACGCTAGCAGTTGATTTGCTCCGAAACTGCGTAATGCTAAATGACGATTAAAACGATCAAGATTCGAGAAATTTTTAGGGTGAAGACCCAAAGACCACTCTCCAACGATGCAACGTACGATTTTCGACACCCGATCAATGACTTCCACTTGTTGTTGCAACGGAAACATCAGGTTATTGAGTATTCCGCCCTCATGAAAGCGTTCATCAAAATTTTGATACAAATGCAAATCCAGCACAACATTATCCAATGCGTTATCTCGGAAGAACTCTTCCCACTCATTATTACGAAAAGCATCGTGAAACACGATCGTATGCGTTGGAAGCAGGATTTTTCTTAACTCAGAATAAGTATCCAAATAAAACTGCTGAATCAGTTTCATATCAATATCCCATCGCGGTTCATTCAACGCTTCAATACCCCAAAGAGCCGGATGTTCTTTATAGCGCACTGCAATTTGCTTTAACACATCGATGGTCCGTTGAATGTTTTTTGGATCATGATGCCATGTACAAACACCTTCGATTCCCCCGTTGTCAAACCCGTTTTGACATCCCGGTGCAGTATGTAAATCCAACAATACCGGAAGTTTTTGCTTCGCAGCCCAATCCATGGCGCGATCCAACCATTTTATACATGAATAATATGGTTGTTCTTCACCAAACACCCACCAAGGAAAAGGCAATCGAATCAGATTGATTTTTCTTTTAGATAACCAAATAAAGTCGTCTTCTGTTATAAACGTCTCCCAATGATGTTGTAAAAAAGCTTCTGCGGAAGGTTTTTGTTGACAGAAAACTGTCTCATCACGTCCTTCGACACCCTCAAACAGTGGTTGCGACATCCAACGCTCCAAAACAAACCAACCACCAAGATTCACTCCTCGAATTTTTTCCACTATATACCTCTCTACTCGCCAGTTATACCGGTCTTCTCAATACCTTCAACAAACTGTCTTTGTACAAATAAATACATGATCATCATTGGTGCCATCGTAATTAAGGTGGCCGCCATCTTGAATGACTCATTGATTCTAAACTGCCCTCCCGGAGCACCGGGAACATTTGCCGACATACGCTCGAAAATCGAATCAAAGAGCGATAATTGCAATGGCATCAATTTCATGGCACTTCGTACGAAGGTTGAAGTAATATAACTTTCATTGTAGTTCCATACAAAGGAAAACAGAAATACGGTCGCAATGGTCGGAACTGACATTTTAAGGATGATATGATAGAAGACCTGCCATGAAGTAGCACCATCGATCCGGGCTGCCTCATCCAAGCTGACTGGAATCATTTTAAAGAAATTGAAGAATATTAAGATAAGGATGGCTGAATAAACACCTTGACCCGCGATCGACATCATCAATTGCGGGAATATCGTACCAATCAGTTTGATTCCGGTTGTATTTTGAACGGTAATAAACATCATCCAGCGCGGGATAAGTACCAATGGAACCGGAATGACGAAAGATAATAAAACCATCATAAACCAAAAGTTTTTAAACTTGAACTGGTATCTGGCAAAAGCAAAACCCGTCATCGCTGAAACGAATGTCTGAGCTAATGCCAGGGTTCCAGAATACCAAAGCGAGTTGAATATTGTCCCAGGCATATCCATGACACTCCAAGCAACACGTAGGTTTGTCAATGACCAGTTCTGAGGTACCCAGTCAATTTCCGGATTAATGAGGTCGGCGGTCGACATAAATGTCATCGAAATCATGCGCAACAACGGATAAAGAAACACATAGGCAATCGCTACTAACAGAAGATAAACTGCCGACCGGTAAATCCAACCATCCGTCAGATGGTATCCCAGCAGTTTACTTCTTAACCGGCTGTCTTTCCATACAAAGTTCAATTTATTGCTTTTCATGTTTTTCACCTGCCTTTTTATCTAGTAATCCATGCAACTTGCTTCTGCGTTGATCTTTTTTTACTTGCTTTAGCAGACGTTCTGCCTGCTGTTGCCGGATATTGATGACATACTCATCTTTGGAGTGATCCTTCAATACCACATAAATCATGGCGATTAGCAGTAAAATTGTCATACTGTAAATCCAGGCATAGGATGAGGCAACCCCCAATCCGCCGACAGTGTCGAATATCGCAGTTTGAATCATGCCATACACTGGATTGATTGGAAACATACCCAATGAAACAACGGTAAATACGGCTGCGACTAAAACGATCGGTCGGATGATCGGCATCGTTATTTTCCATAAAATCTGCCAAGAGGTTGCACCATCGATCTGAGCCGCTTCATACAGTGCAGTATTGATTTTTTGTAATCCACTCAAAAAAAGCACGATCGGAATTCCGGTGAACCATAAAACCAAAGCGAAGTTATTAAACAAAAACACGATGACATCCGCAAGTTGTGGGCTATAGCTCTCAATGATTTGATACACAAAGATTCTTCGGACATTGCCGACTTGAACATTACCCGAACTCATCAATTGATTCATGACCGAACCGGATATAACAATAACTGGTAAGAAATAGATGATTCTAAATACTGTTCGAAACCTAAATTTACCATTTAGAAGTAAGGCAAGAATAAACGATATGATCAAAATCGTCGGAACATAGATCAACTCTGTCAAGAAGAACTGAATCAATGCAGGAGTAAAATCAGGATTTCGCAAAAACGCCGTTACATAGTTATCGATTCCGTTGAAAATCGTGGTCCACCCAAGGACATTCAAATTTACTTTATGAAAACTCAAATAAACCGTGTAAATAAACGGGAATAAAGTGAACACTAGAAAACCGATCAACCAAGGCATAAAGAACATGTACCCTGCCCGATTTTGTTGCTTCAAATATTGACGGCTTGGCTTATTTTTTCGCTGTTTCATCGATTCACCTCCGCCATCACTGCTTTTGCAGACTCACCCGCGATGGTCGTACCAAATACTTCGATCGGCTGTTGGGTGTAGTTGATGATAACCACCATGCCATTGTCATATACGTTTTGAATGACTCCGTTTTCAATGACGATTCGATCGATCCATTGAGCATGAGTCACATCTTTCAAAGCACCATTGACATCCTGATAGATTTGTTGGATGAGATCTTTATACTGCACATACTCCGTCGAGTAAAATCTGGCAGAGTTGGTCAATGTCAGCTGATACGAGGGATAGTGTGTCAATACAAATGACGGTGACAGATTATAATCGATCATGCGCAACACGTCTTGACGTGTATAAAATGAGAAGTTGGAGTATGGGGCATACATTTCCATATTGTTGTTAATGACCATTTGTAAAAATGGGACAGTATCTGTTTGTATTAAAAACTGACTGGAATAGACCGGTGCTTGCAAGAAGCGGTCAACATATTTCCATAAGTACTCATTGGGCGTCGTTGCCGATATTTTCCAATTTTCGAGTTGTTTGAACGTTTGTTGATAAAGTTCAATCGTTTTACCAACTTCCGAACTTTCCTTTGAGTATTCACTGATTAGAATGTTAGAGATACCTTCAACAGTCAACGAATCAAACCCAACATTCGATAACCTGCGGCTTTGCTCTACCATCCATTTTGCACTTACGGAAGGTCTTGCATAACCAAACAACGTAACCGGCATATTATCACGCAAGCGATATTCCATATACCAGCCATTCATGTGCTTGGCTGCCGTATTGAGATAACCGACTTGATCTTTGTGAATCATGACATAGTTTTGCGAAACGGAAACATCATAGCCGTTTTCCTTGGCGAATTCATTTAAATCTTCGAATTCACGCTGAGAACCAATTGAACCTGACCAATCCGTTTTTCCAGGATGACCATTGGTAATTCCACCTTTTTGCCATCCCAACAGTCCGCTTGTCACATAATTAATTCCTAAAGATTTGACATCGCTCAAGATGTCCTTGACTTGAGCAGCTGTGGTAGCTATGACATCTTCCATACCAAAAACACTTCGCTTAATATCCGACATTACAAAATCCAATCGGATCGGGATATCTCCTTTGCTTCGCGTAGTCGAAGGCAAACCGTCATTATCTTTCAGATAATTGCGATATTTTAATGCCATACCGACATAATCCGCCGGAAAGCCATCCTGTGTACCATCATTGGCTAAAAAGTCATAACGCATCGATACATCGAAGTGATTACGATTTTCCATCAGTGTAAAGTATCCGTCCCCTTGACGATTGTACACTTGATGGAATAATTTATTGTACTCAAATCGAGGATAAGCATAGGTGTAATTTGTTAGATTTTGTTCAGGTGATACGATGATATTCATATATTCACCACCGGAAGTTGCATAAGCCACAAATGCAGCCTGTCTATTTCCGTGAGCGATACCAAATACAGGCATCATCGGTGATTTCAGCGGCAAATATGAAGTTTCACGTCCATAATAATAATCACTTTCCGTCAAATCTTCACCATAAACATTCCCATTGTATGATGTCAGGCTGGTATTGCGATCGACAAACCGTATCAGTGCCCCTGGACCATCCGGTACCAATACATATCCATCCAACGGTGGATTGGGCACGGCTCTACGGAAGGCCTCTCTCTCTGCATCCCAGTATAGTTTGGTTCCACCGGATGCTCCCATAAACGGTGTCAGCATGACTCCTGCCAAAACCGAAACGCCTTCCCCGGTAATTTCATTGTCACGAATTTCATAGCGAATGCCATCTTCATCAAAGTATATATGAACTTTGACTTCAATTCTTAGTGTGCCAAAGCGAACATCCAATCGGCGATGAGAAGGATCATTGTTGACCGTTGCCAACTGCGATGTCACACCGGCATCGGAAGCGCTTGACATCCTTCGGATCGAAGATGAAATATCATAGTATTCAATCGTCAGCAAGGAGTTAGCAATACCGGTATACGTTGTATTTAGCCGGTCTTCGATCGGTTAACAATCAACCTTTTGATCATCCGGCACTAACTTACACGCTTCCTCCAAGTACTTGTTAAATTCAATATCCAAACCGGTTTTCCACAAGTATCCGTTCCGTTTATCTTTGATTGCTAAAATCTCTCTGTCATCACGGAAATAGTAAATCAGATTCTCGGTTTCATACAAAAGTTCAAATTCTGTTGGTTGTAAATCATCATACGTGATTGTTTCCGGTGGCAAACCGGTATCGTGGGATGTCGGTATGTATTGCGAAGCGGCAACGATGGTAAAAGTAACGACGAATGTCAGCAACACCATCGATAGTTTCTTAATTTGTGACATTTCGGATTACCTCCTTGATAATAGCTTCAAAGAACATATACACCTGCTCGCTCATGATGATCACAATCAGCAGAATAATAGCGATGATCAAGATAAAGACGATCGTAAGCAGAATGCTCTTCACAGATTCTCGTACGGTATAATTGTGTGTCTCCTGAACCCCCAAATACAAATTGACCCCCGTCCACAAGAGTGCTGCCTGCTGTAAGGTTTCCAACAAAAACATTTCATTAAACGTTAAGATGTAACTCAATCCGATGACCAATACATAAATAATCATGACCGGACCCAAACTGTAGGCGACCATTTTTATCAGCTGAGAGAAAGAACCTTCCCCGTCATTGATCGATGAAACAAGATAGTTACATAGAATCGATAAGAATATAATTGAGAAGAATCCGATAACAACGGATTGCATATCAACATCTTCAATTGCAATCCACTGATAAATAAATCCCTTGCCAAGCATATACCAAATGAAAATCGCAAAAAATATTCCATATAAAAGTAACGCTCCGGCCATTGAACCTTTTCGACCTTTCTTAAGGTCATAGAAAGAATCGATTGGATGTTTTAAGAAGGAAAAAACAAACAAAACATCCCTTACGATTTTAATGGATAGGATTTTATGTACAAAATCTTTGATCGGTTTTAACAAATTATGTGTGCGTCTGTATTTGCGGGTCAATGCCAATAAGAAGGAGAGTAAAATCAACCCAAACAACACTGTCCCGAGATTTCTTTGTAACCAATCATTTCGTACTTCCCAAAATGCCTGAGAGTAGTAAAATCGGTTGCCGGCAATTTCAAAGTGGAACATGGCTTCATCATACTGTTGCGTATACATATAGTTCATGCCGATTCCGTTATGAGCCAACACGGACATTTGATTCAATCGTAATACTTCCTGCCAAAGATCAGTTGCCTTCTCATATTCCCCTTGATTGAAAAGATCGATCGCCGTATATATTTGTGAAGCATATTCCGTCGGCTCGAAGGATTGAATGAACGATTTTTCACTGTCGATGACCCAAAGTTGTCCATTAGAATCCACAGAAATTGATGATATACTACTAAATAAACCCGCGATATCGTATTCCGCGTATGAAGATCCAAAACTGAAGATATACTGCCCGTCGTTTGTGTAAACAAAAATCAGACCGGATTTCGAAGCCCCGTAAATTATTCCTTTTTGATCGACAGTCATATCAATCAAATCACTGGGACCCCATGTGTACTGATTAACGAACATATCTTGACCGGCTGTATTGTGTTTTTTCAAACCGTGCAAATTGGTTCCCATCGTCGTTGTATAGACAATACCTTTTTGATCGAGGTAGACATTGGTGAATGTCGTAGGAACGCGTCCTAATAGTAGTGCCTTTTGAGCATCCGTATAAAATATATCTTGTAGCATCTGCGTGAAACTCAGCCGTACTTTGTTCGATGTGAAGTAACCTAAAAACTCACCGGCGTTGGATAACTGGATGATACCGTTATAAACCCCCTCGGAAAGAATATACATGTTGCGACGATTGTCGACCGCGATTTTCATGGGCTTGTAGGTCGTATCCCCAAAAGATGCGGATGTCGGTCGATCAAAAGATTCGATCAGTTGACCGTCACTTGAAAAACGAAAGATCATGGCTGCTTGCGGATCTGCGACATATATATCGCCATTGACCGCCAAGGTAATACCTGTGGGTGTTTTCATCAATGGATGAGTAATGATTAAAACGACTTTATCCGTGTTGGTATCATACTCAACAATCCGCTGATTGTCTTTATCAGCAATGTACAGATGATTGCGTGAATCAATAACGGAATCTTGGGGGGATTTTAATCCCAAATTCGTAATCGTCCGCTTGGGCAAATACGCATCTTGCGTCCAAACGATCTCATATTTTGCATTGAGTGTCCGGGTACGTGAAGTTGCGGAGGATGCGGATACCGGCAATATAAATACGAGCATCAGCATCAAGATCAAGATCGAACGTTGAAAGTTTCTTTTCATAACCGCCCTCCTACTTGATTCCCGAATGGCTCATGGTGTTCATGACCTTCGATTGTAACATAATGAATATAAACAAGTTTGG